>DCGK01000005.1:483-10175 GCA_002315235.1 Ruminococcus sp. UBA1780
TATCTCAGACCGGACGGAAAGTCACAGGTTACAGTTGAATACGACGATGACAAGCCGGTGAGAGTTGATACAGTAGTTATCTCAACACAGCACAGTGCTGCGGTTTCACTCGAAGATATCAGAAAGGATATTCTTGAACTTGTAATTAAGGAAGTAATTCCTGCAGAGCTTCTTGATGAAAATACAAAGTACTACATTAATCCTACAGGAAGATTTGTTACAGGCGGACCTATGGGTGACAGCGGACTTACAGGAAGAAAGATTATCGTTGACACATACGGCGGATATTCAAGACACGGCGGCGGAGCTTTTTCAGGAAAGGATCCGACGAAGGTTGACCGTTCAGCTGCTTATGCTGCACGTTATGTTGCGAAGAACGTAGTTGCTGCAGGGCTTGCTGACAAGTGTGAGGTTCAGCTTGCCTATGCTATCGGTGTAGCAAAGCCTGTATCAGTACTTGTTGACACATTCGGCACAGGCAGGGCTCCTGAGGAAAAGATTGCTGAAGCAGTAAACAGGGTGTTTGATCTCAGACCTGCTTCAATCATCGAAACACTTCAGCTCAGAAAGCCTCAGTACAGAAAGCTCGCAGCATACGGCCACATGGGACGTGAGGACCTCGGCGTAGCATGGGAAAAGACAGATAAGGCTGAAGCACTTAAGGCTGCAGTTCTTTAATGTAAAAAGTTACATGTATGAGGGGTTATGATAAAACAGCACACCGGATTGTGCTGTTTCTTAATCATTTTATGTTTGTATATCATGTTTCGATGGCTGTTTATTTTTCTGTGATAAAATACAGAATACTGGCCTGGTATATGATAGTCAGCATATTTGTTACATGCAGTAATTATATTTCAATATCCAAAAGAAAATACAGTATTTCATCAGCAGTTTCAGGCTTTGAGCTGTGCGCATTTATTTTCGTGTCAACCGTGTGCCTTGGCTCGAATACTGGTTTTTATCTCTACGGGGTTTCGACAATTATATTCCTTTCACATGTAAACTACATGCTGAAAAGACTTGAATCCGGTTCATTTAACTGCCTGTTTTTTATCGTACTGATTATGATTTCCTGTGTTTCAGGATATCTGTACGACAGTATCTGCGGTTCGGTATACGATCCCGGAAAGAAAGCCGGGGCAGTGTTCTTTATCAG
Organism: Ruminococcus sp. UBA1780; assembly: GCA_002315235.1. Classification (GTDB taxonomy): domain Bacteria; phylum Bacillota; class Clostridia; order Oscillospirales; family Ruminococcaceae; genus HUN007. The sequence goes on from DCGK01000005.1 coordinate 1,643, forward strand.
CAACTGCCTGCTGGTATTTTCTGTTCTTGCCATGTACATGAAGGTCTATATTGACGCACTTTACAAATCAGAACAGGCGCTTGAGGATATGGCACATAAGGACAGACTTACAGGCGTATGGAACAGACATTATCTTCTTGACAGACTCGATGAAATAAAAGAAACCGGACTTGAAGGCTACAGACTTGCCATACTTGACATTGATAATTTCAAAAAAGTAAATGATATTTACGGTCATAACGGCGGTGATGCTGTTCTTAAAAGGACGGCTGACACAATGAAAAATATGTTTTCGGACTGTATCGTGTGCAGATGGGGCGGTGAGGAATTTATCATCACTGCAGACGAAAACGTTCTGACCATTGAAAGAATAGAGAGTTTCCGCGAGGCCGTTGCTTCGACGACTGAGATTTTCGGGGAAAAGGAAATCAGAGTTACTGTAACGCTGGGCGTTCAGGATTATGTCAGCGGCACAGGAACTGATGAATGGATTTCAGGGGCGGATGCCAGGCTTTATCAGGGAAAAACAAGCGGAAAAAACAAAGTTGTATATTAAGGATGCTGAAGCGAGATTTATTCAGTGTTTCCTGAGAGAAGGGGCTGTCAGAAAACAGCCCCTTCTGACTGCATTTCAGCGCAGTGCGTATGGTATCACAAATCATATTATCTGAAAGGATATTTTATTATGAAGGATAATAAAACAAATGTAATGAGAATACTGGACAGGGCAAAGGCTGACTATGAGCCTCACTTTTATGAGAGCGACGGTCAGGTTGACGGTGTTCATGTGGCGGAGACTCTGGGAATACCGTTTGAAAGATGCTTCAAGACACTTGTAACATTCTATAAGGCAGGAAACGGAAAGACGGATTATTTTGTGTTCTGCATTCCTGTTGACGCTGAACTGGACCTTAAGGCTGCCGCAAGAGCTGCAGGAGTGAAGTCCGTTGAAATGCTTGCAGTAAAGGATCTTCTGAAAACAACCGGATACATCCGCGGCGGCTGTTCACCGATAGGCATGAAGAAGCAGTTCCCGACTTTTATTGATAATGTTTCAGTGAATGTTGAAAAAATATATGTCAGCGGCGGCAAAATAGGAACACAGGTTGAACTTGCTCCTGCTCTTATCGCAGAGCTTACCGGCGCAAAGTTTGCCGATGTAATTGTGAAATAGTCAAATACCTATTGCAACTTACTCTAAAGTATGATAGAATAATATTTAGCACGGCAAAAAAACGGCCATTCGAAATTATGGTTTAGATTATAGAAGGAGAGATCTTTATAATGTTTAAAATCGTTACAAAGAGAGCACTGAATGACTCAGTTATCCTGATGTCAGTTGACGCTCCGTTTATCGCAAAGAAAGCACAGCCTGGTCAGTTCATTATCTTCAGAATTGATGAAAAGGGCGAAAGAGTACCTCTTACAATCGCTGACTATGACAGGGAAAAGGGCACAGTAACTATCATTTTCCAGGTTGCAGGCAAGTCAACTGAACAGCTTTCAAAGCTCAATGAAGGTGACTCAATCCTCGACTTCGTAGGACCTCTCGGTGTTCCTACACATGTTGAAGAAGATGCAAAGAGCGTTTGCGTTATCGGCGGCGGTGTCGGATGCGCTATTGCTTATCCGCAGGCCAAGGCTCTTCACGGCAGAGGAATTGACACTACGGTAATTGCCGGATTCAGAAGCAAGGATATCGTTATTCTTGAAGACGAATTCAGGGCAGCAAGCAATGAACTCATTATCACAACAGATGACGGTTCATACGGCAAGTCAGGATTTGTAACAACGGCTCTTGAAGAACTCATCACATCAGGAAAGAAGTTCGATGAAGTAATCGCTATCGGACCTGTTCCAATGATGAAGTTTGTATGTTCAGTTACAAAGAAGTATGACATTAAAACAACAGTATCCCTCAACCCGATTATGATTGACGGTACAGGAATGTGCGGTGGATGCCGTGTAACAGTTGGCGGCGAAACAAAGTATGCATGTGTTGACGGTCCTGACTTTGACGGTCACCAGGTAAACTTCGATGAGCTTATGAAGAGAAATTCAACATACAGAGAACAGGAACATGCCTGTCGTATGATGGCTCAGGCCAAGTAATCTGTCGTAAGGAGGATATTTAAAATGCCAAATATGTCTTTAAATAAAGTTGTAATGCCTGAACAGGATCCAAAGGTAAGAGCAAGAAACTTCGAGGAGGTTACTCTTGGCTACACAGCTGATATGGCAGTTGAAGAAGCTGAAAGATGTCTTAACTGCAAGAACATGCCATGTGTAAACGGATGTCCTGTTGGTGTAAGAATCCCTGAATTTATCGCAAAGGTAAAGGAAAGAGATTTTGCAGGCGCTTACGAAATAATCAAGTCAACAAACGGTCTTCCTGCAGTATGCGGACGTGTGTGCCCACAGGAAAACCAGTGTGAAGGCAAGTGCGTAAGAGGAATCAAGGGCGAACCGGTAGGTATCGGACGTCTCGAAAGATTCGTTGCTGACTATGTAATGAACGGTGAAGCAGTTCCTGCAAAGAAGCCTGCTTCAAACGGTAAAAAGGTTGCAGTTATCGGTGCAGGCCCGGCAGGTCTTACATGTGCAGGCGACCTTGCAAGACTCGGCTATCAGGTAACAATTTTCGAAGCATTCCACGTTGCAGGCGGCGTACTTATGTACGGTATTCCTGAATTCAGACTTCCAAAGGCTATCGTTCAGAAGGAAGTTAATGCACTTAAGGAGCTCGGCGTTGAAATCATGACAAACATGGTTATCGGTAAGGTTCTTTCAATCGATGACATCATTGATATGGGCTATGAAGCAGCATTTATCGGTTCAGGCGCTGGCCTTCCTAACTTCATGGGTATCGAAGGCGAATCACTTATCGGCGTATGCTCAGCTAACGAATACCTCACAAGAATCAACCTTATGAAGGGTTACCTTGATGACTATGCTACACCTGTTATCAAGTCAAAGAGTGTTGCAGTTGTAGGCGGCGGTAACGTTGCTATGGACGCAGCAAGAAGTGCTATGAGAATGGGTGCTGAACACGTATATATCGTTTACAGACGTTCAGAAGAAGAACTTCCTGCAAGAAAGGAAGAAGTTCACCACGCTAAGGAAGAGGGTATCGAATTCATGCTCCTCAACAATCCTGTTAAGATCAACGGTGACGAAAACGGCAGAGTATGCTCAATGCAGTGCATTAAGATGGAACTCGGCGAACCTGATGAAAGCGGAAGAAGAAGACCACAGGAAGTTCCTGGTTCAGAATTTGATCTCGAAGTTGACACAGTAATCATGTCAATCGGTACATCACCAAATCCGCTTATCAGAAGAACAACAAACGGTATTGAAGCTAACAAGCGCGGATGTCTCATAGTAAACGAAGACATGATGACAACAAGAGACGGTATCTATGCAGGCGGTGACGCTGTAACAGGTGCTGCAACAGTTATCCTCGCAATGGGTGCCGGCAAGACAGCGGCTGCTTCAATTGACAAGTATATTTCATCAAAATAATATACAGGGATTTATGGAAGTTCGGACGGTTGGCAAACCTCCGGAGAAATACAGTACAGTTTTTGGAGGATGAAAACCTATGAATTTTACATCTGTTATACTTGCTGCTGAGACAGCAGCTGAGCAGGGATCATCAACACAGGCAATGGTATCAATGCTGATTACTTTTGTTCCGCTTTTTCTTGTGTTCTGGCTTCTTATCATCAGACCTCAGAAGAAGCGTGAAAAAGAAGAAAAGATAATGCGTGAAAACATTGCAATCGGTGATGAGATTGTTACAATCGGCGGTATTATCGGTCTTGTAGTTCGCCAGACAGATGACACACTTGTTATTGAAACAGGCGGAGACAGAAGCAAGCTTCGTATTCAGAAGGCAGCTGTAAGGGAAAACATCACAGCGATGGAAAGACTTCAGGCATCTGCAGCAGAAAAGAAGAATGCGGATCCGGAAGTTTCAAAAAAGTCAAAGAAAGACGAATAATACAATTTTTGTGAAAAGTGCAGCTGTTTCAGTTTGAAACAGCTGCTATTTTTATTGTTTTTATACTTGAAAATGCTTTTTTGTTGTGTTATAATCATATATCATATAGTTACATTCGGTAATTATTGTGCACGCCGGAAAAAGGAAACGGCGTCTGTATTATAGTGCAGGTCAGATTTATTCTGACGTTCACTATATATTATTTATTTATTTATTTTCATACCGGGGGTGTTGTAGTGTGAAACATATCAAAACTCTTAACAGGACGGTTCTCAGGGAAAACTCTTCAAAGTCAGACTGCAGCAGGTGCACCGGCGCTTGCCGTCCGGCATGCAGAAACTCATGCACTGTGACTGCACAGAAGAATTCAGAAAAAAAACAGCATGTTTAAAACAGAAAGGGACAATCTTTATTGTCCCTTTCTGACTTAGGAAAGCGGCGCAAATATTTTGACGTTTTCTGTAAGTCCTGATACGGGTTTATGACAGGGATTATTGAGGGGATGGACTGATTATGATACACAAATTCAAATCTGCAGGGTTTAACATTGTACTGGACGTAAACAGCGGCGGGGTTCACGTTGTTGATGACCTGACTTATGACATTCTTGACAATATTGAACCGCCGTTTGCACCTTCCGTGCCTGAAAAGGTACTGGAAAAGCTACAGAAGTTTCACCGCAGAGAAGATATCTGGACATGTTATGATGAGATTGTCCAGCTTTACAATGAAAAAATGATTTTCACGGAGCCGTCTGAGTGCCGGTCCTGCGAGGCTGCTGCTGTACCTTTAAGGGCTCTGTGTCTTAATATATCACATGACTGCAATCTCAGATGCCGGTACTGTTTTGCGGAAAACGGTTCATTCGGCGGGGAACGTTGTATGATGACTGCTGAAACAGCTGAAAGGGCAGTGGATTTTCTTATAGAAAACTCAGGTGATGTTCAGACCGCTGAGATTTATTTTTTCGGCGGAGAACCTCTGATGAATTTTGAGGTTGTTAAGCATACTGTCAGCTACGCGCGCTCCAGGGAAAAGGATACCGGAAAAAAATTCAGATTCAGCATTACCACAAACGGTACCCTTCTTAATGATGAGATTACGGATTACATTAACAGTGAGATAGACAGTGTGATTCTCTCGGCTGACGGCCGCAGGGAGATAAATGATGCGGTTCGCTGCAGAACTGACGGCACAGGAATTTACGACGATATAATGCCGAAGTTCAGAAAGCTTGTTTCAGAAAGAAACGGCAGGGAATACTGCGTCAGGGGAACATTTACAAGAAGAAACACGGATTTTTCAGAGGATGTGTTCAGCCTTGCTGATGCCGGGTTTGAGAGGATTTCCATTGAACCGGTTGCGGCAGGCTCAGATCCGGATTATACACTTACTGAGGCTGAGCTTCCGTGGGTATTCCGTGAATATGACCGTCTTGCACAGAGGCTTGCTGATTCGGAAAGGGAAGGAAGAAAGATATTTTTCCTGCCTTTTGATATTGATGTTTTCGGTACAGTGTGCAGCAAAAAGAAGGAAAACGGCTGCAGCTGCGGAAACAGCTATCTTGCGGTAACTCCTTCCGGAGATATCTATCCGTGTCATCAGTTTACCGGTGATGCGGAGATGAAGATGGGCAGTATTTTCGGCGGGGAGACGAATGCTGAATTAAGAAACAGATTTGCTCAGACAACTGTCCGCAACAGGACGGAATGCAGAGAATGCTGGGCGAAGTTTTACTGCAGCGGAGGATGTACTGCGGCTGCATACCATTCCGGCGGAGATTTAATGAAGCCGCACAAGCTTACTTGCCAGCTTATGAAAAAACGTATAGAGTGCGCTCTGGCGGTTATTGTTTCCGGTGCAGAGTGTGAAAATGATGTTTTATAGAGTCCCCGGGGACTCTTTTTTTGTGGGAAGAATAACGAAAAAACGGATAAATCATGATGAAGATTTTTAACTGAAAAGTCTTTATGGATATTGAAAAAATATGCGATGTATAGTATAATTAATAACAGTATGATTTTTCGAGAGGAAAACAGGAAGAAAGGGAGTCAGGCAATGCCGGATAACAGACCAGTAAACAGAACCAGATATGAAAAAACGCATACTGTTGTTCGAAGAAAAAAGAAAAGAATAAACCCGTTCAGACTATCGCTGATTCTCATGTTTTACATAGTAAGCATTATTGTCAGCTTTTTAATATATGCGATGAACTTTGATATTTCATCAAAGGTGTCTCCTTCCTATACGGAAAGCACAGGTCAGACACAGGAAAATCCTGTTATCGCTGATCCCGACGCTGATTCAGCTCCTGAAGGTGAATCCCGGGGAGAGGCAGCTGAACCTTCAGTGCCTTCCGGTACACAGTCAAAAACCAATCCTGTTCCTGAGTCGGATGCGCAGCCTGAGTCATATTTTGACAGCTGTATGTTTATCGGTGACTCAATCACATCAGGACTTTCAGTATACAAGGTTGTTCCTGCTGCAAGAGTATTTGCAGATGTAGGGCTCAGAATTGACAACATTGAAAAAACACCGGTAAAGAACCAGGGATTTGATCAGCCGGTTAAGGTTATGGATGCAATTGACAGCCTCAGACCGGAAAATGTATACATCCTTCTCGGAAGCAACGGAGTTGCCTGGTACAACAATGACAAGATGATTGAGTCATACGGCAGTCTTGTCGATGATATCAAGACAAAGCTTCCTGATTCAAAGGTTTATATCATCTCTCTTACACCGGTAGGAAAGATGAAGGAAAACATAGATACAATTGAAAACGGAAAGGTTCTCAATTCTGAGATTGACCGTTTCAACGAAAGACTTCTTGCACTTGCAGACCAGAAAAATGTTTACTATCTCGATGTAAACTCAGCGCTTAAGGATTCTTCGGGCAAGCTTCCTGATGATGTTACAAGAGACGGTATGCATTTCAACAGCGAAGTTTATAAAAAGTTTGTAGATTACATTCTTACGCACACAGCTAAATAATCTGAAAGGCGGTAAAAAATTACGGACAGCAACAATATTATAAGATTTACTGCTGCTGCTTTATCTGTTGTTTTCGCAGGTAGTTATATTTCATGTATTGTACAGAATGAAATTGAAAAATTCAGAAAGGATTCTTCAGCTGAGATTTCTGTAAATGAAGCAGCTGTTACTGAAGCGGAGCTTACTGCTGCATCTGAAACTGCAGAAACCTCTCAGCTGACAGAAGCTGTTACAGCTGCGCTGGTTTCCGAAACCAGACCGGTCGTGATTACGGAGCCGGAGGAGGAAGAGACTGAGCCGGAAGAAACTGCGTACGAAACAACAACAGAAGAAACCACCGAAGCGGACGAAGACGATGAAGAAGAGGATGAGGACGATGATATTTACAGTGACTCTTCAGACTACGATTTCAGTTCGCCGGTTCCTGAATCTGCGATGAAGACAGGCAGTTATTATGATACATGCGCGTTTGTAGGGGATTCGCACACAAATGGATTAGGGGCATACGGATTTGTTGACAAGACAAGAGTATTTGCAAAGGACGGACTTTCAATCAAGAATATCAGGGAGAGCATCTCACCGGCGTCAATAGCTTCCGTGACACCTGAAAATGTCTATCTTATGATGGGGACAAACGGTGTCGCATGGCTTAAGCCTGAGGATATGATAAGCTCCTTTGAGGACTTTGTCTATGAAATAGTTTCGTACCTTCCTGCGGCAAATATCTATATTCTTTCAATTCCGCCGGTTTCATACGAAAGGGCGACTTCAACTGATCCGAAGAAGCTTATAGGCATTGACAAGATAAACACGTACAATGAAAAGCTTCTTGAGATGGCTGAGGAAAACAGCTGGTATTTTGTAGACACAAATTCAGCAGTATGTGATGCATACGGTTATCTGGATTCCGGCAAGACAAGTGACGGGGTTCACATGAGCAAGGATCTTTACAAGTCGTTCACAAGTTATATATTAAGCCACACAGTGGACTAAGGGGAGAAAAGAAATATGAAAAAGACAGTTTCATTATTACTGGCTGCTCTGTCAGCAGGCATGATTTTATGTTCATGTTCAGGAAAGGAATCGAATACTCCTGCCTCTGAGCTTCTTTCAGCTGCTTTGAACAGTGGTGTTGATTTCGACGAGATGGTACCTGTTGAGGGTTCGGATGTCAAGTACACTTATGATATTGAAGAAAGCTGGTACGATGATTTTGCTGCATCAGTTGCCGGAAATATGGCATTTGCAGAAGAGATAGTATTTGTTAAGGCAGCATCTGACGATGATGTTGAAAAAATTCAGAAGGCACTTGAAAGCAGACTTCAGAGCAGAAAGGATACACTTCAGAGCTATGCTCCTGCCGAATATGACAAGCTCTGCAAGAGTGAGGTAAAGACAAACGGAAAGTATGTTTACCTTGTTGTAGCTGAAGATTCAAAGAAGGCTGAAAAGGCTGCCGAAAAGGCATTTTGATTCGTAACAGTACAGCAATACTTAGGAAACACTGATTAAATCACGTCTTCGACTTGACGCACATTC
>DCGK01000005.1:10228-26038 GCA_002315235.1 Ruminococcus sp. UBA1780
CGTTTTTATACAGTCTGACGAAAAAATCTGACTACGCATTATGCGCGCCAGACTTAATCAGTGCTTCCCTTATTAACAATACCAGACACTGAAAATGTGTTTGGTATTGTTTTTGAATTCTGCCGGATGCAGGGCGTTTTTTCTGCAGCCGGTCTGTGCACGTAATGCAGATTTTTTAAGGAGAGTGTGACAGGTTTGATTACAAAAATCATCAAGAGAGACGGAAGAAAAGTTCCTTTTAATATAGAAAAGATGGCAAATGCGATATTCAGGGCAGCTCAGTCAGTCGGCGGCTCGGATTATCAGGAATCAATGGAGATAGCAGAGCATATAGCTGCTATGATAGAGGAAAAGTTTGCAGGAACTGTTCCTACAGTGGAACAGGTTCAGGACATTGTTGAAAAATGTCTTATCGAGGAAGGGCACGCGCAGACAGCGAAGGCATATATTCTCTACCGTTATGAGAGAACACGCTCAAGAGAAATGAAATCAAATCTCATGAAGGTGTTCAGAGACCTTACATTCAAATCAGCAAAAGACAGTGATATAAAGCGTGAAAACGCAAATATAGACGGCGATACTGCTATGGGAACCATGCTTAAATACGGTTCAGTCAGTGCCAAGGAATTCTATGAGATGTATGTTCTCGAAAGAGAGCATGCCAAGGCTCATGAAAAGGGATATATTCATATACATGACCTTGATTTTCTCACACTGACTACAACATGCTGTCAGATTGACCTTATTAAGCTTTTTAAGGACGGATTTTCAACCGGTCACGGATTTCTGAGAGAACCAAATGATATTGCAAGCTATTCGGCTCTTGCATGTATCGCTATTCAGTCAAACCAGAATGATCAGCACGGAGGCCAGAGCGTACCTAACTTTGACTACGCAATGGCAGACGGCGTAAGAAAGACATACAGAAACAGATATATTCAGAACGTTGCAAGATGTCTTGAACTTTTTGAAGGTCTTGACAATGCGGCTGAAACGGCAAAGGAAATTGCGGCACAGGTTAAGTCAGATACCGGACTTGATCCTGTTCTTGCAAATGACAACGGATATCAGAAGAGCGAGTTTGAAAAGCTTACAGTTATTACTGATGCTGAAAATGCAAAGAAAATCCAGGAGTTTTCTGCAAAGGCAGCCGTTAAGGAGACAAACAGAGCAACCTATCAGGCTATGGAGGCTCTTATTCATAACCTCAATACAATGAACAGCCGTGCGGGAGCACAGACTCCGTTCAGTTCAATTAACTACGGAACAGATGTTTCACCTGAAGGACGTATGGTTATCAGAAATATTCTTCTTGCAAATGAAGCAGGACTTGGAAACGGTGAGACACCTATCTTCCCTATTCATATCTTCAAAATCAAGGAAGGCATAAACTACAACAAGGAGGACCCGAACTACGATCTCTTCAAGCTTGCATGCAGAGTTTCAGCCAAGAGACTGTTCCCTAACTTCTCGTTTATCGATGCTCCGTTCAATATTCCGTATTATCATGAGGGCGACTACAATACTGAAGTTGCGTACATGGGCTGCCGTACACGAGTTGTGGGCAATGTATATGACAAGTCAAGAGAAATTGTTACAGGACGCGGAAATCTCAGCTTTACATCAATTAATCTTCCGAGACTTGCCATAAAGGCAAAGGGAGACCTTGAAAAATTCTATGCATCACTGGACAAGTACATGGACCTCAGCATTGACCAGCTTATGGCACGCTACAAAATACAGGCTCAGAAGACAGTAAAGAACTATCCTTTCCTTATGGGTCAGGGCGTATGGATTGATTCTGACAAGCTCGGCGAAAACGACAGAGTTGAGGAAGTTCTCAAGCACGGAACGATGTCAGTAGGATTTATCGGACTTGCGGAAACTCTTGTTGCTCTTACAGGAAAGCATCACGGAGAGGACGAGGAATCAAGAAAGCTCGGACTTGAGATTATCACAAGAATGCGTAAGAGACTTGATGACGAGTGTACAAAAACAGGACTTAACTTTACTCTTCTGGCAACTCCTGCGGAAGGTCTTTCAGGCAGATTTGTAAAAATGGATGCAAAGAAATACGGTATCATCAAAGGCGTTACTGACAGAGAGTACTATACAAACTCATTCCATGTTCCTGTATACTACAACATAAGCGCATTTGACAAGATCAGAATTGAAGCACCTTACCACGCACTTACAAATGCAGGCCATATCAGCTATGTTGAGCTTGACGGTGATCCGCTTCAGAATCTTTCCGCGTTTGAAAAGATTGTAAGATGCATGAAGGAATCAGGCATCGGATACGGTTCAATCAATCATCCTGTTGACAGAGATCCTGTCTGCGGATACACAGGTATTATCGGAGACAAATGCCCGAAGTGCGGAAGAAGGGAATCTGAGCATATGCGCGGCTTTGACAGAATAAGACGAATCACAGGTTACCTTGTAGGTACTGTTGACCGCTTCAACAATGCAAAGCAGGCTGAAGTCAGAGACAGAGTAAAGCACGGAATAACCGACAATGAATAATACAGAACTCAGATATGCCGGAACAGCCAATGATTCAATTGTTGACGGTCCCGGATTAAGACTGGCGATATTCACACAGGGATGTCCTCACGGATGTCCGGGATGTCACAATCCTCATACGCATGATTTTAACGGCGGGAAAACGGCAGACATTTCATATTTTACAGAAATGATTAAAGGCAATCCGCTTCTTGACGGGATTACATTTTCCGGAGGAGAACCGTTCTGCCAGCCTGTTCCTCTTGCTGCTGTTGCCCGTGAGTTCGAAGGCAGCGGGCTGAACATTGTGACATATACAGGATACACTTTCGAATATCTTCTGGAAAATGCCAGTGATGAAAACAGATACATGGACCTTCTTGAATGTACGGATATACTCATTGACGGACCGTTTATCGAAAGTCAGAGAAGTATAGAAATACGTTTTCGAGGCAGCCGCAACCAGAGAATAATTGACTGTAAAAAAAGCCTTGCCGCCGGCACCGTTATCGAAATACCGGAGGACGATCTTTGAACCGGTAACCTGCGAAGGGTTTAAGGGGCGACCGCAAAGCCCCTTAAAAAGCAGTTTCGGCAAACCTGAGGAAAGGAGCATTACATGAAAAAATACCTTTATCTGAAAAAAATCACATCATTAATCCTGATTATGCTCCTTACAGTTTCACTGACCGCCTGCGGTCAGGATGAGCAGGATGACGGATCAGGCTACTCATTTACATATACCCTGCACGGAAATCCTAAAAACCTGGATCCGCAGCTTGCAGAGGACAAATCCTCACTTATGGTAATACAGAACATGTTTACCGGGCTTGTAACATTTAATCAGAACGGAAAGCTTGACTACGGTGTTGCGAAGTCCTGTGAGGTTTCCGATGACGGCCTGAAATACAGCTTCATTCTTCGTGAGGACTGTTTCTGGCACAGTGAAGCAGGGCCGGAAGGTGCGGTAACCGCACATGATTTCGTATATGCCTTCAAGCGAATGTTCGACCCGAAGATGCGTTCACCATATCCTGAAAAATTCAGCTTTCTTCAGAATGCACAGGCAATTATTGACGGTAAAATGGAATACACCGAGCTTGGAATTTATGCTGTAAACAACACTGAGCTTGTTTTCAGACTTGACAGACCAAATTCAGAATTTCTTTATCTGCTGACAACAGCACCTGCAATGCCGTGCAACAAGCGTTTTTTTGAGGGAACAAAGGCAAGGTATGGTCTTGATGAGGAGTCGGTAATTTCAAACGGAGCCTTCTATATGACTCAGTGGTCGTATGATCCGTACGGAAACGATAATCTCATATATATGAAAAGAAACTTTGATAATTCCGCAGGGGACAGGGTTTATCCGTACATGATAACCTTCACCATAGAACGTGATGAAAATGCCGTTGCAGCGAATTATGAAGCCGGCGAGGCAGATTTCTATGTTTCAAGAAATGCCCAGAAAAAATCCTTTATGACCTCGACTGAGGTAAAAAACTATGAAACTTCCTCTCTGGGAATAATATTTAATCCGGATATCAAAATCAGCGCCGAAATCAAAAAGGCACTTTCACTCACTGTTGACAGAAAGGCAATTGAGAAGATAGCGCCTGATGACCTGAAGGTGGCATACGGTATAGTTCCTGGAAGTCTTTATGTGGGTGATTCTGTTTTCAGAGAACAGTATCCTGCAATTTCATATGATTTTTACAGTGACAAGGTATCGGATGAGGCAGCAAAGCTTGCAAGGGATTATTTTGAATCATATCCGGGTGAGGCTTCGATACTGGTAAGGAACAGGGCGGACGCCGGATTTATAAACAAGATAATTGCTGACTGGCAGGACAAGCTTGGCGTGTATGTTGAGGTAGTATACGCGGAGGACGAGGAGTATGATACAAGAATGGCCGGCGACGACTATTTCATGGCATTCACCGAAATAGAAACTTCTGACAAGAGTGTTTACTACTATCTGAAAAATGTTGTTGACACGCTTTACAGCAAAAATGATGAAAAAAATATGAAGGGCAGACTTGATGAGGCACTTTCGTATTCCAATTTCAGCGATATATGCGGTATTTTCAGTCAGACAGAAAATGAAATAATGGAATCAGGGGACTATATTCCGTTGTTTTACAGAAAGCTGTTTCTTATCTACCGGAAAAATGCAGATGATATTAATTTTAATCCGTTTTCCGGACAGATTGATTTCAGAAAAGCCAGATATTATCAGTGATTTACGGGCACACCTTTAAGGTGTGCCTTTTTTAGTACAAATCATGACGATATTTGTGCATTATGTATATATAAACCAAAAAATAATATGCTAAAATTAACGATAAATCATATCTGACGGGCGTTTATCTTGTAAATTGTATTGCGATATGATATAATAAGGTTATGTTTTATGTGATTGTTATGTGTAATTGTATTATGATACTTGTATTTTTCTGAAACAGAGGTGTGGAAATATGGAACCGGCCAGAAACCGACAGAAACTGAGTACGAAGTTTGCTCTCACCTGCATTCTTCCGGCATCACTTCTTCTTGTGGCAGTCTGCTGTCTCAGTATTATGTTCACCAGCAAAAACCTTATACATTCTATAAAAAAATCCATGGAAGGCCAGGGCGGTTCAAAGGTAGGAACCGTTACTGACGGCTGTATCGGTTCGGTTAATTCATCAGCTTTTCCGAAGAGAGCATCCGAGATAAAGGGATATCTTAAGACGGGAAACAATGATGCCGTGTGCGAGGTTTTATCCCTGCTCGAGAACAGATCGGCCTCAATAGAAAGGGTAAAGTTATATGATTTTAACAGCGGGCGCATGTTCGATTCTGAATCATTCATAACCTTTACCGACAGTCCTGACTGGTATGATGAACAGGAGTTCCTTTCAGGCAAAGGCTATTTCATGGCGAATGATATTACATTCAATCCTAAAGAGTATATGATATCATACGTCTATCAGTTCAGTACTGATGAAGATGATATTCCTGACTGCTGCTTTGTTGCTGACTTTGAAAACAGGCAGATTCTCAGAACGCTTGAGCTTTCAGTTTCAGTTATGGGAAGCAAGTGGATGATTTTTGACAATGACGGAAAAATAATTTACCACTCAATGGGATACAACAGGGAAGTTTTTGATGCAATCGAATCGCTTATGCGCGAGCATAGAAAGGATCAGTTTACCGAGGACTTTATGGGTTCAAAGGTTGTCCTTTATGAGAACAGAGTTCAGCCGATTGACAATATTACACTTCTTTACGTTGTTCCGGTAGATGCTATTATCGTTGAGTCCACCGGAAGCATAGTGCTTGTCATTATCCTTACAGTTGTAAGTATATGTATTCTTGCCTTCTTTATCAGACTTATGACCAGAAAGATGGTAAAGGAAATTGACGCTGTAAGACTGAGTCTTAAAAATATTCTCGACAGAAAGCTTACAGGCAATATCAAGGCTGAAACCCAGGATGAGATGGGACTTCTCGTTGATGACTTCAACAAGGTTATCAACCTGCTTACATATCAGGCTGAACACGATGAGAACACGGGATTTTACAATGCAAGGGCCTTTGCGGCACGTGCAAGTCAGATTGTTAATTCCGAAGACCGTAAAAAACACTATGCAGTTATAAGAGTTGATATCGATAATTTCAGCTTTATTAACGATATATTTGACTGGGAAGTCGGAAACAGCATTCTTGTCAAGATAGCGAATATAATCCACGCCGTATTTAATGACGGGGCAATACACGGATATCTTGGAAATGACATCTTTGTTGTACTTTACGGATTCGATGACATGGACGACATGCTTACCAGAATTCTCAAGACGTTCGATTCAATCAGGGAATGCGAGAGCAGGATTCATCTTGTTCCTCATTTCGGAGTATCAGATGAGGTGATGCCTGATTCTGATATCAGCGTTCTGTGTGACCATGCCGGCGTTGCTCTTAAAAAGATAAAGGGAAATCTTCTTAAGATTTATGAAATTTATGACGATGAATTCAAGGAAAATCACAATACCCAGAAATTTGTCGAAAGCAACAAGCAGGAAGCTCTTGAAAACAGGGAATTCTTTATTCAGCTTCAGCCAAAGTGCAATATCGCAACCGGTGAGGTTGTGGGGGCGGAGTCTCTTGTAAGATGGAATATAAGCGACAGGAAGGAGATTATGTCTCCCGGAAAGTTCGTTCCTATTTTCGAGAAAAACGGGTTTATTATTCCTCTTGACCGTTATGTGTGGGAGGAAACCTGCAAGGTTATAAAGAGCTGGCATAACAGAGGCTTCAGGGAGATTCCTGTTTCAGTTAATGTTTCCAGAATGCATATCAACAATCCGAACTTTGTAAACGAGCTTTATGAGCTTGTCAGAAAATACGATATACGCCCTGATCTTCTTGAGATTGAAATTACAGAAAGTGCTCTTCTTCAGAACGGTGACAGCGAGCTCGAACCTGTAATGCAGGATCTCAGAAGCAGAGGATTCAGACTCCTTATGGATGACTTTGCTTCAGGATATTCATCACTGCTTTCACTTCAGAAGCTTCCGTTTGATGTTATCAAGATTGACAAGGCTCTTATTGATCAGATTGAAGACACCGATAAACAGAAATTCGTTTCCGGAACAGTTGCCTTCCTTTTTGATCTCGGGAAGGAAATTGTAGTTGAGGGTGTTGAGTCTGAAGAACAGAAAAAGATTCTTTCAAAGTGCGGATGCAGAGTGGTTCAGGGATTCTGCTTTTCAAGACCGCTTAACATTGATGATTTTGAAAAAATGGCCTTCGGCATATAGAAAATTACAGGGAACCGTGTACTTTAAGTGCGTGGTTCCTTTTTTTGGAAAACATTGCTTGAATCAAATTTTATTGTATAAAGAAGATTTTAATGTGGAAATTGCACTGAGTTTATGGTATAATTAGAAAGATTGATAGTGAACGCGGTTATTGAATGCGTTTACTGTATAACTGGAAGGATGGTGTGCATGAGCTTAAACATCAAACGTGAAGTCATTGCTGACGGCGTGGCATTTTCCGAAATAGTGGATAAAAAAATCAAGACAAGTGTTTTAAAAATAAAATTTATTACTGAACTTTCGGAGAAGGATGCACCGCTGAATTCAATGGCGGCTATGCTTATTGGATCCTCAAACAGCAGGATCAGGTCGTATTCAGAAATGTCAGACAAACTGAATGCTCTTTACGGATCTTCATTATATACTGATACATCAAAGAGCGGTGACTGCCAGTTTATTTCATTTACCGCAGACTGTATTGACAACCGTTTCGCACTTGAATCAGAGGATATTCTTGGTCAGCTGCTTGATATAGCACATGACTGTATTTTCAGTCCGAATGTTAATGAAAACGGATTTGACAGTACCGAATTTGAACTCAAAAGAAGAGAGCTTATCGAAAGCATTCAGGCTGAGATAAACAATAAGAGAGGATATGCACTTCTTAATTCACAGAAGCATATTTTTAAGGATGAACCGTGTTCATATCCGCAGTACGGAACAGTTGAAAATGCTCAGAAGATAACCCCGCAGGAGGTTTATGACGCATTCAGAAGGCTGATTAAGACAGCAGTAACCGAGATATACTTTGTTTCAGCTTCTGAAAACCCTTCTGTTAAGGAAAGGTTCAGAAAGGCATTTTCAGCAGTTGAACGCTGCCCGCAGACACCTAAGCTGCGCACAGTAAGCCCTCTGAAGCATGAAATATGCTATGCATCTGATACTGTTGAGATGAAGCAGTCCAAGGTTATAATGGCGTTCAAGACCTCGAGTGAAGACAGAAACGCATGTACGGTTGTTTCAAGAATGTTCGGCGGAACAACATTTTCAAGGCTCTTTACAAATGTCCGCGAAAAGATGAGTCTCTGCTACTACTGTTCGGCCGGATATATTTACAGCAAGGGCACCATGCTTGTTGACAGCGGCGTTGAGAAGGAAAACACCGAAAAACTTACAGCTGAGATTATTAACCAGCTGAATGCACTTAAAAACGGAGATTTTACTGACGAGGAGCTTCTCGATACCAAGCTGTACATGATTAATTCAGTAAAATCAGTAAATGATTCTCCTAATCAGATTATCAACTGGTATTTTTCATCATACTGCACAGGCGAAATGCTCTCTCCGGAAGAATACACAGAACGGATAATGGCTGTTACACGAGAGGAAGTTACTGAAGCGGCAAAGTCCTTTGAACCTGATACGGTTTATGTAATGGAAGCTGCGGAAGGCAGCCAGGCGGAAGAGGAGGACTTTGATGAATAAGCAGATAATCAGAAATGAGCTTACCGGTGACGAATACACATATATCCGCCATGACAGCGGACTGGATATTCTTGTATGGGAAATGGAGGGCTACTCAACTACAGAGGCTCTTTTCGGAACAAAGTACGGTTCTGTAAACACACGCTTTAAAACGGCTGGTGACAGTGATTTTACCGTCGTTCCGGAGGGTATTGCACATTTTCTTGAGCATAAGCTTTTTGAGAATGAAGACTGTGATGCTTTTGAGCTCTACGCAAAGACCGGAGCTTCAGCAAATGCATATACCTCATTTGACAAGACATGCTATCTTTTCAGCTGCTCTGACAACTACAGGGAAAGTCTTGAAATTCTTCTGGGATTTGTTCAGGAACCTTATTTTACACAGGAGACTGTTGACAAGGAGCAGGGAATCATTGCCCAGGAAATAAAAATGGGAAATGACAATCCGGGAAACAGGGTATTTTACAATATGCTGAAGTGCCTTTATCACAGCCATCCGGTTAAAACCGACATTGCCGGTACGGTGGAAAGCATAAAAAAGATAGATGCTGACCTCCTGTACAAGTGTTACGATACATTCTACAACCTCAATAACATGGTTCTTGTTGTTGCCGGAAATGTTAAGACTGATGAAGTGCTTGAGATTGCGGACAGAAAACTCCGCAAATGCGAGGACAAGGGCCTTCAGACAGTTTTTCCTGATGAGCCTGACAGCATTGTGACTGACAGAATTACAGAAAAGATGTCAGTCGGAATTCCGCTTTTCAGCATCGGATTCAAGTCAGAGCCGAAAACAGGATATGAAGCTCTGAAAACAGAGCTGGAAGCATTTGTGGCTCTGAGCGTTATTGCAGACCCGGCTTCGCCTCTTTACAGCAGCATGATGGATGAAGGGCTTATCAACACATCGTTCGCAACAGAAGTATTTTCAGGCGAAGGGTATTTTACATCAGTCTTCGGCGGCGAATCAGCGGACCCTGAGGCAGTTTTCGGAAGAATAAAAGAAGAAATTTCAAGAATCTGCAGGGAAGGCATGGACCGCAGTCTGTATGAAAATATCAAGAAATATACATACGGCTCATCAGTAAGAGAGCTTTCAAATCCCGAATCTGTGGCTTCACTTATGATAAACAGTTATTTCGCGGATGTATCACCATTTGACAGTCTTAAGGTTCTTTCCGAAATGACTTATGATGATGTAATGAACTTTATAAGAACACGTCTGGATTCCGAAAAGGCTGTTCTTTCAGTGGTGGAGGGGTGAAATCATGGATGTGACAACACTTAATCTTCAGCCTGACCAGATTGCTTTTCCGGGACTCGGAATAGACGGGATAACGGTACACAGCACGGCATTCACCGTGTTCGGCATATCTATCGCCTGGTACGGGATACTGATTACAGCGGGTATGATAATTGCAATCATGTTTGCGTACACCCAGATGAAAAAATTCGGAATCAGCGGCGACCGTGCAACCGATGTTATTATTTCCGGAATAGTCGGCGGAATAGTTGGCGCCCGTGCTTACTACGTAATTATGAACTGGAGTGAGTATGCGGCTAATCCGAAGGAAATTCTGATGACCCGAAACGGCGGACTGGCTATTTACGGAGGTATAATCGGCGCACTTACTGTCGGACTGATTGCATGCAGAATCAGAAAGGTAAAGGTTCTTCCTATGTTTGATATTGCGTCAATGGGATTTCTTATCGGACAGGGAATAGGAAGATGGGGAAACTTCTTCAATCATGAGGCCTTCGGACGAAACACAGACCTCCCGTGGGGAATGACAAGCGGACGTATTCAGCAGTGGATATCTGATTTCGGTGAATACGGCACAATAAATGCAGGACTTACTCCTGACAGATGTGTTCATCCGTGTTTCCTTTACGAGTCAGTATGGTGTCTTGCGGGATTTTTTGTACTTTTTTTTATTTCGAAAAAGAGAAAATTTGACGGACAGATTTTTCTGACTTATGTTTTATGGTACGGCGCAGGACGCTCCGTTATCGAAAGCTTAAGAACAGACAGTCTTATGCTTGGCAGCAGCATCCGCGTTTCACAGCTGCTTGCAGTTGTATCTGCTCTGACGGCACTTATCCTTCTTGCGGTAATCATTTCAAAGGTAAACAGAATGGGTGATGATTACGTTCTTTACAGGGATACAGAGGCTTCAAAGGCACTTATTGCTGCGGATGAAGCTGAGTTAAAGTCATCCGGGAAGAAGAACAGCAAGTCAGAAGAAAGCACTGAAAAGGAAAATAAATCCGAAACTGATGAGGAATACAAATCAATAGCATCCTCTGAAGACGAATAATCATAACAACACAGAGTTTTGAAAAAAGTTCATAATTCATACAAAGGAGAAATAACCATGGCAAACATTATCAGCGGCAAGGAAGTTTCACTCAAGGTAAAAGGCGAAGTTCGCGAAAAGGCTCTCGAACTTAAGGCAAAGGGCATTGAAATAGGCCTTGCAGTAATCATCGTAGGCGATAACCCTGCATCAAGAGTTTATGTAAACAACAAGAAGAAGGCATGCGATGAGGTAGGCTTTGTATCCTACGAGTATGCACTTCCTGAAGAAACAACTCAGCAGGAGCTTCTTGACCTTGTAAACAGACTCAATAACGATGACAAGGTAAACGGTATTCTCGTTCAGCTTCCGCTTCCGAAGCAGATTGACGAAAATGCAGTTATCAATGCTATCTCACCTGACAAGGATGTTGATGCATTCCATCCTTTCAATGTCGGTAAGATTATGATTGGTGAATATGCATTTCTTCCATGCACACCGGCAGGCATTATGGAGCTCATCGACAGCACAGGCGTTGAGATTGCCGGCAAGTCATGTGTTGTAATCGGCAGAAGCAATATCGTAGGCAAGCCGATGTCAATGCTCCTTCTTCACAGAAGCGGTACAGTTACTGTATGCCACTCAAAGACAAGGAATCTTAAGGAAATCTGTTCACAGGCTGATATCCTTGTTGCTGCAGTAGGCAGACCAAACTTTGTAACAGGTGATATGGTTAAGGAAGGTGCCGTTGTTATCGACGTAGGCATCAACAGAATGGAAGACGGAAAGCTCTGCGGTGACGTTAATTTTGCAGAAGCTGAAAAGAAGGCTTCATTCATTACACCTGTTCCGGGCGGCGTTGGCCCTATGACAATTGCAATGCTTATGAAGAATACTCTTACATCAGCAATGATTAAGAACGGAATCACTGAATAATTTCAGTTTTAATCTGAATGAAACAACCCCCGGAAAGAGCGGATAACTCTGTCCGGGGGATTGTTTTTGCAGGACTTTATTCATCCTGCGGTATAATATAACCGTCTGCACCAAAAACGACTTCATCAGGAGCCGGTACGGTGTAAATATCTGTTTCCGGGTCATCCTGTACTGCTTCATCACAGTCGTCAATTATATAGCACGGAACATAGAACCATCTTTTTGAGTTAAGATCCTGTCCTATATAAAAGTAATCCTGTATCTCAGAGGGAACATCGGTATACAGCAGAAACTCAGGCATAACGTATGCATGCTCGTTTTTATCAGTAACGATTACCGTGTTCTCATCAAAGTAAAACCGGTGACAGTACCGGTACTGCCCGGCTGCATCGGTAAGCTTTATGCATTCATTCAGGTCCACGTCAACAAGTGAAGTAACTATTCCGTACGGACCGTTCTCTTCAAATATATACCTTGTACCGGTTGACTCGTCAGTCATGTATTCAAGCGGCACTTCCGGATACGGTTCTTCTTCTGATATTACACCTGAATCGACGGAAGAAAAATACCGGGGAGTGTTCAGTGAATAGATAAAATACGAAACAAAGCATATCATTGGTATTCCAAGTAAAACAGTTGCAAGTATAAGTCCTGACAAAGCAAGTTTTCTTCCGGAAAACTTTTTTCTTCTGTTAAAATGTCTGTTTCGTCTTTCCGCTTGTCTGTCTGCCTGTGATGAGCTGCTTTCTCCTGTACTGTAATTATTGTACTGAGCAAGTCCGCCGCGGGAAGAAACTACTTCGTGATGAAAAATGTGCCGGTCTGCAGGCTGAGTGTTCTGCGGATAGATTTCCTCCTGTGCTGAATTTACAGGATACGCAGTCCGCATACGTTCCGGATAGCCGCAGTCCGGTTCGGATTCGCTTTCCGGCATGGTGACGCATTCCTTTGACAGATTTATAGCTTTCCTGGGAGATGAAAATCTGCCTGATGATGAAGCTGGTCTGTCCTTCAGAAGATCATCAAGTGAGATGCTGAAGCGTTCACTTATATGTATGAGTTTGTCTATTTCAGGATATCCTTTGCCGCGTTCCCATTTTGATACTGACTGACGGGATACATTGAGCATTTCGGCAAGCTCTTCCTGTGAAATACCGTGTTCCTGTCGTAAAAGCTGAAGCTTTGAGGCAAATGACATAAGCTGTTTCTCCTTTCTCTGCTGTCATGTTGTCATTTAACTGTATCTATGATATCATAGGTACAGTAAAAAAACAATCAATCAGAAGTATACATTTTAATTTTTTTATAAAAATCCGAAAAATAAAGTGTGCAACTTAAAGTTTACATGCACGGAGCTGCGCTGGTTTATTCAGAAATCAGCACAGGGACAGCTGTTTTATATGAGGTAAAAAATTTGAAGAATAAAAAAATAAAATTCAGTCCGTTAAAGGAAATACTGAATATCAGCAATGCAATGCGTGACAACAACACGGCTGCGTTTGCAGCAAGCTCCGCATTCTTTTTCATACTCACATTTTTCCCGCTTGCCATGCTGCTTATGTCGCTGCTGCATTATACCAACCTTACGCAGGAGCAGCTTACCGGACTTATGGAAACAGTGGTACCGCCGGAGATGTTTTCGTTTGTAAGCGGGATAATAACTGAGGTGTACGGAAAAACAGCGGTAACTGTATCTCTTTCCGCGCTTATTATTCTGTGGACATCCGGAAAGGGATTTATGGCTCTCAAGAGCGGAATGGACGCCGCGGCAGGTACGGAAAAGAAGAAAAACTATTTCTTCCTCAGACTTATGGGAACCGCCAATGCCGTTGTGTTTATGGCAATGATAATACTTTCACTTGCTCTCGGTGTATTCGGAAAAATGCTTGAGGAGATACTGGAAAACCATATCGAGGTTCCGGGAAGCTTTTTTGAGATACTTGTCACATTCCGCAAGGTTATTCTTATAGCAGTCTTTGTCGCGATGTTTACTCTTTCATACAGATTTACCCCGGACTGGAAGACAAGCAGGAGAACCGGAGGAAAGAAGATACGGATTATGTCACTGCTTCCCGGTGCCGCAGCAGCAGGTGTGGCCTGGCAGATTTATTCGGCACTGTTTTCACTGTATATCCGGTATACAGGCGGATTTGAAAACATGTACGGAAGTCTTGCAACATTCATAGCCGTAATGCTCTGGTTCTACGGATGCATGTACATACTTCTCGCCGGCATGGAGATAAATGTATGGTATATAACCTGGCAGGACAGGAATGAGGAATAGAATTATTTTCTGCGTTCACTATATTTAATGCGTTTACAATAGTTACCGGACGTTATTGCAATGCTATAAATATATGAAAACTCATTGACAAAATCAGTATATTTGATATAATTATAGTATGTGTTTTTATACTAAAAATAAAGATCGGAGGATAAACGATTGGCTTTAAATAAATACGAAGAAATAATGATAAACGTCCTTAAGGAGACACTCGGCGGAGTTCAGGCTGCATTCTCATACCAGAAGCAGGATGCGGAGCACAAACTCGATATACTTTATGCAAAGCAGAGTCCCGGAGGCAATTATCTCACAGCATCAACACTCGGACTTATAAACAGAACAACAGGATACAAGGATTCCAATACAGACAAGGATGTACGTGCTGAAATAATTATGTCATCATACGGCGGACATGACATGGCAGGAAAGATTCTTTCAACTGCAGGTATCGGAATCTTTGAAACAAATATCCGTTACGGATACGGTACAGTGCTTAAGGATATAATGAGTCTTTACTATCCTAATTCAGATATGAAGCATCTTTTCCTTATGCTTCCTCCTCCACTCTGGAAGAAGGCATTCGGTGTAACAGACGCTGATGACTGTCTCATCACATTCCTCTATGCACTTCCTATTTCACAGGCAGAGTGTGACTATATGTCTGAAAACGGTATTGAAGCTCTTCAGAACCTTTTCGTTGAGAAGAACATTGATATGTTTGACTTTGAAAGAAAATGCGTTTTCAACGGCGGCGGACGTGAAATAAAAGTAACACACAACACAGAAAAATAATTATACAGTTATACTGATTTTTTGGTTGCTGTAAAATACTAATTAAATTATAAAAAGGAGCATTATTTAATTATGCAGTGGCGCGGATTAAATGATTTAAGAGAGCAGTATCTCTCATTTTTTGAAAGCAAGATGCACACAAGAATGGCAAGTGCACCACTTATTCCACAGGGTGACAACAGCCTTCTTCTTATAAACTCAGGTATGGCACCGCTTAAGAAGTTTTTCTTAGGTCAGGCAGTTCCTCCGAACAAGAGAGTAACAACATGTCAGAAGTGTATCAGAACACCTGATATCGAAAGTGTTGGTAAGACATCAAGACACGGTACTTACTTCGAAATGCTCGGTAACTTCTCATTCGGCGACTACTTCAAGAACGAAGCTATCGAATGGGCATGGGAATTCCTTACAAAGGTTCTCGAAATCCCTGCAGAAAAGCTCTGGATTACAGTATTCGAAAGTGATGACGAAGCTGAACAGATCTGGATGAACAAGATCGGTATTCCAAAGGAAAAGATAGTTCGTCTTGGCAAGAAGGACAACTTCTGGGAACACGGTTCAGGTCCATGCGGCCCTTGCTCAGAAATTCACTTCGACAGAGGCGAGGCTTACGGTCCTTTTGAAAACTTCGAGCAGGCAAGTGACGCAGACAGAATCATCGAAATCTGGAACCTTGTATTCAGCCAGTTTGATTCAGACGGAAACGGTC
>DCGK01000005.1:26110-27970 GCA_002315235.1 Ruminococcus sp. UBA1780
AGGTATGGGTCTTGAAAGACTTGCATGTGTAATGCAGGGCGTAGACAACATCTTCGAGGTTGACACAGTTCAGAACATCATGAAGCACATCTGCAGAATTGCAGGTGTTGAATACCATACAAACGATAAGTCAGACGTTTCACTCCGAGTTATTACTGACCACATCAGAAGTACAACATTCATGGTTGGTGACGGCGTAATGCCTTCAAACGAAGGACGCGGATACGTACTCAGAAGACTTCTCCGCCGTGCTGCACGTCACGGAAGACTTCTCGGAATCAAGGAAACATTCCTTTACAAGGTCTGCGAAACAGTAATTCAGGAAAATGAAAATGCATATCCTGAGCTCCGTGAAAAGGCAGAATACATCAAGAAGATTATTCAGGTTGAAGAAGAAAACTTCGCAAAGACAGTTGACAACGGTCTTGATCTTCTTAATAAGTTTATTGAAGAATCAAAGAACGGCATGCTCTCAGGTGAAGATGCATTCAAACTTTCAGACACATACGGCTTCCCGATTGACCTTACTCTCGAAATTGCTGAGGAAAAAGGCCTTAAGATTGATATGGACAGATACAGGGAGCTTGTTCTTGAACAGAGAAACAAGGCAAAGGCTGACCATGCTGCAAAGGCAAGTTCATCATGGGCTGACAACTCTGTAAAGGTTAATGCTGAAAAGACAGTATTTACAGGATACAGCGAAACAGAAAACCAGAGCACAGTTCTTGCAGTTTACAACGGCACAGAAGAAAAGGAAAGTGCTTCAGAAGGTGAAAGTGTTGTTATCGTTCTTGACCAGACTCCTTTCTATGCAGAAAGCGGCGGTCAGGTAAGTGATACAGGTGTTATCTCAGGCGACGCAGTTATCTCAGTTGACTCTGTTATGAAGACAGAAGACGGTCACTATCTCCACATCGGTACTGTGGAAAGCGGTACTGTAAAGAAGGGTGACAGGGTTACAGCAAAGATTGACACAGCAAAGAGACAGGCTGTTATGAAGAACCATACTTCAGCTCATCTCCTTCAGGCTGCTCTCAGAGAAGTTCTCGGTGACCACGTTCACCAGGCTGGTCAGCTCGTAAGTCCTGAAAGATGCCGTTTCGACTTCAGCCACTTCAGCGCACTTACTGCTGAGGAAATCGCTAAGGTTGAAAACAGAGTAAACGAAATTATTCTTTCATCAGTTGCTGTCGACACACAGGAGCTTCCTATTGAAGAAGCAAGAAAGCTCGGTGCTATGGCACTCTTCGGTGAAAAGTACGGTGACGTTGTAAGAGTAGTTAAGGCAGGCGACTTCTCAGTTGAATTCTGCGGCGGTACTCATGTTGACAATACATCAAAGATCGGTCTTTTCAAGATCGTTTCAGAAAACTCAGTAGCATCAGGTGTAAGACGTATCGAAGCTGTTACAGGCTCAGGCGTACTTGCTCTCCTCAATGAAAACATTGCAGTTATCAATGAAGCTGCTGCAATTCTCAAGGCTCCTAATGCTTCAGAACTCACAGCTAAGTGTTCACAGATTATGAACGAATACAAGGCTCTTGAAAAGGAACTTCAGGCTGCCGGCGAAGAAAATGCTATGATGAAGATTCAGGCATTTGCAGACAGCGCGTATGACTTCAACGGTGTAAGCGTAATAGCAGCAAGAGTTGACGGCGTAAAGAATGATGTTCTCAGAACAATGGGAGACAAGCTCCGCGACAAGTCTGAAGACACTATCGCAGTTCTTGCATGTGTAAATGAAGGCAGCGGCGTATTTGCAGTTTCATGCGGCAAGGGTGCTGTTGCAAAGGGTGCTCATGCTGGTAAGATTGCTAAGGAAATCTCAGCTCTTACAGGCGGTAAGGGCGGCGGACGTCC
>DCGK01000068.1 GCA_002315235.1 Ruminococcus sp. UBA1780
CGAATGCCAGAATGCTTTTCAGTTTTTTCATAACTCATACTCCTCTTGTCAATTGTATTTCGGCAAATTCTCCGCTGAATGGAAATCAGGAAGAATTTAGTGAAATTATATCATATACTTAACACTTTTTCAAGTAAAAAAAGAATATTTTGCATAAAAAACAATTCTCTTAAACTTGACTAACTTAAAAATCAGGAGTATAATAATATAGTAAACAGGTAAAAATGTACATATATGAACACTGTACAAATTCTTTCGGACTTTTATGAAACAGGATTCCCGGGGTGAACAAGTGAAAAAACGTAAAATGATTGGTATGCTGGTAGGTGATCCGTGCGGATCGTACCAGACTAAATTTCTCGAAGGTGCATTAAAAATTCTTTTTGAGAACGATATGGACGCTGCCATTGTCTCAACATTCGGAAAGAGATCAATGAGCCGTGAAAATATCGGAGGCGAGGAAGAAATACTTAATATGATTAATCCTGACAAAGCCGATGCAGTTATTATTGCACCGGATACTCTTGTTCTGGATACTGATCAGCTTGAAAAATTCCTTGTAAATCTTAAGAAAAGATTCAGAAAACCAATAGTCTGTGCGGACTATGACTACAGTGGTTTTAACGTTATAAATACCGATGATACACTCGGAATGCAGCTGCTTACTGATCATTTCATTGAAGTTCATGGAAAAAAGGATATAATGTATATTTCAGGTCCCCTTGAGCATCCTCACTCGCAGATGAGACTTAAGGGATTCAGGAATTCACTTGAAGCACACGGCATGACATTTGACATGGCGTCTGTTTTCGAGGGGGATTTCTGGTACACTACCGGAGAAAAATTTTACAGTTTTCTTACGGAATCCGGACGAAAGCTTCCTGATTCAATAATATGCGCCAACGAACCTATGGCACTGAGTGTTATAGCCGCTCTTGAAAAGGTTGGATACCAGATTCCTGACAATGTTGCTGTCGCAGGTTTTGACTCTGATGATGACGAGATATACAACAAGGATATACTCACATCCTGCCGCCGTGACTCATATACAACAGGTCAGAAATCAGCTCTTGAAATATGCAGACTTCTCGGAACCGAGCCGTCTCATACAGAGGTAAACGACAGCAGTGCGTCACTGTGCATCGGAAAGACGTGCGGCTGTACAAGCAGAAATATTTTCAGCGGAAATTACACCAGCATTGGAATCGAAAGCTGTGCATCCTTCCAGAATCTTCGTTCCGACTATAACTACATGCTTGAGGATCTGGTTTTCAGACATGACATCGAAGACTTTATGTGGGCGATAAACTGGTATATTTCAGAGGTCAACAACTTTGACAGATTTACAATCTGCATCAATGACAACATTTTCAGTCAGGACCCTGAATTTGACAGAACCACGTACTCCGACAGGATGATTATAGCCTATGACAGGGACAACAGCAAAGAAAACGCAGTAGTAGGACTTGACAATTGTTTTGACAGAAGCATTATGCTTCCTGAGCTGGATGCTGAAAGAGAGGTTCCGTCGGCGTTCTACTTCTCCCCTTTCCACAGTCATGAAAGATGCTTCGGATATATGGTTGCCGAATACAGAAACCGTCCTGCTGTATATCACAAAGACTTCCGCCTCTGGAGAAGGCATGTCAACGTTTCCTTCGAATCACTCAGAAGATTCATGGAAATGAAAGCAACAATCGAAAACAACAACAGACTCAGCGACGAAATGCGCCGCACCCAGGAGGAGCTTATACTTGCATTTGCCGAAATTACCGAATCCAAGTCAGGTCAGACCGGACAGCATGTAAAGCGTGTCTCCGAATACAGCAAGGTTCTCGGCGAAGCTGCCGGACTCAGTAAGGATGATGTGGAGATTCTGCGTACCGCATCAATGATGCATGACATCGGAAAGCTCACAATTTCCCCTGAGATACTTGAAAAACCGGGCAAGCTTACTGAAGACGAATTCAAAATCATTAAAACACACGTTACAGCCGGCGAAAGAATGCTGCACAAGTCACCGGGCCGTATCATGGAGGCCGCAAGAACAATTGCACTTGAGCACCATGAAAAATGGAACGGAACCGGATATCTGAGAAAAAAAGGACAGGACATCGACCTTTTCAGCCGTATAGTTGCTGTTGCCGATGTTTATGATGCACTTGTAAGCCGCCGTTCATACAAGGAGCCTTACTCCGAAAGAAGAGCTTATGATATCATTCTCGAGGACAGCGGAAAGCATTTTGATCCGAAGATAGTCGAAGCATTTGTGCAGAGCTATGACAAGATTCTTGCCGTACTTGAACGTCATCCTGACTGTCAGTAACTGCAGTAAACATCAGAATACAAACTGAATTTTACCCGTCATTCCATACTTCAGTTATGGGCTGACGGGTATTATTTTGCCATATAAAAGTCAAAATATTACTGTGGATTTTAAGTACAGTTTCTGCTATAATAATTATAGTGAACGTCAGATTTATTTTGACTTTCACTATATTTTATTTATACTGTCCTGCACACAGTGACTGCATGGAACGGATGTGCAGGACAATTTATACACAGTCCGCAGAACGGACAGGGATAAATCTGAAAGGACGGATATTATGAAAAACAATATAGTAAGAAAGATCTGTGCAGGAACCGCTGCACTTACACTCTGCACATCAGCAGTGATTCCTGCTTCCGCAGCAGAAGTGCTCACAGGCGATGCCGATGCAAACGGCGTAATCCAGAGCCTTGACCTGGTTGCACTCAAGGCACATCTTCTCGATACCGAGGCTCTCAGCGAAGCAGGCAGAGCCAATGCTGACATGAACGGTGACAAGGAAATCAACGCACTTGACTACATACTTCTCAAGAGTTTTCTTGTAAACGGAAACGGCAAACCGGCTGAACCCGGCACACCTTCAGAAACAGACAGCGTTAAGATTACTCTTGCAGGCACATCAGTCACTGCAGACGAAGGCGTAACAGTTGAAGGAACAAAGGTTACAATTTCAAAGAGCGGCTCATACACTGTAACAGGTGCCATGACAGCAGATGCCTCAATTATCGTAAACACTGCGGAAACTGATGCCGAAAGCGTCGAAATCACACTTGACGGCGTTACTATGAAAAACAGCACTGACACACCATGCATCATGGTTGAAAATGCAGACAAGACAAAGATTACACTTACAGGTGAAAACAGTCTTTCAAACACATTCGACGCTGCTGAAGCAAATTCTGCTGTTATTTATGCAAAGGATGACATAACATTTACAAAGTCATCATCAGGTTCACTTCAACTTGAAACAAATGCCCAGACAGGTATCTACTGCAACAACGACATCAAATTCAACGGCGGTAAAATCGAAATAAAAACTGATGCCGCTGACTCAGGTCTCTGCAAGGCAGATGCCGTAAAGGCCAAGGGTGACGTTGAGCTTGCCGGCGGTGAGCTTTACATTAACTCGGCCGGTGACGGATTCAAGTCATCAAAACAGGCTGCCGTTATCTCCGGAGGCAAGGCAGTTATCAAATCAGGAAAGGATGCCGTTCAGGGTGAGACTGCTATTACAGTTACAGGCGGTGACATAATTGCATGCGGCGACAGAGGTCTTGCCGTACCAGCCGGAACACTTGAAATATCAGCTGATGCAAAAATCTTTGCCACAGCTACAGAAGGTCTTGTTGTAAATGATTTTAAACTCGATAAAAATGTCATCTTTGCATGGCTCGGTGATATACATCCTAAAACTGAAATAATCAGCCTTGACGGAAAAGTATACACACCACTTAAGAAATACATGAGCTTCCTTATAAACGATCCGTCACTTACAGCTGAACAGCGTAAAAACATCACAGTAGGCGGAAAGCCTGTGACGGAAGTGATTAATACATCCGGTGAAGTCAGCCTGCTTCCTGTAAATACAGGCGCCGATCCTGTCAGCAGTACTGATAAAGTTTCTGAAACTGAATCAGATAAAAAGGCCAGCGGCGGACTGATTGCAGCTGGCAGTACAGTTAAAACAGTAAAATAATTTCAGAAACACAAAATAACCTCAGAACTGAGCGGTAATGCCACTCACAGTTCTGAGGTTATTGTTTTTTTGAAGTGATTTAAATATCACTTTAAATCACTTCGGTACATTTACATTGGTTTTACTATTTATCAAAAAAATAGTCAAGTATATATTCAAAATTTCGTTATATTCGCACCATACAGTTTGTTTTATATTGGTGATTAGTTACAAACACAGCCCCTGGGCTGTATTATTTTCCTTCAGCTGCAGCTATCTGCTCCTCTGGTATTCCGTAGCTGCGTGCCAGTTCAGCGAGACTGTCGGCTCTGCTCTTTTCATTATCAGCTC
>DCGK01000069.1:0-192 GCA_002315235.1 Ruminococcus sp. UBA1780
CGTAGCAGTTAACCTTTGCACGGAGGCCGTTTGAGTAAGCCTTGCGGAATACTTCCTTAACTTCACCTGTGTGGTAATCCATTTCTGTTTCAACATATGTGAAGCCGTTGATTCTTGCGATGATCTGAGCAGCATCCTTACCAAGACCGTTAAGGATAACTCTGAGAGGAGTCTTACGAACCTTGTTAGCCT
>DCGK01000069.1:256-19185 GCA_002315235.1 Ruminococcus sp. UBA1780
ATGATTCGTGACCTGCGAGGAATGCAAAACATTCTGTTTCTTCTTCGAGGAGCATCTTGCCGAGGTTACCGTGACCAAGACCAACCTTTCTCTGGTCAGCAACTGAACCAGGGATACAGAAAGCCTGGAGACCTTCACCGATAGCTGCAGCAGCGTCAGCAGCCTTTGTGCAGCCCTTCTTGATTGCGATAGCGCAGCCTACTGTGTAAGCCCACTTAGCATTTTCGAAGCAGATTGGCTGAATGCCTTCTACGAGCTTGTAGATGTCGAGGCCCTTAGCCTTACATACTTCAGCACATTCTTCAACTGAATTAATGCCGTATTCTTTGATTACTGCGAGAATCTGCTTCTCTCTTCTATCGTATGATTCAAATAAAGCCATTGTTGAGTTCCTCCTTATTCTTTTCTTGGGTCAACGATCTTTACTGCATCAGCAACTCTGCCGTACTGACCCTGAGCCTTTTCAAATGCTGTGTTAGCATCATCGCCGGCCTTGATGAAGTCCATCATCTTACCAAAGTTTACGAACTTGTAACCAATGATTTCGTTTTCTTCGTTAAGAGCAAGACCTGTAACGTAACCGTCTGTCATTTCGAGGTAACGAGGACCCTTAGCGAGTGTACCGTACATTGTACCAACCTGTGAACGGAGGCCCTTACCAAGGTCTTCGAGGCCGGCACCGATTACGAGACCGTCTTCAGAGAAAGCACTCTGTGAACGACCGTAAACGATCTGGAGGAAGAGTTCTCTCATAGCTGTGTTTATAGCATCACAAACGAGGTCTGTGTTGAGAGCTTCAAGTATTGTTCTGCCAGGGAGGATTTCAGAAGCCATAGCTGCTGAGTGTGTCATACCTGAACATCCGATTGTTTCAACGAGACATTCCTGGATAACGCCTTCCTTAACGTTAAGTGTGAGCTTACATGTACCCTGCTGTGGAGCACACCAGCCTACACCGTGTGTAAAACCGGAAATATCTTTAATTTCTTTTGCCTTTACCCATTTTGCTTCTTCAGGAATTGGAGCAGCACCGTGAGCAACGCCCTGTGCGATAGGGCACATTGTTTCAACTTCATGAGAATAATTCATATTCTTAAACTCCTTTCAGTATTATGCATTTGAAACGCATTACATTCCTTATTATACTACAGAACAGCATTTATTTCAAGTATTTTTAATCTTATTTTTCTTTACTTTTCACAGTGGTTCTGATATAATATACATGAATATTAAACGAAATATTAAACGGAGCTGACGGATATTCAGTAAAGGAGTGGCGTTTTCACATGAAAAATACAATACTGGCAGTAAGTATTATTTCAGCATTAATTGTTCTGATGGTGCTGCTGATGAGCTACACAAAGGAAAATAACCTTGACCTGAGCAACTCTTTCAGAAAGGACAATTCATATCAGGATGATTCATACCGTCCTGTACCGGATATTGAATTTGATCTCGAAATAGTAACAGAGAAACCAGATATCTGGAACCAGATCGCCGGTCTGAAAGCAACCGAACCGCCTGTGACCGGTGTACCCGGAGATGAAAATATTGCGGGACCTGTAAACAATGAACAGCCGGCAGTAACTGATACTCCGGAATCACCTGAAGAACAGGAAGTTACTGAAAAAACAGACAGCAGACTTGACGTACTCAGAAAGCTTAAGTAAGCTTTATTTCTCTGTGAGGCACAGGTGTTGAAAATACAATCTGAGTTGATGTGTTCCCGAAAACCTGGAGCTCATCAACAAATTCATCAAGTTCCTGAGTAGTGTGGAACACAACCTTCAGAAGCATCGAATACACACCTGTAACGCAGTTGCATTCAAGTACACTCGGACATGACCTTATAAAATTATAGAATTCTTCTTTCCTGCTTGCCGGAAGTTCAAGTCCGACAAATGCATTAATGTTGTAACCGAGTTTCTGACTGTCAACGCATATATTGTAACCGTTAATAATTCCGTTTTTCTCAAGCTTTTCAATTCTTGAGGAAACTGCCGGAGCTGAAAGAAACACCTTTGAAGCAAGAATCTTCAAAGGTGTTCTTGCGTTATCCTGGAGCAGTTCAATTAATTTCTTATCAACTTCATCAATTTTACACATTATGAAATTCTTACCTCCATCAAATAAAAAAGGCGTACCGGTTTCCGGTACGCCTCATTGCGTCATGTATTCAATTAAAACAGAAAGAAAATGCTTTCTGTTTACTGTGCGTTCTGATTTGAATCAGAAGAAGACTTGCTTTTAACCTGACTGATTGCCTGAGCTGTTTTCTTAACATCCTGGAGTCCCTTGGTGAAATACATCTCAGCATCATGAAGCATGTTGTCAACATAGCTGCTTGTTGCATTTCTTATCTCCTGTGAACGGGCCTGAGCCTGTGCAAGAATTTCTGCTGCTCTCTGCTTGGCTTCCTTTACAATAGTATCGCCTGAAACAAGAGCCTTAGCTCTTTCTTCGGCCTGCTGAACAATCTGCTCTGCTTTCTGTTCAGCTTCCTTGATAATTCTGTCACAGTCAAAATCAATAAGTTTGGCTCTTTTGATCTCCTGAGGAATATTAAGTCTTATATCATCTATAAGCTCTCTGAGACGTTCTGAATCGATTATCATCTTACTCTGTGAAAATGGCATCGGATTGGACTTGTCCAGTAATTCCTCCATCTGCTCAAGTATCTCATCAATATTGTTCATATGCAAGTCACTCCGTTTTTAGCTGCGGAGTTCTCTCCTTTCATCATGAAAAATTCAGTTCAGTTTTTTAATTCTGCTTTCTATTCTTTCTCTTATCTCATCAGGAACAAAACTGCTTATGTCCCCGCCGAATGCTGCAATCTGCTTCACAACACTTGAACTCAGATACATGTTTTCCGTGCTTGTCGTCAGAAATACAGTTTCCGCATCCGGATACAGTTTTTTGTTCGCAAGAGCCATCTGGAACTCGTACTCGAAGTCGCTTACCGCTCTGAGCCCCTTAACTATGGCACAGGCACCGACATCACGCACATAGTCAGCGAGAAGTCCGTCAAGAATATCAATAACGACATTATCCATACCTGAAGTTACATCCATAATCATCTGAATACGCTCAGTCGGAGTAAACAGCGGCTGTTTTGAGAGATTGGTCGAAACCAGAATAATAACCTTGTCAAACAATGTGGACGCACGATTGAAAATATCGATATGTCCGTATGTTACAGGATCAAAGCTACCAGGACAAACTGCAATCCTACGCACCTTTGAAACACCTCTAATCTTTATTTTGTGGCATCAGTTTTTTCACAAATAAACTGACTTATTTCTATTTTACCATACTTGTATTTTTTTTTCAAGACCAGACTGCCAATTTTCTCAGGAAGTTCAAGTCTCTGCTCGTGCTCGCAGATTATTCTGCCGCCTTCATTCATGTGACTTTCCAGAAGCGGAAGAACCTGTTCAAGTATCCCCCTGCTGTACGGAGGGTCAAGAAAGGCCAGATCAAACATTCCGCAGTCTGTTTTCAGAAAATCAACTGAATCCATAAAAACAACCCTGCTTCTGTCTGTAAACTCCGTTGACCCGATATTTTCAGTAATAACATTTATCGAAGCCTTTGACTTGTCTACAAAAACCGCCTTTTCAGCACCGCGGCTCAGCGCCTCGAGTCCGAGCTGACCGCTGCCTCCGAAAAGGTCCAGAACAGTCGCACCCGGTATCTGAAACTGTACTGCTGAAAACATCGCTTCCTTAACCTTGTCAGTAGTAGGTCTTACGTCGTTTCCTTCCAGTGTCCTGAGTTTTCTTCCGCGTGCTGTACCTGTTATTATTCGCATATATGAATTCTCCTTAAATCTATTTTCATGGAAACACTGACCGGTGCTTCATAAAGTATTATACTATTTTTTTTACTGATTTTCAAGAAGCTTCAGAATAAGCTCTGCTGCCGTTTCCAGCGAAACGCCCGCAACGGCACTGATTTCCTCCGGACCGGCTTCCCTGACTGCTTCAATGGTTCTGAATCTGTCCATAATTTTCTTTGCCTTCTTCTCACCTATTCCCTTTACAGATGTAAGACGTGAATAAAAGGTAATTTTTGAATGAAGCTTTTTCTGATAAGTAATTGCAACACGGTGCATCTCATCCTGAATATTCGTAAGAAGGGTAAAGGCAGATTTCAGACTGGAAACAGATATCTCCTCTCCTCCTGTTGATATCGCTCTTGTGCGGTGCCTGCTGTCCTTGACAATGCCAAATACAGGAACATCTATGCCCATCTGTCTCAGATAAGGCTCAACGGCATTGACCTGTCCCTTTCCGCCGTCAAGAAAAACGAGGTCAGGCTTTCTCCTGAAGCCCTCATCAGTCTCACTTTCATCAAGAAAACGTCTGAATCTTCTCTCAAGAACTTCATGCATACACGCATAGTCATTCTGAACAGCAACATTTTTTATTGAAAAGCGCTTGTACATCTTTTTCAGCGGTCTTCCGTTTTCAAACACAACCATACTTGCGCACATTGCTGAAGAACCCAGATTTGAAATATCATACGCCTCAATATATTCAGGCGGCTTCGGCAGCCCGAGAAGTTTTGAAAGCTGTTCCAGTGCGATTATTTCCCTGCCGGTGCGTCCCGCTCTGACAGACAGAAACTCACCTGCATTATTTCTTGCAAGCATGATGTATTTCATCATATTTCCCTTCTGCCTGAACTGAATATGCACAGCATGTCCTGAAATCTCCTTAAGAACGCCGGAAACAATCTGTGCATCATCACATTCATATTCAGTGAAAATATTCTTTGGAATATCACGCCCTGATGAATAATACTGCATTATAAAATCAGTGTAAAGCGATGAATCATTTTCCGCTCCTTCAAAGAAATATGCGTTCTTGTCAACTATCTTTCCGTTTCTGTATACAATAACTGACACACAGGTACCTGCCGGATTGCTTACTGAGGCAATAATATCCGTATTTTCAATATCAGGATCAAAAATTTTCTGTGTTTCTGAAGCCCTGGTAATATTGTTTATCCGGTCACGAAGCACTGCAGCCTTTTCAAATTCAAGGTTCTCCGCTGCAGCTTCCATTTCCTCTCTCAGCTTTTCAACTGATTCCTTACTGCCTGTTTTTATATATTCGACCGCCTGTGAAATGATGTCTGCGTAATTATCAGCGGAAATCCTCCCTGTGCACACACCCATGCACTGCTTAATATGATAATTAAGACACGGTTTTCTGTTAGCAGCAGTCGTACACGGAAATTTCTTTCTGCATACCGGCAGCATAAACGCCTTGTTTACTTCAGTCACAGTCTGTTTTGTCACCCCCGGACTGGTGTACGGACCAAGAGTGATACCTCCGGGAATATTCCGCTTTTCGGCCGTGATTCTCGGATACATTTCATCCGATACATGAATATAGTGAAATCCCTTGTCATCCTTAAGAAGGATGTTGTATTTAGGCTTGTGCTGTTTTATAAGGCTGCATTCAAGAACAAGCGCCTCGTATTCGGAATCAGTAACAATAAAGTCGTAGTCAAATACGTTCTCGACCATCTTTGCAACCTTTGGCGTATGATCAGCTGACACTCTGAAATAACTTGTCACCCTGTTTTTAAGATTTTTTGCCTTTCCGATATAGATGATTTCACCGTTCTCATTTTTCATCCTGTAAACGCCGGGAAATGTTGTAAGCTTTGCAGTTTTCTCCCTCAGGTATGGTAATCTTTCGTTCATAGTATTTCTGATTTTACCTTAAAAAATCTTCTTGCCTTTCCGCCGACGTTATTTTTGTACTGAAGAAGTCCGAGCTTGTCAACAAGAACCTTTGTGCCCTTTTCAGCCTTGTCCCTGAATTCCATTTCTATTTCATAATCACATTTTCCAAGGTAATAGTTTACGTCAAAATCAATCGAAAGTGACTCTGAAGGCTTTATACTGGTACGGCGTGTTACCAGATCGCCCTGAAGCGAAAAAGGGATCCACGCAAACTTGCCGTTTTCAAGAGTAATATCACTCTTAAGTCCGTCAATATCCATAGCCGTTTCAGTACATGTCGAAAAATCATTGCTGGTAAGCGGCTGCGCTTCCTTAAGTTCGAGTCTGAGACTGGTTTCCGTCTGACGGATTCTCAGAGTTGTGTGATTGTTCAGAAGATAGTTGTCATCCGTATCATAGTAATAGTTAATCTGAACCTTCTCCTTATATCCGGCATCGGTATAAAGTTCTTTTATGAGTTTAAGTATCTCATAAAACTTTTCCTTGTCAACAAGAAATTTATATTCCGTTTCCTTCATAATTTCCTCCGATTTTTATATAGTGAAGGTCAGAAGTAATCTGACTTTCACTATATTTATTTGTATTATCTCTTACTTATCAGTTTTCCTGCCGGTAAGCTCCAGATACAGAGCAACCGCTCTTTCCCTTGCTTCCGTTCCTGTTTTCTCCCCGCCGTAAACAGCCCTGTCAAAATCTTCAACCGTCATGCTCATATCCGTACCGTAAACCTCACGGACATATTTTCCTGTCTGTGCGGATGTCATGCTGTTATCAAGTCCGAGTCTTTTTCTCAGTCTGACAAAAACAGCCTCAACAGTTTTTTCATCTGACATTTTTTTAATTCTGAACATAAATATTTTTTCAGAAATATACGGATAAATAATCCTGTCATAAAACAGTATGAATAATATAATCAGAAATGCGGCAATTCCAAGAAGTACTGACATTCTGAAATCAAAATCCGGTTTGCGTCCTGTATTGCTGAGGCTTGTCGGCTCAAATGCCATCCAGCCGTATCCGGAAATATACAGTTCAGGATATGCGTGAAGATCCGAATCATATACAGTCGTGATTCCGTTTTCGTCAGGATCGTGAAGATGAATTCCCTCTGCATAGCGGGCAGGTATTCCTGCTGCTCTCGCCATCAGAACCATTGCTGTGGCGTAATCAGAACAGATACCGGTTTTCCCTTCGGTAAGGAAATATTCCATGTTGTATCCGTAAGGTTTTCTGTATGAAAGACTGTATGTAAAATCATTACGTTCAAAATAGCTTTCGATTGCACATGCCTTTTCATAATCCGACCTGTTCTTTCTGACCGCATTCTCCGTAATCCTGTAAACAGCTTCCGGATACTCATCAGCATAATCTGACAGGTAATTAACCGCGGAATTAAAGTCATCAGCATACGCGACAATTAAATCACTGTATCCGTCAATACCGTTTTCATCAAGAACACGGCGCATGTCTCCCAGAAACTCCCCGAAGTTTTCCATGTTAAGAGATGAAACAAGCTTTATTATATTTTTGTTCACTGTCAGCTGGTCTGTATAATACCTGACAATATAGCTTTTATCGAATGGCTTTGGTGAATAAAGCGTTCCCTGCGACGTCCTCATTACATCGACTGATGAGCCGGCTACTGAAAAAGCAAGTGCCGGTGAATAGTAAAATACGGAAGGTACAAAGGATTCAAGCATAGTAACACTTTTTATGTTGATGCCTTCCTTTACAGGACTGAGCTTTTCAATATCATACTTTTCAGCAAAATCAGCGTCAGCATCCGCTGCTGCTGCTGCTGCACTGCATAATGCTGCAGGGTCAAGAAGCTTAACAGCATCCTCGTTCAGTATCTCACCTTTACGTTCATCTGCTTCTGCAGTCCATTTGTTTTTATCAAAATTATAACTGCTGAAGGTCTGTGACTTCAGATTGAGAGGAGTTTCCTGCGAAAGGAATTCATAGAGCTTTATGTCCGCTGCTTTGGTATACGCTGCGGATGAGGTTGCTGTTTCAGACATAATTCCGAGCCTCTCAAGCATGTATTCTGTAATTTTTTCTGATTCAAATACAGTATCTACCCAGGAGTTGTCAAACCCTATCTGCGGCTTCGGAAGAATCAGAGCCATAAATGCATTGAACGCAAGGAAAACTGTAATCGAACGCTTATAGCCGCGGTCAACCACCATTTTCTGACGTTTTTTTGTATTTATCTGCCTGCAGTGAATCATCAGTGCCATATACATGGCAAGCAGAAGAAGTGCGAAAAATACAGGAACATCCTCGCCTTCCTTTCGGTATACAGCAAAAGGAATAAGCGTAATCAGAAAGGTCATCGAGATTCTGTACCTGACTGCAGAGAAATAATAAACCGTTGACGCAATAAAAAAGTTTATGATTATAAACGTCGCGGATATGTATGCAAATGAAAAATCAACAAGAGCCTGCGGAGAAAGGAACCAGATAAAATAGTCCATGCTGCTCTTATTGTTTCCGGTCCGTATCGCTATTGTAACCATTCCGGCTATTGCCAGAAATGAACCGACAATGGAGATGAATCTGAGTAAAACAGATTTTTCAGATATGTATGAATAGAATGAGAAAACTGTTGTCTGAATAACCAGCGTCACAATAAAAAACAGTGCCAGATATGTACGGCTGTAAACATACATGCAGCTTGTTACTATTGAAACACAGAGCATAAGCGGAACAATATTTTTCGTTATTCCGTCCCTGTAAAACTTTATCATATGCTCACCCCCGGATCAGACTGCAGCGGACAGGTTCCATTCACTGCCCAGAAGCCAGAGTTCGGATACATTCTGCAGACTCATGCCGTACAGCTCAGCAGGAATTACCATCTTTACACTGTTACCGCTCATTTCAGAAGCCTCTGCCTCTGCGGCAAGTTCATCTGTTACTCTGAGAGTACAGATAACATTGACATCCGAAGACTTTGAACCGGAATTCTGATCAAGAGTAACCCTGCACGGCTTGTCCAGATATCCTATAATCTCAGCGGATATTTTTTCTGCCTCTTCAGGTGTATTTACATTTTCAGTGTACATCATACCTTCTCTCGGATATGTGAATCTGCATTCAATGCCGTTCTGAACACACATGCTCAGAACTGACAGAGCAGCCTCCGTTATCATGCCTGTGTAGTAGAGTCCCTCTCTTTTGTCACCGTATTCGGCAGCGGAACTCAGATCAAGAATAATATTCGGAAGTGTCATACCTGAACTTTCATCAAGTCTGACATAAAGTTCATTTCGCTTTGAGGAAAGCTTCCAGTTAATTCTTTTCAGAGGATCACCCGGAACATAGTTCCTGTATCCGTAACCGGGAACTGAAGTTTTCCCGTAAACAACTGAGGTTTCCTCTTCGTCATCATTGTCGGGAAGAGTATTGTAAATACTTCTGAGCAGCTCGCTGTAGTCCTCAATTTCGTGGATCTCGGCCATTATACCGACTGAATGAGTCACTTCCGGAACCGGTACACGAAATCTGAAAATACCAAGATAATCCGTGATGCAGATTTTTCTGACGGTTATCACAGCTGTACCGCAGACTTCCGGAAAAAGTACTGATTCAACAGAAAAGCTTCTGTTTTCAGACATTGAAAATCTGTACACATCATATTCCGGTTTCCTGAAATGCTCTGATACAGAAAGTTCAAAGCTCACAACAGGCACCGGAATAAGAGTGCTTTTAAATGCCTTTACTGTCAGCGTACAGCTCTGTTTTTTTGAAATAAGCTCATCTGAAACTGCTATCTCAAATCTGATTTTTTTCCTTGAAAACAGTGTCAGAAATACTGAAACGACGGGAACTACAACAAGAAATACAGTCATTATTCCGCCTGCATTTCTGTCAAACAGAAGCATGTATCCAAGTGCCGACAGCAGCACTGCCATGTAGGATATAACAGCTTTCATGAATTAATCCTCCCGTTGTTTATCCGTGAACTTCTGACGGAACCGCAGCCGTGCTGAGGATTCTGTTCACAAATCCTGCGGAAGTGGCGTATTTTGTTTTGCCGCTGACTGAAAGAATAATTCGGTGAGACAGAACACTGCCTGCAATATACTTGACATCGTCAGGAGTAACAAACCCTCTTCCGTTTATAAATGCAGTTGCCTTGGCAGCCTTGTACAGTGAAATACTGCCGCGGGGACTTACACCCAGAACAACTGTTTCAGTATCACGGGTTGCTCTTACTATATCAGTAATATACCGTTTCACCGCAGGGGAAACCTTAACATTCTTCATCTGTTCCTGAAGCTCCTTAATATCTTCAAGAGAAATTACTGCTTTTTCAATACTGTCAACAGGATTTCCGAATTCTGTTCGTTCAAGAATTCTCAGTTCCTCTTCTGCCGTTGGATAGCCCATGCTGATTTTCAAAAAAAATCTGTCCATCTGTGCTTCAGGAAGATGATATGTACCATAGGTTTCAACCGGATTCTGAGTTGCCATAACCATAAACGGCGAAGGCAGCTCATGTGTTTCGCCGTCGAGACTGATCTGACCTTCTTCCATAATCTCAAGAAGGCTTGACTGCGCCTTCGGGGAAGCTCTGTTTATTTCATCAGCCAGAAGAAAATTGCAGAGTGCAGCACCAGGACGGTACTCCATCTCCCCGGTTTTCTGGTTTATCATTGAAAATCCTGTAATATCGGAAGGCATAATATCCGGAGTCATCTGAATGCGGTTAAACCTGCCGTCAAGCGATTTTGCAAGTGATGAAACAAGCTGGGTTTTTCCGACACCCGGAACGTCTTCTATGAGAATATGCCCTTCACAGAGAAGTGCAGCTATAACCCTGAGAATAACTTCATCCTTGCCGACAATGGCACGTCCTATATTGTCTTTGAGTATTTGTATTTTTTCATTCATATTTTTCTCCCCTTATCTTCCTTCAAAACTGAGAAAGTCAAATTCATTTTGACTATTACTATAATATTATAACAAATATATTGTTCCTTTTCAATAGTTTCATATCAGAGTTTCCAGCCGAAAATGGTATTTTGCAAAAAAATAACAGACCCCGCCTCTGCAGACAGGGTCTGTTTTTCTTTATCGTTCAAAGCTCTGTTTTGTTATACAGCTTACATCTTGATGTTGAAAGGATCATATCTCTTAAGAGCAGGTTCGTTGAACTTTGTTCCGTAAGCCTCTGCCCACTCAGCTGCCATGTTGTCGAAATTATCCTTGTTCATTTCAGCAATAATGCCCGACTTTTTGTCTCCTTCAAAGAAATCTTTTCTGTCAACAATGCTAAGACGTTTGATAAGGTAAATACCATCTTCCTCTTCGATAACAGCTGTCTTGTCAACAGCAATTTCTTCAAATACAGCCTTGTTTATCTTTTCTGTAGGGGTGTAGCCGTCATCCTCTGAACCCTTCTTATAGATATTTTCATTTGCATAAGGATCGCTGTCTTCTTCATCTTCAGGTTCAGTTTCATCTGCTGCTGTTGTTGTAACCTCAGGTTCAGCATCTCCTTCAGCAGCTGTAGTAACTTCAGCTTCTTCTTCATCTGCATCAGCTTCGTCATCTGATGCTTCATCTTCAGCTGTTTCATCTTCAGATTCAGTCTCTTCAGCTGCATCCTCAGCAGATTCTTCCTCAGAAGCAGTTGTAGTAACCTCAGCATCTTCGTCTGCAGCTGTTGTTACAGGAGCAGTAGTAACAGCAGGTTCTTCTTCGGAATCTGATTCTTCTCCGGCTGCTTCTGCAGCAGCTGCTGCAGCCTCTTCAGCGAGCTTTGCCTGATAGTCCGAATATTCCTTTATAAGCTTGTCAAAGCTTACACCTGAATCAGCTTTCTTTTTATATTCTTCAGCAAGCTTCTTTACTTCCTTCTTACCGTCTTCGTCAAGATCATTGCCTTCTGCATCCTTAAATGAGAAGCTGATTGTCTTCACTCTTGCGTAGTTTCCTTCAAGGTAGGCAGAAATTTCATTATCAGAGCATTCCTTTTCGCCGCCCTCGCCGTAGTAGTAATCAAGAACCATGTCTCTCTTGTAGTCATATTCTACAAGAGCTTTGAATGAATCCTTGCCGATACCGTTTGTTTCATACTGTTCTGCGTAGTATCCCCAGTACATATCAACTGTGTTTTTTATTGATTCTGAGTCTTCAGCAGAAAGTTCAAGTCCGAGCTCGTCAAACTTTTCATTTACACCCATGAAAACCTTAAGCTGCTTTTCAGCTCTGTTGTTAATCCATTCTGTGATGTCTGTATTTTCAACAGTCATTGTTTTGAGAAGCTTAACGTCGGAAATATCAAGTTCCTCGTTGCCCTTCTTAAGCTTTGATGTGGCCTCACTGTACGCTTCTGTCTGATAGAAGATATAGACACCTGCATTTACTTCAGTATCATTGCATTTTGCAATCCATGATGTGCTCTCGCCGCATCCGGTAGCAGCAAATACCATTGTAAGGGCTGTTGCAGCCGCAATAATTTTCCTGTAAAGATACTTATTAAAAGACATTTTAATAAAACTCCTTTGTATGATTTTTGGGAAAATACTGTCACACGCAGTACTTTCATGATTTCATATACTTATCTATTATACATTATTCTTACTGATAAGTCCATAGAATTTTTAAATTTTTTTCCGAAATCCGGTCTTAGTTACAATTATAATACAATAAAAAATAAATATTCAGTTTTACTATTGAAAATTTATAAAAATGTGATAAAATAATAATGTACTGTCTTTGTCACAGTGCACTGAAAAAATAAAGATTTTTCACTGTGAACGGCAGTAGTATTACGTTCACTTTATAATACTGTAAACACATATTTCATTTACTGTAACAGCATACAGGAAAGGATGTGAAGCGAAATTGTATCCAAGCGGACTGTTTGGCTCTTTACTGAGCATTCTCAGTACAATAAAACCCATTGATGTACTGGACATTGCACTGCTTTCATTTATTATATACAAATTAATAAAAATAATCCGCGAAACACGTGCCGGACAGCTGGCGAAAGGTATTATCTTTCTCCTTCTTGCCTACTTTACATGTGTAATTTTCAAGCTGAGAACAATCGAATTTCTTCTGAAGGTTATTCTTAACAACGGATTTATCGCAATTCTTATCATGTTTCAGCCTGAAATGAGGCGTACACTTGAAAGAGTCGGACGCACAAGCGTTGCCAAGTTCGCTTTCATAACCGAGCATCCTGATGACTATGTAGTAAAATGGGAAAAGGCAATAGA
Source organism: Ruminococcus sp. UBA1780 (assembly GCA_002315235.1). Taxonomy (GTDB): domain Bacteria; phylum Bacillota; class Clostridia; order Oscillospirales; family Ruminococcaceae; genus HUN007. The sequence continues at coordinate 13,253 of DCGK01000069.1, forward strand.
TGCTATCTGTGAGTCTGTTGAAGAGCTTTCCGCTTCAAAAACAGGTGCCCTGATAGTATGTGAACGAAAAACAAAGCTCGGCTCCGAAATTTCATCCGGAACTGTTATGAACTCACTTCCGAGCAAGGAGCTTCTGGGAACTATATTTTTCACAAAAACGCCTCTTCATGACGGTGCGGTAATTATGCGTGACGGCATAATAGTAGCTGCCGCATGCTTTCTTCCGAAGCCTGAGCATGAAGAATTCATAAGCAAAAAGCTCGGCTCACGACACAGAGCTGCCATAGGCATGAGCGAAAATTCAGACGCAGTCACTGTAGTTGTTTCCGAGGAAACCGGAAACATCTCCGTAACATGCAACGGAAAAATCTTCAGAAACTTTTCCCCTAAATCCCTCAGAACATTTCTTACAGACCTTGTAATAAATGACAAGTCCGAAGATGAGGACAATGAGAAAAAGCGCTTTCTGCTTTTCCGCAGGAGGGATAAAAAATGAACCATTTATACAAGAAAATTAAATCATTTGTTCAGAAAAGTCTCGAAAAAGACTCTGTTCTGCTCGTGCTTTCAGTTCTGCTTGCACTGTTTGTATGGGGATACATCACCAACAACGAGTATCCTGACATCCGCGAATACATCACAGATGTTGCAATTGACTATGATGACAGTATATCAGGTACTCCTGCCGAAGCGGAAGGATACAAGATATACGACGCTGAATTCTCCACAGTTGACATATACGTCGGCGCAAACAGAAAATATCTTGGTTTTCTCAACAGGAACATGTTTACCGCCACTATTTCGGCTGAAAACTATTCCGGCGAACAGCCTGTAAACGCAAAGATAAAGGTTTCCAAAACCGACGAAAATGACTTCGAGTGTGACTACGGCCTTAAGGACCCAAAAAAGAACAAAGTCAAGGTTTATTTCTACAAGGAAATCACACGTACAATCGATGTAACGGTCAAAGCACCGGATATCACAGCTGCTGAGGGATACAAACTCAAAAATCTTTCCTGCGATTCACTTTCTGTAACCGGACCTGAACCGTATGTAAACATGATAAGCAGCTGCGTTCTAAATATACAGCAGAAAATCGCTTTTGACGCAAGAAAATCAATCCCGGTTACTGCTTCTCTTTCAAACATCACATTCCTTAACGAAAACGGTGAGGATATCAACAAAATAATCCGTCCTTATCTTTCAAAGAACCAGTTCAGAATAAACAAGCCGGAACTCAATGTTATGGTCAATATATCAGAGGTCAAGAATCTCGATATTACTTATAAGCTTACCTGTGACGGCGGAAATCTTCCTGCATACTTCAATCCTGATTTTATAACAGACAGACTCTCACTGAGTACTCCGTCAATCACAGTTTCTTCTGATGATCCGACGCTTGAAAACATGACTGCTCTCTCTGTCGCAACCGACCAGAATATATCACTCAGCAGCATAGGTCTGGACTTTGCAACAACATTTGATATACGAAAAGCCCTTGAGAGTTATCCTGCACTTACCAATGAAACCAACATAAATTCCAGCTATGTAACGTTTGACAGTACCGGACTTGAGGAAAAGATTTTCGACAGCTGTGACAAAATCAACATTAAAAATCCTTATCCGCAGAAATACAACGCTGTTCAGATAACACAGCAGCTGACGGACATAAAGGTAATCGGACCGGCTTCGGACATTGAAAAAATAACCGTTGATGACCTTCAGGTTGAAATTGATCTTTCAAAGAGCTCAGTTTCGGATACAGGCAGGCTTAATCCGGGACTCAGCACATACAAGGCACTCATCACTCTCCCGCCGAAATTCCGCAACGTCTGGGTTTACGGCGAATACACGGTTGCCGTTGAAATATCAGAAGTTCCTGAATCAGAAAACGGTCCGGCAGTATCTCACTGAAACAACTATCAGGATACCTGATGTATTACGTATACATCAGGTATTTTTTTACCTGATTCATTATGTTTCTCATAACCGCAACTTTTAGCATATAAATATTGTTGGAATTTCTGTTTTTTATGAACAAAGTATTAATTTTCAAGAAAATATAAAAATACTATTCACAAACGGCTGATTTTTGTGTATAATAATATTGTATGGAATATTAAAATAAGTTGCATTTATTTTAATTAATTTTTTGAAAGGATGAATTTTCCAATGGTTAAAAAGAATTTAACAGGCAAGGCTTTAGCAGCTGCTGCAGCTTTAACTCTTACTCTTTCCTCACTCGGACAGTCTGCTGCTGTTCTCGGAAACAAGGTAAGCGCTGCAGAAACAGACAACTACGCAAAACTTTTACAGCAGTCTCTTTTCTTCTATGACGCAAACATGTGCGGTAAAACAGTCGAAAAGGACAGCCTTATGCAGTGGAGAGGCAACTGTCACACATTCAGTGAAGTAGACGGCGGTTATCATGATGCCGGAGACCATGCAATGTTCGGTCTTCCACAGGGTTACACAGCATCAACACTCGGATGGGCATACTACGAATTCAAGGATTCATTTGAAAAGCTTGGTCTTTCAGCTCATTTCAAGACAATCAGCGACCACTTTGCAACATTCTTCAAGAATGCAACAGTACTCAACGGCAATTCAGTATCAAAGATCTGCATCCAGAAGGGTGTCGGCGATACTGACCACAGCTACTGGGGAGCTCCTGAAAAGCAGGGCAACGGTGAATTCGGCGGATGCGACTGGAGAACAAACGGATGCGGCGATATTGCTGCTGAATACGCAGCTTCACTTGCTGCAAGCTATGTAAACTTTGGTAACGCTGAAGATCTTACATACGCAAAAGCACTTTACAACTACGCAAAGCAGAATCAGTCATGCTCAGACGGTGACTGCACTAAATTCTACAAATCAAACTCATCAAATGATGACCTTGCATGGGCAGCTACATGGCTTTACATCGCTACAAAAGACGGAAGCTACAAGAACGATGTTGCCGGCTTTAAGGTTGGATACGACTACTGGGTTCACGGCTGGAGCAACGTAAATGAAGGCGCACTTATTTTAGGTGCTGAAGCCGGCATAAACGACTGGTCTGCAGTTCAGTCATATCTTGGTGCATATAACGGAAACGGTTATTATTTCCTTGACAAATGGGGCAGTGCGAGACTTAACTGTTCAGCTCAGATGTGTGCTCTTGTAGCTAACAAGCACGGTAAAGGAAGCAACCTCGCAGCATGGGCAAAGGGTCAGATGGACTACATTCTTGGCAAGAACCCTGCAAATACTTGCTTTGTAATTGGTTATGCAGACAACAGTGCAAAGAATCCACACCACAGAGCAGCTTCAGGATATCAGGGATACGGCGAATTCAATACTGAAGGCTTTGCAACAGCAAGTCCTTCAAACGGCAAATCACTTGTCGGTGCTCTCGTAGGCGGTCCTTCAGATCAGGGTGGTACATACCAGGATAATATGAACGATTACGTATGTAACGAAGTTGCACTCGACTACAACGCAGGTCTCGTAGGCGCAGCAGCAGGTCTTTTCTCTGTATACAAGACAGGTACGGTTGCCGCTTCAATCCCTGGAGCAAAGAGCAATGGTGCAGGCGGTTCAGTACCTTCAGGTCCTTCAAATCCTACACAGGCTCCTTCAAATTCAACTCAGGCTCCTGCTACACAGGCTCCTTCAAATCCAACTCAGACACCTCCTGTTTCAAATTCAAACGGCGGATATGAGCTTAAGGTAAACGAGAAGATTACATATACAAAGCTCCCTGATGATGACAAGATGCTCGGATGGGACTGGGCTGACTTCAAGATTCCTTCAACAGAAAAGGTTACAAAGGTTGACTTTAACATTTCTTCTTCAAAGACAATCGGCAAATGGGTAGGTAACTTCGGTACATCTACAACTGTTGCTCCTGACTACTGGTACATGAACGACAAGAACCTCGATTCTGACGGCAATGTGACAAAGAGCATTTCAGGCAACAGCGGTACTATCACATGGGAAGTTCCTGAAGAAGCTTCAAAGATCATCCAGATGCAGTACGGCGGACAGGTTAAGTTCGGTGTATGGTGGATTGACTGTGATGAATTCACAATCGATTCTATCAAGGTAACTACAAGCGGTGGTTCTTCATCATCAACACCAACTCAGGCTCCTACACAGACACCAACTCAGACACCTACAGTAACTCCGACACAGACTCCAACTCAGACACCTACACAGACTCCAACTCAGGCTCCTGCAACTCAGGCTCCTCAGAACAACACTGTAAAGGGTGACGTTGATACAAACGGTTCAGTTTCAACAGCTGACTACATTGAATTAATGGATGCACTTATCGGAAAGAAAACACTTTCAGATACTGCAAAGAAGAATGCTGATATGAACGATGACGGAAAGGTTTCAATTCTTGACCTTATCCTTCTCAGAAACAAGTTTGCATAATTCAGTACTGAATATTCATTAAACATTTAATCCCCTCTTTCTCCGGAAAGAGGGGATTTTTTTACTGTTTACCCTTCAGCGGCTTTTTGCCCGACTGAATTCTGTATACAATCTTTGATTTTAATTCATCCGGAAGGAACTTTGAAGCAGTTATACTGAATTTCATTCTCGTTTCAGGAATAATCATAAACTTACCTTTAAGACACTGATCAACTGCATATTTTGCAACTTCCGGCGAAGAAGCCGGACTGAAGCTGTTTGAAACACCGATTCTTCTGTTAAATTCTGTCTGAACAGGTCCCGGACAAAGAACGCTGATTCTAACTTTACTTCCCGATTCTATTATTTCACGGTGAAGAGACTGTGAGAGATTAAGAACATACGATTTGGTTGCATAGTATGCTGCCATAAGCGGACCAGGATAGAACGCCGCTGAGGATGCAACGTTAAGTACAGTACCTCTGTTCTGCGCTCTGAAACGCTTGTAGAAGAGCTTTGTAAGAATATGAAGTGATACGACGTTGAGATTAATCATTTCAAGCTCCCTGTCAAGTGATGTAGTTTCAAATACGCCGACATCTCCTATACCTGCATTATTTATCAGCAGATCTATTTTCATCGGTCTGCATACCTCAAATACTTTCCTGGCATTATCCGGAACAGAAAGGTCAGCCGAAATTACTTTTACCTTTACCGGAAGTTCACGCTTCAGCTCAAGAAGCTTTTCTCTGTTTCTTGCTGCAAGAACAAGGTCATAACCAAGTTCACTGAGATATATTGCCATATCCCGTCCAAGTCCGGTGCTTGCACCGGTAATAAGTGCTGTCATTTTAATTACCTCCGTATTTATAGCGAGCGCAGATAAAAATGATTTCCTGCGTTCACTATATTATATCAGATATTCAGAGCTTTTTCAATATTATATGTCTTTATAGAGCCGTTACAATCAGCAATATTTCAAAATTCTTTAAACAAAATACACAAAACCCCTTTACAATTCAATCGCTGTATGGTATAATATATACAGAAAACAAATTTCAGGGAGGTAATCGCTAAAAAAATGAGTCCGGAAACCAGCATGTCTTATGTTGTTTCGCCAAGTGACTTTTTAAGTGCCGGCGCTGTTTCAGAAGACATCAAGACTAAACTTTCAGAGATGAACATTGACAACGAGATTATCAGAAAAGCCACTCTCGCAGTTTATGAGACTGAGCTTAACATGATTATACACGCTAACGGAGGACTCATCGAAGCAACTATAACTCCTGAACTGCTCACGATAAAAGCAGAAGACAACGGTCCTGGTATTGCAGATCCTGAGCTTGCTATGAACGACGGTTATACAACTGTATCTCCTGACTCGGAAGTAAGGGCTCACGGTATCGGAAACGGACGTGGTTTTTCAAAAATCAGAAAATGTACCGACAGCTTTGAAATTGAAACGGAGCTTGGATGCGGTACAACAATAACCTTCGAAATTTATCTCAGTTAAATATATTTCTTTAAAA
>DCGK01000069.1:19196-27480 GCA_002315235.1 Ruminococcus sp. UBA1780
AAAAAATCAGGTACACAGTTTCTTCTCTCTGTGTACCTGATTTTTTTGTTTCAGTGAACGCAATTTACAGTAAACACAGTAAAAAACTGCGTTTACTACATCAACGGATACTGTCTGACGTTCACCATATATACCGGCTTGTGTTTACTTATGATTCCTTCTGAATACGAATTATTGCATCCTTTGGGAAAACTCTGTCACACGGAATGGAGAACTTCATCATTGCATGGTTTGCACTTTCAACAGATTCTTCATTTTCGTTGTAAATTACATCTGCTTTGACAATCTGCGGTTCAGCTCCCGGTGAAAATACCTCAAGGGTATCTCCTGCAAGGAACTTGTTACGCTGAGTAGCATAAATTCTTCCGTCCCTGCATTCGTCAACAACGGCTACGACATCATATTCCCTGATATATCCGCCTGTTTCATAGTACTGGCTTTCCTTAGGATGGCCGAAGAAGAAGCCTGTACAGTATTTTCTGTGACTAACCTTGAATACCTCATCATAAACCCACTGAGGAACCTGTTCACCTCTGAGAGTACAGTCAACAGCCATTCTGTAAGCGTTTGTAACAACTGACACATAGTAAGCGGACTTTGCTCTGCCTTCAATTTTAAGGCTGTATATACCGGCTTCCTTCAGCTTCTGAATATGTTCAATCATCGACATATCCTTGGCATTAAGAATATATGTTCCCTGCTCATCCTCAAAAACCGGATAAAACTCATTCGGACGTTTTTCCTCCTGCAGATGATATCCCCATCTGCACGGCTGGGCACATTCTCCCCTGTTTGCATCTCTGTTTACAAGATAGCTTGAAAGCAGACAGCGTCCTGAGAATGACACACACATAGCACCGTGAACAAAGCACTCTATTTCCATTTCCTTAGGTGTCTTCGCTCTTATCTCCGCAATCTCGTCAAGTGAAAGCTCGCGTGCGAGAACTACTCTTTTGCAGCCCATGTTGTAGAGCTCGTTAGCTGTTACATAATTTACTATACCCGTCTGTGTGGAAGCATGAATTTCCATGTCAGGCGCGTATTTTTTTATAAGTGAAATGATTCCGAGGTCAGCAGCAATAAGTGCATCCACACCTGCTTCAACAGCTTCATTCACAAACTGTTCAAAAAGCGGAATCTCATTATTTCTCGGAAGAGTGTTGCATGTCAGATACACCTTTACGCCCTTTTCGTGAGAAAGCTTTACAGCTTCCTTAAGTCCCTCAAAATCAAAGTTTGCAGAACCGGCTCTCATTCCGAAATTTTTTCTTCCAAGATATACTGCATCAGCGCCGTAATTAAGTGCTGACAGCAGTCTTTCACGGTCACCTGCAGGTGAAAGTACCTCAAGTTCCAAATCTATAACCTCCATTATCTGCCTCTCTGCTCAGAAACATCATCTGACATTATCTGAATCAGAAATCTTCCGGATCAATACCGATATGAATAAGATTTGCTTCATGCTGTTCGAGTGTTTCTGCGTAGTAAACTTCCTTTGTTTCGATGTTTGCACAGAAATAATAGTAGTTTGTCTTGTTAGGCCAGAGAACAGCCTTTATAGCATCAAGACCAGGACTGCAGACAGGTCCAGGAGGAAGTCCGTTTGACTTGTATGTGTTGTACGCTTCAACCATCTTTGAGTTTACCGAATAATCATCAAGATCATCAAGGTACTCACTGTATTCACGTGTAGGGTCTGACTGAAGTGACTGGAACATATCGTAGTTGTTCAGACGGTTTGTAAATACTGAAGCAACGTTCTTCATGTCAGCAGAGTCCTTGGATTCAAGCTGAACTATTGAGGCGAGTGTGATAACCTGGTCCATTGTCATGCCGATTTCCCTGGCTCTCGCAGTGATTTCATCATCATACTTGTCTTCAAAGTTTTCAAAAATTGTTCTGAGAATTACTTCGTAGTCATTTTCCGCAAGCTGACTCAGATCATCTGAAGGCGCTTTGTAAAATTCGTATGTATCCGGGAACAGGTAGCCTTCCATTCGGTCAAATCTGAGGTCATTTGCACTTGGCTTCGGAATGCTTTTTTCAAAATCATAGTCATTAAGACCTGTATTGAAATAATAAACAAAACGGTCTGCTGAGCAGACACCTTCATTTTCAAGCATTCTTGCAACATCTCTGAGCCTCATGCCTTCCTTGATTGTAACACGGACTGTTTCCTTCTCGATATAGTAGTAACTCTGAAGTTCCCTGAGTATATCCTGATATGACATGTTAGGTCTGAGAGTATGCTTTCCGGAAACGTACTCCAGTGTTTCCTCATTACGCTTTTCGGATATGTCAACAAGAGCTCTGAAGAGTCTCTCAACTCTGATAATAGGTTCCTTTTTCTTTTCTTCCTGCTCTGTTGTAAGTATTCTTATTACATCATCAGTTGATGCTTCCTCAGGAATATTTACAATGTATGTAGCTGCACTCTTGTCAATTCCAAGAAATTCACGTGCCAGAAAAATAATACCAACCGAAGCAAGAACTGAAGAACCAAGAATAGCAAATATAAAAATAAGACTTACTGCTATTCGGTTACCCTTCTTAGGTCTGATATATCTGATCTGTTTCGACGGCTTTCTTTTTTTCGCAGCAGGAGGAGGTGCAAAAAGCGCATTCAAAAATCCTGATACTGAACTTTTTGATTTTTTCCTTACAGGAGTATATACTTCTTCCTGATCCTGTTCGTTATCCTCTCTTATATCATTCATTGATTTTAAAAAATCCTTTCTCTGTTATTATATAATCAACGCACTCATCGTGAGGTTCCGACGGAACCTCATCAAAAAGAAGCGAATGATAACACAAACCTGCAGTTAATATCTCTTTTTCTGCAGAAATAAATCTGTCATAGTATCCGCCGCCGTAGCCTGTACGGTTTCCCTTCATGTCAAATGCTGTTCCGGGTACTATACACAGTGTTTCGGAAAAATCCCTTATTAGATTTCTTTCGTCGTATTCGGGTTCCGGAATTCCGATTGATGACAGTCTGAGATCAGAACGGCTTTTTATTCTGAAGAAGTCCATATGTCCTGATTTTCCGCAGCGCGGAACCCCGGCTTCCTTACCTTCGGAAAGAATCCAGTCAATCAGCTTCAGTGTATCCGCTTCACCTTTGCATGAAACATAGGTCAGCACACATCTTATGTCATTCAGAATACCTGATTTTAAAATGTTCTCAAAAATAAGACTATCTGCCAGCTGTTTATCTGATGCAGACTCAAACAGTCCTGATCTTTTTTTCAGAGCAGCCTTTCTGAACTGCTGTTTATCCATAATTAAAGTTTATAGAGAAGTGATGCTGAAAGTGCATCGCTTATTTCCTTTGTCTTGAGTATTTCTACTATTTTGAGTGAGAAATCAATTGCTGTTCCAGGTCCCTTTGAAGTAATAAAGTTTCCTGATACGCAGACTGTTCCGTCACTTATCTGAGCGCCTTCAAGCTGATTTTCAAAGCCGGCATAGCAAAGTGCTCTGTGTCCCTTAAGAAGACCTCTGTGTCCGAGAATTGAAGGAGCAGCGCAGATTGCAGCAATCATTTTGTTGTTGAGAACGCAGTAATCAATTGCCTTCTGAACGCTGTCTGCTGCTTCGAGATTTTTGGTGCCCGGCATTCCGCCAGGGAGAACTATCATATCAAGTTTATCTGAAAGTGATATATCAGAATCCCTGATGTCGCTCTGAACAAGGATACCGTGTGAACCACGGATGGCTTCCCTGCCAACACCAACGGTGTTTATTTCTATTCCGCTTCTTCTGCAGAGATCAACTACAGTAAGAGCTTCTATTTCCTCGAAACCATCTGCAAGAAATAAGTATACCATATCTTTTCCTCTTTTCAAATAATCAGTTTAATTTGTATTTTACCGTTAATCCGCTGAATGCATCAGTGTTTTTCTGAAATTTCTGAACGCATTGTTCTGTAGCCTTCAGTAACTTCTGCAAACTTTCCGCATGTCATCTTTCCTTCAGGGCATTTTCCTGTTCTTACACATGAAGGTCCTGCAAGCCTGAAAACTGAAGGTGCCGCCTCACAGCAGAGACGAAGCATTTCATCAGCAACAGCTTTTATTTCCCACTGTGCACGGTTACAGCACCTTAAACTGAAGAAATTAATAAGACTTCTGGCGTTCATTGTAACAGCCATCTTTGTCTCACAGGCATTAGGAAGAACAAAACGGGCATCTTCGATTGCCTTTTTTTCTGCTTTTGATCTGGCTGCCTTTTCACTGAGACCCTGGGAAATAAAATCATCATAATGCTTCTTTTCAAGTATATCTGCAAGTTCGTTGTAGCTTGCAAGAGCATCATTCATTGATTTTTCATACATCTCCTTAGCCTCAGGAATATTTTCAATCTCAGGAGGAGTTATGTAGACAAATTCACTCTTTTTAACATATCTCTGACTCTGAACAGAAAATGAAGCTATACGGTGTCTTGTTATCTGTGCCAGAAGTGTCCTTGACACGCCTTCTATTCCGAATGTAAAAGATATATGCTCAACAGGGCTTTCGTGTCCTATATCTGCAAGCATTCCGACAAATTCTGCTGCAGTTTCATCATCAAGTCCGTCCATCAGTGTTTCACATCCGGTGTCTCTGTAACATAGCTTTGCCGCAGCAGCGACTATTTTTTCAGGATCCGGAGTATGTGTTATAAGAGTTACTTTCAACCAGAACATCTCCAATACATTTTAATATACCTTTTCATTTTACCATTTTTCCACATGAAAGTCAATATATCATGTCCCATGGCAAGCTGCTCCCTAAATTTTTATCATAAAAAAACACAGCACGCCCGGAGTACGAAAACACGCATCCCCGGTGTACTGTGATATATTTACTATGAAAACACTGATCAAGTCTGGCGGAAATTATGCAGGCAGACTGTACGTCAGGTCGTCAGACGTGATTTAATCAGTGGCTCCCTATAGTTTCTGATAAAATCTGAAGGAATGTATTCAGTGTATATGCTTCATTTATCTGCCTGTTTTAATTTTATACGAGCAGCTTGTGCGGGCACTGTCATCAAATTTCACACGAAGTGTTCCGCCGTTTTTCTCCTGAATCATTCTTACTGCTATTGAACTGAGAGTAATCTCATTTTCGTTTACTGATGAGTAGACCCTGCCGGTAAAATCTTCATTTCCAAATGTAATCTTTGAAATACCAGTGGCTGCCTTGTCTCCGGAGCCGAGGTCAAAGCCTATCTTTATCTGACTGCTGCTTCCTGATTCTATTGTACATCCGGAGTCGGAAAGTGAAGGAGCAGCACTCATATCAAGTTTAACCTCAAATGTTGATTTGTTTCTGTCATCGAACCTGAATCTGAGAATACCGCCGTTTCTTTCCCTTGCATACCCTGAGAACTCCGGAGTAAGTCTTATTTCATGTTCCGAAAACTGAAGGTAATAGTCGTTCCATCTGAGCTCTCTCTCAACGTTTTCCGGAGTTATATACATAGCTGAACGAATCATATCTGCCGAAGCATCAAGAAGACCCATACTGTAGTTAAGTATGTTTTCCTCATCCCTTGCAACGGACACCTCATCCTCAAGTATATACGGACCTGCAGAAGCTGCCAGTCCTACATTCCATACTATTGATACTGAAGGGAAGTTATAGTCCTCATCGGGATCCCAGTCGCCGTCTGCATTGCATTCACCACGGACTGCCAGTGAAAATTCCTTAAAAGCCGTATCGGTAGTTCTGCCTGACGGTCCGGCTCTGAATTCCTCAAGCTCCTCATCAGTCATAAGTTCATACCGGTAGCTGTTCGGACCTGCGTACCTGTAGCAGTACGCTCCCGGACATCCCCGTACCGAAGCTGTAATCGCCTGCTCTCTCTGGCTTATAACAATCTTTTCTGAAAAATCGTCACTTCTGACTGCCGAAAGATAAATACTCGGACGGCTGATACCCTCCCAGACATTGTTCTGTGCCAGACTTACCTTTGTTTCCGGTCCCTTTTCATACATTGCAGTAATTCTTGCAACGACGTCAACCGCACACGAGCTTTTGTTAACAACTGTAAAAGGATCACTTGTACCTGAATATGAAGTAACACTTATACCATCACTGTTCACCACAGTTCCGTTGCTGAAATATACGTTGGAATCAGGATCAAAAACTGAATCCGGATATGCAGCGGTATTTGTTTTACAGATAAGACCCTGAGGATCAGCAATGTATTTTATTCCGTCGCTGCCAACCGGCAGTGTTACATGAAATACATTCTTACTTACCAGACCCTCAAGTTCCCCTTCGATTTTTATCATACTCTGAGCCTCTGAAGTGCCGCTGAAATCCGCTGCCGGTATTACCGGCTTTCTTTTCAGACTTACCGTCTGAACGTTCTGCTTTTTCTCTGTTACTTCCCCGTCTGTCTTTTCAGCTGCTTCATGAACTTCTGAATCCTTTTCATTACTTTCTGAAGCCCCGGTTACAGCCGGATTATCTTCAGGACTGTTTTTGTTGTTGTCACTGTCCGGACCGCTTACACTGCTGCTCACGCTTTCTTTTATTCCCCTGTAATACTCCATATCACTGTTGCTTTTCTCGTCATCAAAATCAAATTCGGTTACTATTGCAACAGCAAGATTTGCTATAATGAGAATAAGTATAAGGAGCACTGCGGCCATTCGCTTATAATCATCCATATGTTTCTCCCATGAAAATCCCCGGACTAAATACTTTTAACTCTGAACAGTTATTTTAAGAGCCATCTGAAGAGATCCCGTAACTGTCTCACTGTCTGTCTCCAGAAGGCTGTACTTCAGAACCGCATTATATTTTCCGGACGGAAGTACACTGTCAAATGTTATATTTTCAATATGACTTCCCGGTTTCAGAACCGGTGATCTGTAAACTGTATTTTTTAATCCCGGAACAAATACTTCAAAGTATACAGGATTTGTATTTGAAACCGGATTTTCAACATACGCATCTTCCGAAGGTGTACTTCCGTTTCTGAAAGTCCATTCAGCGTTCATTTTTACATCATAGCTTTCCGTGTTGTTAACGTCGCCGCCGATGATGCTGTCGCTCCCGTACAGATTATCAGAAACCACCCTGTTACGCGCGCCTGCAGATTCACTGTTCTCTGCATTTATTCCGGTAACCCTGTGTCTGATAAGTATGAATGCCATTGTAAGCGCTGTAACAGTAAGCAGTACTGCAGCTGTTCGCATTACACCAAGAATTACCGGATGTCCGGCTTTTCGTTCTGTCATTTTTTCACGCTCCTGAAAACTTTCTCAAATCCCCTGTATAAAGGAAGTGTACACTATATTTATCGGCAGAAATAATTGTTTTTTAATACATAGCAGTTAAAATGAACGATAAAAGTATCTCATCTGTTAAACTGAATTAGATACAGTGCACAAAAAAATCCGCACAGACCTGAGTCTGCGCGGATTTTAATTGCCTTGCACGGAGATGACTACGTCATCTCCGTGCAAATCGGCTGATTGTAAACGCATTTATTTAATGCGTTTACAATATATGTTATTATTATCAGAAATTAAAGAGCCTTGTGGCATGTTCTCTTGATAACGTCCATCTGCTGTTCACGAGTAAGGTCGATGAACTTAACTGCATAACCTGATACACGGATTGTGAAGTTAGCGTACTCTTCCTTCTCCGGGTGTTCCATAGCATCGAGGAGCTTTTCTGTACCAAATACGTTTACATTGAGGTGGTGAGCACCCTGTGCAAAGTATCCGTCAAGAGCATTTACGAGGTTTGTAACTCTTTCTGCATCGTTGTGGCCAAGAGCGTCAGGGTTCATTGTCTGTGTATTTGAAATACCGTCAAGAGCCCATTCGTAAGGAATCTTAGCAACAGAGTTAAGTGAAGCAAGGAGACCGTTCTGTTCAGCACCGTATGATGGTGATGCACCAGGAGCGAATGGTTCGCCTGCCTTACGTCCGTCAGGAAGTGAACCTGTAGCCTTACCGTATACAACGTTTGATGTGATTGTAAGGATAGATGTTGTAGGTTCTGAATCTCTGTATGTGTGTCTCTTCTTGATCTTCTTGAGGAATGTATCGAGGAGCCATACGCCGATTTCGTCAGCTCTTTCATCATCGTTACCATACTTAGGGAATTCGCCTTCAACTTCGAAGTCAAGAGCGATGTTCTTAGCTACGTCAACAACGTTGCCCTTCTTGTCCTTAACTTCAACATCACCACGGATAACCTTAACCTTAGCATACTTGATAGCTGAAAGTGAGTCGATTACGTGTGAGAAACCAGCAATACCTGTAGCAAATGTACGT
>DCGK01000124.1 GCA_002315235.1 Ruminococcus sp. UBA1780
TTGTTCTTGCAGGTGCAGGAAGCGGCAAAACAACGGTTATTGTCAACAGAATCGCCAACCTTATTAATTTCGGCGATGCATATTACGGTGGAAATCAGACAATAATTAATGATGATGATGAAAAATTTCTGCGTGACTATGCAGAGGGCAAAACAGATGATTTTGAAACTCTGCGTGATATTGTCGCAGTAAATCCTGTCAAGCCGTGGAATATCCTCGCTATAACCTTCACAAACAAGGCGGCAGGCGAACTGAGAGAGCGTCTCTCTGCAATGCTTGGCGAGGATGCAATGAATATAAATGCCGCAACCTTCCATTCAGCCTGCGTGAGAATCCTACGCAGTGAAATAGAGGCAATGGGCTATGGCAGAGATTTCACTATATACGATTCCGATGACAGCCAGCGTATGATAAAGTCGGTTATGGCTGAAATTGACGTTTCCGAGAAGAATTTTTCACCGAGGTCTGTTCTCAGTGAAATAAGCGTGGCAAAGGATCAGATGATAACTCCTGCACAGATGAAGGATGATGCAGGACAGGACTATCGCAAAAAGGTTATTGCCAAGATTTACGCTCTCTATCAGCAGAGAATGAAAGCAGCTAATGCTCTTGACTTTGACGATATTCTCACGGTAACCACCGAGCTTTTCGAGAATTTCCCCGATGTTCTTGAAAAGTACAGAAACCGCTATAAATACATTATGGTTGACGAGTATCAGGATACCAACCATGTTCAGTTCAGGCTTGTTTCGCTTCTTTCAGGCGGACACGGAAATCTCTGCGTAGTTGGTGATGATGACCAGAGTATCTACAAGTTCAGAGGAGCAAATATCGAGAATATTCTCGGATTTGAGGCTCAGTTCAGCGGAGCAAAGGTTATCCGCCTTGAACAGAATTACCGCTCAACCCAGACCATTCTTGATGCGGCAAATTCCGTAATCGGAAACAATGTTGGCAGAAAGGAGAAAAAACTCTGGACAGCAGGCGGAAAGGGCGAAAAAATCTACTGGTACAAGGCTTCTGACGAAACCGATGAGGCAAATTTTGTTGCACAGACTATTCAGGAAGCATATAAGAAAACAGGCTCATACAGCGACAATGCTGTTCTTTACAGAATGAATGCACAGTCCAACGCAATCGAAAGAATGCTTGTTAAATGCGGAATTCCGTACCGCATCTACGGCGGTATGCGTTTCTATGACCGTAAGGAAATCAAGGACGTAACAGCCTATATGAGTTTTATCAATAATCCGAATGACGTTCTGCGTTTTCAGAGAATAATCAACGAGCCAAAGCGTGGAATAGGTGATTCAACAGTTGCACTCATTGAAGATATCAGCCGTGACCTTAGAATTTCACCTCTTGAGGTAATGAAAACCTGTGAAGAGTATGCTCCTCTTTCAAAGAAAACAAAGGTACTCAAGGAAGCTTACTCTATGTTTGAGTATCTCACACAGAAGGCAGATGAACTTCCGATTGATGAATTCCTTGACGAGCTTCTTGAAAAAACAGGCTACCTTGACTCTCTTAAATCACTTGAAAACGGTGACAGCAAAATAGAGAACGTTCAGGAACTTCGTTCAACTATAGTACAGTATATCAACGATGCGGAAGAACCTTCTCTCAGTGGATTCCTTGAGGAAGTCGCACTCTATACCGAAGCTGACCGTGATGACGGAAACGGTGACAAGGTAACGCTTATGACCGTACATTCCGCAAAGGGACTTGAATATAAAAACATATTCGTTATCGGTATGGAGGACGGAATTTTCCCAAGTTCACGTTCATTTGACAACGATGCCGATATGGAGGAGGAACGCCGTCTTGCATATGTTGCGATAACCCGTGCCAAAGAGCAGCTTTACCTCACAAATGCAGGAAGCAGAATGCTTTTCGGACAGACACAGAGAAACATAACCTCACGCTTTTTGAAGGAAATTGATTCTTCACTTATCGAAAAGCACAGGAATGAGGCTGTGTCGGGAATAAAATCTGACAAAAAAGCCTTTACTGAGGTTCAGTCAGCTTCGCTTCAGCAGCAGCTTGCGAGAAACAAGAGCCATCCGGTGACAAAGTCCGCTGATACCTATTCAGCAGGTGAGCGTGTTGCACATAATATTTTCGGAGAGGGAACAATAGTCTCTGTAAAGCCGATGGCAAACGACTTTATGCTTGAAATCGCCTTTGAAAAGGTCGGAACAAAAAAGATTATGGCAAACTTTGCAAAGCTCAGAAAGCTTTGAACAATTTTATATTAACAGGAGTATTATTTATGAGAAAAACCAAGATAGTCTGCACTATAGGTCCTGCAACAGATGACGAAAATACCATGCGTGAGCTTATGCTCGCAGGTATGAATGTAGCACGTTTCAACTTCTCACACGGAGACTATGAAACTCACGAAAAGAGACTCAGAGTAATCGAAAAACTCAGAAAAGAGCTTGATCTTCCGATTGCGACACTTCTTGATACAAAAGGTCCTGAAATACGTCTCGGAAAATTTGAAAATGACAAGCCTGTTGAAATTTATGACGGTGATATATATACTCTCACAACAGAGGATTGTCTCTGTACAGACAAAATCGGCTCTGTAAGCTTCAAGAAGCTTCCGAGAGATGTAAGTGCAGGAACAAGAATTCTCATCAATGACGGTGTAATCGAACTTCTTGCCGAAAAGGTTTCGGGTAATGAAATTACCTGCCGTGTAATTCACGGAGGAATACTTTCTAATAATAAGGGTATCAATGTTCCGGGAGTTCAGCTTTCGATGCCTTATCTCAGCGAACGTGATATGGATGACCTTGAATTCGGCGCAAAAATGGGTTTTGACTTCATCGCCGCAAGCTTTGTTCGTTCAGCGGCAGATATCAATTATCTCAGAAAATTCACTCAGAGCCTCGGCTGGTTTGATGTACGCATTATCGCTAAGATTGAAAATATCGACGGAGTTAACAATATTGACGAAATCCTTGAAGCCGCTGACGGAATTATGGTTGCAAGAGGTGATATGGGTGTTGAAATTCCGTTTGAGCAGATTCCTGCTATTCAGAAAACAATCATCCACAAGGGATATAATGCAGGAAAGCAGGTTATTACCGCAACCCAGATGCTTGAATCAATGATAACCAACCCACGTCCTACCCGTGCTGAGATAACAGACGTAGCAAATGCCATCTATGACGGTACAAGTGCTATAATGCTTTCCGGTGAAACAGCCGCAGGTGCATATCCTGTTGAAGCGGTAAAGACAATGGCTCTTATTGCAAAGACCACTGAGGACAACATCAACTACAGAAGAAGATTCAATGAGAGACACTCTGACCCGAATGGAAACATTGCAGAAGCAATTGCTCACGCAACAGTAACTACAGCCCATGACCTCAATGCAAGAGCAATAATCACCGTATCACTCGGCGGACAGACAGCACGTCTTATCTCAAAGTATCGTCCATCCTGTCCGATTATAAGCTGTACAATGAGCGAGGTTGTATGCCGTCAGATGAATATGAGTTGGGGAGTAATTCCGTTCATCATCACAGAAAAGACCTCAACAGATGAACTTTTCTCAGCAGCTGTTGAAGCGGCAGAGTCTCACCGACTTGTTCAGGACGGTGACCTTGTTGCAATAACCGCAGGAGTGCCGCTCGGAATATCAGGAACAACAAATCTTATGAAGGTTGAAAAAATAGGCGGAAACAGAATTAAGTAATAAGCAGACAAAAAAGGGTATCTGAAAATTTTCAGATACCCTTAATTTTTATTAATCAGGACTCAGGAAGTTCCTTAATGAGCTTGATGAGGTATTTCTGGATGGAGAGTGCATCCAATGGGGTAAGTCCGTTGCCGTTTTCGTTAACGTCAGCGTTCAGTTCACCCTGTTTAGTGATATGGTTTTCGTTTTTACCATTAACACCATAAGTATCAGGAGCAGCGATTGACTGAAGAATGAGAATAGCATCTGAAAGGTTAACTGTCTTGTCACAGTTAGCATCTCCCCAGAAAATGTCACCTGATGCAGTAGGCTTAGCTGATGTAGTTGTTGAACCAGGCTTAGCAGTGGTAGTTGATGTTGTAGTAGCAATAGGCTTGGCAGTAGTTGTTGTGGAAACAGGAGGCTTATCACCTGAAGCAAGCTGACCGTAAACGATACCGCATCCTACAGTTGACATGTACATTGTACCGAATTCGTTCATATCGCCGCAGATGTAGTTACCGTTACCTGTACCGCCGAAGAGGTGATCAGTATTTATGCATACCCATGTCTTGCCGGCATCTGTTGAACGGTAAATTCCGTCAGGATCATTGTCTGTTGGTCTTCCGAATACGAAGAGAGTATTTGGACCGCCTGCCTTTTCAGGTGCACCGTAACCGATACACTTAGCATACTTCATGCTGTCAAGGTGTTCCATCTTTGTTCCGTTTTCAGAGAAAACATATACGCCATAGTTACTTGCTGCAACTGCTACTGTACCCTTGCTTATATATGCAAGGTCACATGTATGTTCATACATCCATGTGAGATCCCAGCCATACATACATACCTGAGTTTCCTTGAATGTTGCACCGTAGTCGCTGCTTACATAGAATGAGTAGTGAGCCTCATCAAGTGTAGGTTCCTTCTTGTCCTTAACTGATGACCAGTATTCGTTGTATGTTGCGCCCCATGCATAAACCATCTTAGGGTCTTCAAGATCAACGAGAGTGTATGTTCCGTAGTTTGCATCTATGCCGCCGCACTGCTTCCATGTTTTGCCCCAGTCATCTGAATAGAAAGCTGCGCCCTTCTTTGGTGAGTTGAATACTCTGTATTTTCCCTTTGCTGTTTCTGTAATTGAAAGCTTGCCGCCTGTAGCCTTAGGATCAAAAGCTGTCCATGTCTTGCCGGCATCAAGTGAATAAAAGCCTGTTCCCTTGTTATTGCCGTCACCTTCTGCAGTTCTTGCCATTACTTTCGGATCTGAAGGACAGTATGCAATAGCTGAAGTTGAACCCATATTAGGCTTGTACTGTTCAGGAATTTCGTCCTTGTCCTTGTGAATAAATCCGTCATAGTCACCGATAGCTGAGAAGTTGTCGCCGCCAGGAACACTTACAAAGTCAAGGCTTACACATTCTTCAACGCCGTCAGGCTGGAAGTAGAACTGAATATCCTTCTCTGCCCATGCATTGTCACACGCAAATACACCGTTACCTGATGTAAGGAGAAGTCTGTCGCCTTCAGGATCTCTAGGGTCGATCAGGATACCGCTTCCCCAGTGACAAGCCTTGCCGTAAATCCAGTCATAGCCGTTTATTCCCATAGGAAGTGATGAGAACTTCTTTACGCCCTTGCCTGTTGAGTAATCTGTCTCACCCTGGCCAGGTGTAATGTCCTGCCATGTCTTGCCGCCGTCAGCTGAACGGAAGAAATGATCTCCCCAGGCAATTGTGTCATCTGTCCATTCCTCGCCGAACCACTGGTCTGACCACATACCGCATGTACGTGCGAACATCTTGTTCGGATCATTTTTATCGACTTCAATCATACCGATTGAGTTCTTTAAAGGAAGCTGTTCAACAGTTCCTGTTTTAATATTGTACTTGAAAGCACCGCCTGATGCACCTGCGAAAGCAAGTCCTCCGATATATGTGAAGAAGAGATTTCCGTTGTGGTCACTTGTGATTGAAAGCGGATAGTTTTCATTCGGAAGAGCCTTGATAGGTTCAAACTTGTCATCCTTAACGCTCGCAACGTGAATGTTAGCCTGTCCTGTAACAGATGTGCCGACATAAACCTTTCCGCCTTCTATATATACGCATCCGATACCGTTCTGCTGATTGTAAAGCTTGTCCGGTTCAGAGCCTCTTACCATGTTGTCTGTCCATGACGGATACTTGAGTTCGCCCGGGAAAAGTCCGAGAGAATCATAGCTCATTACTGACTTCCATGTCTTGCCGCCGTCTGTTGACTTGATAAGAGCAGACCCCTTTGCTGATGTAACGTCACCACCTGCATAGATTGTGTTCGGATCATCAGGGTCAACAGCGATTGGTTCAATACATTCACGACCGTCACCGTTTCCGTGAACCTGGATAAGATCAGTAACGTCAACTTCTGTGAATGTTTCACCGCCGTCAGTAGTCTTGAAGATTACTGTCTTTGCGTTTGAGAAGTAAGCACATCCGCAGAGGAAGTATGCTGTCATGTCATCTGTCGGGTCAATTGCGATACCCTTGCAGCTGAGAAGACCTCTGTCTGCATCTGTGATAAAGTCAAAAATCTGAACCCATCTGTTTCTGTCATAGTCATATCTGTAGCATCCGCCAACGTCAGTACGGAGATACATTTCCTTCTGTCCTGTTACAATACCTGATACAAATCCGGCACCGCCCATACGAAGTGTATCCCATTCGTATGATACGGAATCAGCTGCGTTTATAATGTCTCTTCTTGAGCTGTCTGAAAGTACATTAAAAACACTGAGTGAAAGAGCTGCAGCTGCAGTAAAAGCCACTGCCCTTTTTCTAAAAGTAACTAAATTCATACAATCATCGTTCCTTTCAAATACGGTTGAACTGATATTATAGTAAACGTTCATTTACTGAAATATATAATTAAACAAAGTGAACGTTTAATTATGTATTCGTTTTCTTAATTAATTCTACATCATTTTCTTTTATTTGTCAAGTATTTGCAGTGATAAAGATGACAAATTACACAAATCCATGAATACGTTTTCTACTAAAATTGTATTAAAAAATGTGCGCTGTATATAACTGAAAAAGAAAATCCGGACAGTAAGCTGATGTGCCCTGTCCGGATTTAGTGTGTACTGAATTATGTCTTGCCGGTCTGCTTAATCACCAAAGGAAATGCCAAGATTCTTGGCTGTCTTTACAATCTGTCCTTCAGGATCAACAAACTTTGTAAGTCCTGCAATGTCATCAAGTCTGTTTGCAGTTACTACTGAATTAACCATAGCAACTGTCTTGCCGTAATCTTCCTTCTTAATAAGTTCAGCTGCATGAACGCCGAACTTTGTAGCAAGAATTCTGTCATACGCTGAAGGTGAACCGCCTCTTAGCATATGTCCCGGAACGCATACTCTTGATTCAATACCTGTAGCAGCCTGAACCTGAGCAGCAATTCTTGAAGTAGCAGTGAGAATACCTGCATCCGCTCTCTTCTTTGCTCTTTCCTTCTTCTTCATCTTTGCTTCCTCAGTATCGTATGCACCTTCGGCAACAGCAACTATTGAGAAGCCCTTTCCTGACTCAGCTCTCTTAATCAGTGATTCAGCAACCTTGTCAATATCGTAAGGAATTTCAGGGATAAGAATAACATCGGCGCCGCCTGCAATACCTGCATTTACAGTGAGCCAGCCGGCCTTGTTGCCCATTATCTCACAGAAAAGAATTCTTGAATGGCTTGCTGCTGTTGTGTGAAGTCTGTCAATTGCATCCGTTGCAATATCAACTGCAGTATGGAATCCGAATGTTACGTCTGTACCGTAAATATCATTGTCTATTGTTTTAGGAAGTCCGATAACATTAAGACCTTCATCAGCAAGAAGCTTTGATGTCTTGTGTGTTCCGTTTCCGCCGAGAGTAAGGAGACAGTCAAGCTTCTGCTTTTTGTATGTCGCCTTCATATTTTTTACCTTGTCAACATTGTCCTCACCGATTACAGTCATCATCTTGAATGGCTGTCTCTTGGTGCCGAGAATAGTACCGCCCTGAGTAAGAATTCCTGAGAATTCGGAAGGATCCATATCTCTCGCGATATTGTTGATAAGACCATAGTAACCGTTCTGTATACCGACAATCTGCACATTGTCCTCTCCGAAAGTCTCGAAGCAGGCCTTTGCCACTCCACGGATTGTTGCATTGAGGCCCGGACAGTCGCCGCCGCTTGTAAGTATACCAATTCTTCTCTTCATAATAGATACATCCCCATTCTGCTGTATTACAGCGTTAATTTACAGTGAACATCAGAACAAATCTGACTTTCACCATAATTATTTTATTATTATTGCCCTGCACATCCGATGACGGCAGTCATCTCCGTGCATACCGGCTAATAGTAAACGCACCGGATAAATAATCAGTGAGTCCTGAGGTACTCCGTAAGATCAGCTGCACACATCGGCTTTTCAAACAGAAATCCCTGAATATAGTCACATCCGAGTTCCTCGAGAATTGCAAGCTGCCCCTCAGTTTCAACACCTTCAGCGATGGTGTTGATTCTCTTTGACTTTGCAATCTTGATAACAGCCGATACTATCTCACGCGCTACATTGTCATCCTCAAGAAGTGTGATAAATGACTTGTCAAGCTTAAGAAGCGTGATAGGCATTTTCTGAATGTAGCTGAGTGATGAATAACCTGTTCCAAAATCATCCATCGCAAGCTTAAGACCGATATCACGAAGTTCCTGCATCTGCGACACAGCAAAATCGATATCCTTCATTGCAAGCGATTCTGTAAGCTCTATTTCAAGCCATTCAGGCGAAAGCCCTGTTTCCATAAGCTTTTCTGAAATGTACTGTTTTACATCCTTCTGGTAAAAATCCTCTGAAGTCAGGTTAATGGACATTACAATCGGCGGGAATCCCATGTTCTGCCACAGCTTGTTCTGCCGGCACGCCTCGTCCATTACAAATTCACCAATACGTGTGATAAGATGTGAGTTTTCTGCAACCGGTACAAAATAGTCCGGTGAAATAACTGTACCGTCAGGCTTTATCCACCTGATAAGAGCCTCAACGCCCATAATTCTTCTTGTTTTCAGTGAAATCTTAGGCTGATAGAAAAGTGCAAGCTCACCCTTGTCAATTGCCTCCGCAAGTGATCTTTCAAGTGCTGCTGCAGTAAGAATACTGTCATGCACCCTTGAATCGAACATTACCATTGAACGCTTCTTGTCACCTGTTGAAAGTGCGAACTCAGCTCTTTCAAATACAGTGATAAAATCCTCGCCGTCAGCAGGCATTCTTGAATAGCCGGCTGAACAGGAAATGTTCTGCTTGAAGTCATGCTCCCTGCCGATATTTGCGATTTCTTCCTGTATTTCCTGAGAAATAACTATAGGGAAATTAGGATCGCCGTAGTCCTGAATAATGAGTGCGAAATTGTCACCGCCTACGCGGGCAGCAAATCCGTTTCTTCCCTTTTTCTTGTAAAGAATATCGGAAAATTCCTTGAGCATCTGATTTCCCTTGGCATATCCGCATGTATCATTTATAATGTGGAAATTATCAATATCAAAAACTATAACCCAGTATGAAAGCTCAAGTATCTTGCAGCATTCGTAAATCTCTGAACCGTTGATTACCAGCTTGTTTCTGTTGTAGATACCGGTTACCTCATCAATATAGGCCATTCGTTCAATGAGATTGTCCTTTTCCTTATCCTTGGAAATATCGATAATGGCACCGCCTATAACAGGCATACCGTACTGGCCGTTCTGGGAATTTTTGTATCTGAATGCATACCATCTGTACTTTCCGTCATAGGAACGGATACGCAGATCCATACTGTTTGTATGGTCAACTCTGAGTGAATTTGCTCTTGCAGACTTAAGGTATGATTCAAACATCATTCTCTCATCCTTGTGAATAAGAGCGATGAAATCGTCAACTTTAATAGTGTCACTGCCTATACCGAGCATGTTTCGGAGTTCCTTTGAGATATGGAAAACCTCATCACAGTGTTCGTTGAGAATAATACCGATCTCAGACAGGTTCATTGCCATTGAATAGTGCTTCTCGGAGGTTGCGAGAAGATTGTTGGTTATGTTGAGCTGCTGTCTGATAATCTTGTTTTCAGTTACATCAAAGCCTATGGAAATAATGATACGGTCTGTTTCATCCGTACCTCTGAAAAGAACAGAGCTTGTCCAGTTAATAAATATGTTTCCGAACTTTGAATCAAGTGAAAATTCCTTTACTGCAGAAAGCATCATTGCACTTTTGCCGTGGTTCTGAAAGCCCTGCGGAAAAAGAACTGTCAGCATGTCTTCACCGGTCATCTGAAGAGTCTCCGGTTTGAGGACATTTCTGAGTTTGTCATTCATAAGAAACATGGATCCGTCTTCGGACCATATTACAACAAATGAGTTTATAGCGTTCATAAGGGAAATAATACGTCCCTTGTTAAGTTCAGTTTCATTTTTCTTCTGGAGGCGTACCATATAACGACCGTACAGAAGAAGGCCGGCAGTTGCAATAACGTAAACCAGCAGAAGCAAAGGGGCAATACCCTGATTAATAAAAGCCAGCGCAACAAGTAAGGCTGAAAAAATCAAATACAGAATTTCAAATAATAATATTTTCAAAGCTTTTCATACTCCCGGATTCTGACAGGATTCTATGTATAAGTCAGATTTATATATAGTAAACGAAATAAATAAATTGCGTTTGCTATAATTATACCAAAAAGCCCGTGCTATTGTCAATGAAATAATGTACGGTTTCACGTTTTTTACCTAGATTTACTCCTGATTTCACATTTTATTCACATTTTTATTGTAAGATTTAAGATAGTAACCATGATGGTAAGCGACAAAAATTTTTGTCGCTTACTAAAATATTTCTGGCTGGAGGTAAGCTAATGAGCAGAATACTTATTGTCGATGACGAAATGAATATCCGACTTGTTGTAAAAGAATATGCTGAATTCGAGGGCTATGAGGTTTCAGAGGCTGAAAACGGAATGCAGGCCATCGAGATGGTAAAAAGCAATGACTACGACCTTGTTATTATGGATGTAATGATGCCTAAGCTTGACGGGTATTCAGCATGCAAGGAGATTAAAAAAATTAAAAACATCCCTGTTATAATGCTCAGCGCACGCGGCGAGGAATATGACAAGCTTTTCGGATTTGAAATAGGCGTTGATGACTATGTTGTCAAGCCGTTCTCTCCAAAGGAACTTATGGCACGTATCAGAGTTGTAATGAAAAGGAACTCTGCACCTGCCGAAACTGCTTCAGACAAATACAGCTTTGAAGGTCTCGAAATAGATATGGCCGGACGTGAAGTCTACGTCAACGGCGAAAAGGCTGCAATGACTCCGAAAGAATACGATCTCCTCTTCTTCCTTGTCAAAAACAAAAACCTGGCAATGTCACGCGACAAGCTTCTTGAAAGCGTATGGGGCTATGACTTTTTCGGAGATGACAGAACAGTGGACACTCACATAAAAATGCTCAGAAACAGTCTGGGTGAATACAGAAAGTTTATTATCACTCTCCGTGGAATGGGGTATAAATTTGAAGCTGAATAAACTGCCGTTTTTTAAAAACAGGTGCATACATATGCGTATGCACCTTCTTCTCAGCTATATCCTTATAACAGCGGTGGCAATCGCACTTCTGTGGGCCTTTCAGATACTTTTTCTCCAGAAATTCTATGAAGCTGTCAGAATGAAGAGCGCTGAATCCGCAGTTAGAAAAATGACCGAAAAATATTCCGTAACAGAGATTTCAGACACTGATGACTTCAGCGAAATAACAGAATATTTTGATTCAATCGCATCCCAGAACGAAATATCCTATCAGATAACTGACAGCTACTACAACACTGTTTATGAAAACAGCAGAACAATGAACCTCCCTCCCCGTGATATTGACTTCCTCGTAAAAAATGTAAATATCAAGGGAGAACCGTTTGTATATTCCGGAGACGGTGCCGCACCGGACACAAAGGTTGTCATAATATGTTCTGTGCNNNGGTCATGACAAACGACAGCGCAGGCTCACTGCAGAAATGCTATCTTATTGCAAGTGCACTCATAACACCCGTCAATACTACTATCGTACTGCTTAAGTACAGTACATATATAGTATCAATTCTGATGATAGCATTTTCCGTGCTTCTTTCACTTTTCATGTCAAGAAGTATTTCAAAGCCTATACAGAGAATTACGGAATCTGCTGACAGACTGGCAAGAGGAGAACTTAAAACCGAATTTGACGGCGGTAATTTCACTGAAACAAGACAGCTTGCAAAAACGCTCAACTTCGCTTCGCAGGAAATTTCAAAAATTGACGAGCTTCAGCGTGACCTTATTGCAAACGTCTCCCATGACCTGAGAACGCCGCTCACCATGATAAAGGCATACGCAGAAATGATACGTGACCTTTCAGGTGACAAAAAGGAAAAACGTGAGGAGCATCTCGGCATAATCATAAAGGAAACCGACAGACTTGCAATGCTTGTAAATGACATGCTGGACCTCTCAAAGCTTGAAAACGGAAGCCAGCCGCTTAACATCTCAAGCTTTGACATCAGCTCCACTCTGCATGATATAATGGAAAGGTACACTGAATTTTCTGCTGCCAGCGGCTATACCCTGAACTACTCTGACAATCCGCCTGTACTTGTAAAATGCGATATGGGCAAGATTGAGCAGGTCATATACAACCTTGTCAACAACGCAATAAACTACACCGGTGAGGACAAGCAGATATATGTCTCAATGGAAACCGAAGAAGACTATGTTAAAATCATAATAAAGGACACAGGAAAAGGTATTTCCGAAGAAAATATTCACCAGATTTTCGATAAGTACTACCGCTGCGAAAAGACAAGACGCGAAGTAGTCGGAACCGGGCTCGGACTTTCTATTGTCCGTGCAGTTCTGAAAGCACACAATTTTCCTTTCGGGGTTCAGAGCACACCGGGGGTCGGAACATCATTCTGGTTTAAAATCAGGAGGGACAGGGAATCAATATGTCTGTAAATCGACATTCTGCACATATTCCGGTGCGTTTTTTAGTCCATTTCATTACTGATTTACATATATGCCCGGATTAAATACCAGATTTCGATTTTCACAAAACTTTCACATTCCAAACATATTTCATACACATAGGGTGTATATAATATAAACATGCTCGACGAGGGAAAACAAAATCCCACAAGTCAGATAACAA
>DCGK01000033.1 GCA_002315235.1 Ruminococcus sp. UBA1780
TCATACGCCTCTTACTGATTTCTGGAGATTCGGATCCGGAATAACCCGCAGACTGGAACGACTCGGGGTAAAAAATCTCGGTGAACTGGCACGCCTGTCAGTACGAAATGAGGATTTACTGTACAGAGAATTCGGAAAAAACGCTGAACTGATTATTGATCATGCGTGGGGATATGAACCGTGTACGATAGCTGATATAAAGTCATACAGGCCTGAAAATCACAGTCTCAGTCAGGGGCAGGTGCTTTCGGAACCGTACAGCTATGACAAAGCCATGCTTATTGTAAAGGAAATGACGGACCAGCTAAGTCTTGATCTTGTGCGTAAGGGTGTTGCGGCTGACCAGATTGTTCTTACAGTCTGCTATGATCACTCGTATATTCCTGAAGACTATGAGGGAAAGCTTGAAAAAAATCACTACGGAAAAACGGTTCCGAAAAGTGCTCACGGTACAGCATCTGTCGGGAGATATACATCGTCAACGATGCTGTTTATAAATACTGCAGTTAAGCTGTACAGTGAAATAACAGACAGGCGGCTTCTGGTAAGAAGAATATATGTTGTGGCTAATCACGTAATCCCTGAAAGCCAGATTCCTGAGGAGCCTCCGGTGCAGTACAGTCTTTTTGATGATGTTTCATTAATTGAGAAGCAGCGTGAAGAGGAGCAGCAGAAGCTCAGACGTGAGAGAAGCATTCAGAACGCCCTGGTCTCCATAAAATCAAAATACGGAAAAAATGCAGTTCTGAAAGGAATGAACTTTGAAAAGGGCGGAACCGCAATTGAAAGAAACGGACAGGTAGGTGGACACAAGGCGTGACGGACGATTTTGAAGACATTATTAACCTTCCTCATCATGTTTCGGATAAACGGCCCCGGATGAGTATGTACGAACGTGCTGCCCAGTTCTCACCTTTTGCAGCGCTTACCGGATATGATGACGAGATTGATGAGACAGCAAGGCTTACCGACAGCTTTCCGGGATTTACAGAGGACAGTGCTGCTGAGCTTGACAGTTCATTTCAGATGATGCTTGATTCTGAAAGACCGGATGTTACGGTAACGTATTTTGTTCCGGACAGTTATAAATCAGGCGGAGCCTTTGAAACTTACAGCGGGACATTCAGATTTTACGATGCCGGCAGCGGTATTGTCAGGTTTACGGACGGTACTGCCATTGACGCGGAGATGATATGCAGGATAGAGTTCATATCCTTGCCTTATCCGTAATGATGAGCAGGAAGAGATTGAAAAAACGGCCTCCCGTGTACGTAAAAAGTACACGGAAGGCCGTTTTCTTTTTTCGGTTAATGAACTATTCCGGAGAACCATGTTGAATTCATAAGATAAATAATTACTGCAATCTGTGTAACGAGTATCATAGGAATGCCGGCACTGAAATAGCTTTTTCTTATTTTGTGACGGAAAACCAGCATTCCGAGCAGCCCTCCCGGAGAACCTCCGGCGGCGGAAAGCAGAAGGAGAGTTGTGATTTTTATACGTTCTTTTTCCTTCTTTGCCTTTAACTTGTCAACGCCGAAGAAAATAAATGTCAGAAGACTGATTCCTCCGAGATAGTAAAGAAGAAATTTATGCTGAATGAAAAGTTCCCAGAATGAAAAATGATGTACGTCCGTTACAAAGCCCCTGTAAATCAGAAATACTATGGCAGTCAGAAAAAGAAAACAAACTGAGGTGACTCTCAGCATCATGTTTTCCTTTTCAGCTTTTCTGTCCCATATAAGTGCAGCAGTCAGCGAACCGGCAGCTCCGCCGGCAAGTGACAGAAAAATCAGAAACGGAACAGCAGGCATGGCGCCTTTTTTCTTTTTTATGCCTGCACATATTCCATGAACTGTAAAAGCAAGCAGATTTGCCAGAATAAGGTATCCTTCAAAAAAAGGAAGTGTATAATTCCCGACTGTTATCATAATAATAATCCTCCCGGACTGATTAGTAAGAGTTTAAATTCACTATATTTACTGATAATCCCTATTATAGCATATAAAAATTCTAAATACAATGCAGTTGATAAAAGTATACTTTTTAAATGCGGTATGGTATAATTTAATAGAGTGATTATACGTATGTATTATATGAGAGGATGGATGGTATGCTGAAATTAAAGGATCTCTCCGCGGGTTCTTCTGCGGTTATAAAAACAGTAGGCGGAACCGGTGCACTGAGACAGCATTTTCTTGATATGGGCGTTATTCCGGGGACAGAGATTTCTGTTGTGAAGCTGGCTCCTATGGGTGACCCTATGGAGGTCAGAATAAGAGGTTATGAGCTGACTCTCAGAATTGATGATGCGGCGCAGATAGAGGTTGAGCCTGTCAGTGAACTCAGCGGAAAACATATAAGAGCGGAAAAAATAAAGCATACAGCTCATCCGGGTCTTGGTGAAAGCGGAAAATACCACAATCACGAGGCTGATGACAAGAATATGCTTCCGGAGGATACTGTGCTTACCTATGCTCTTGTTGGAAATCAGAACTGCGGTAAGACAACTCTTTTTAATCAGCTTACAGGTTCAAATCAGCATGTAGGAAATTTTCCGGGTGTTACAGTGGACAGAAAGGACGGGCCGATAAAGGGGTACAGTAAAACTCTGGTTACTGATCTTCCGGGCATTTATTCAATGTCACCGTATACAAGCGAAGAGATTGTATCAAGAAACTTTGTTCTGAAGGATAAGCCGAGAGCGATTATCAATATCGTTGATGCAACCAACATAGAACGAAATCTTTACCTTACAATGCAGCTGCTTGAGATGGGAATCCCTATGGTTCTTGCACTTAATATGATGGATGAGATGACAGGAAATTCAGGTTCTGTTGATATTAACGGAATGGAAGCACTTCTTGGCGTGCCTGTTGTCCCTGTATCAGCTGCAAAAAATCAGGGTGTTGATGAGCTTATAGAGCATGCGATTCATATAGCTAAGTATCAGGAAAAACCGTATCCTCAGGATTACTGTGATATTGCAGATTCCGGAGGTGCAGTTCACAGATGCATGCATGCTGTGGAACATCTTATTTCCGACCATGCAGTGGCAGCAGGTATTCCTGTAAGATTTGCTGCAGGAAAAGTTGTTGAGGGTGATGAACTGATAACAGGCCAGCTTGGACTTGACCAGAATGAAGAAGAGATGCTTGAGCATATAATTCTTCAGATGGAAAAGGAAAGCGGGCTTGACAGAAGTGCAGCAATAGCTGAGATGAGATTTGCGTTTATAGAAAAAGTCTGCAGTCAGACAGTTGTAAAACCAAAGGAAAGCAGAGAACATATACGAAGTCAGCGGATAGACAGAATTCTCACAGGAAAATATACAGCTATTCCGTGCTTTATACTCATTATGATGCTGGTGTTTTATCTGACTTTCAATGTAATCGGAGCTGTACTTCAGGAACTTCTGGAAAATGCAATTGCTTCGGCCGGCAGTGCAGTACATGAAACGCTTGTTTCGCTAAACGTCAGTCCTGTACTTCAGAGCCTTGTCATGGACGGCATTATTGCAGGTGTTGGCTCGGTGCTTTCGTTTATGCCGATAATAGTAGTTCTGTTTCTTTTCCTTTCTCTTCTTGAAGACAGCGGATACATAGCAAGAGTGGCATTTGTAATGGACAAGCTGCTCAGAAAAATCGGCCTGTCAGGACGAAGTATTGTTCCTCTTCTCATAGGGTTCGGATGTACGGTTCCGGCAGTAATGTCAACGCGAATTCTTCCGAGTGAGCGGGACCGCAGGATGACGATACTTCTTACTCCTTTTATGAGCTGTACAGCAAAGCTTCCTGTTTATGCTTTATTTGTAAATGAGTTTTTCCCGGGAAAGGGAGGACTGATAATGACAGGACTTTATGTTCTCGGAATAATAACAGGAATTCTTGCTGCTTTTCTTTACAAGGGGACTCTGTTCAGAGGAGAAGCAGTACCGTTTGTAATGGAGCTTCCGAACTACAGAATGCCGGGAGTAAAAAACGTTGCCCAGCTTCTCTGGGAAAAGGCGAGAGATTTCCTGCAGAAGGCATTTACAGTAATTCTCGTTGCAACCGTTATCATCTGGTTCCTGCAGAGCTTTGATTTCGGACTCAATATGGCAGCGGATTCAGGAGACAGTATTCTTGCTGCTGTATCAGGGGTTATTGCACCTCTGTTTGCGCCGCTGGGACTTGGTGACTGGAGAATATGCACCTCACTCTTTGCGGGATTTATAGCAAAGGAAAGTGTTGTTTCAACATTTGAGGTCCTTTTTGCCGGAAATACAGGACTTGATGCTGTTTCAGCTGCTTCTATGCTTGTTTTCAGTCTTCTGTATACTCCTTGTGTTGCGTCAATTGCTGCAATCAGGCGTGAGCTTGGTACAAAGTGGGCATCGGCTGTTGTTGTCTGGCAGTGCGGAATAGCGTGGATAGCAGCACTGGCTGTAAGACTCATTCTTATTTTTGCGGGGGTTCAGTAAAATGAATATATGGGATATTATAATAACGGCATTAATTGCTCTGATGCTGATTATGGCGGTAAGGAGCATTGTAAAAAATAAAAAAGCAGGAAAATGCACATGCGGATGCGAAGGCTGTGCAGCTGGCTGCGATAAAAAGAATAAATAACAATAATGCACTGGCTGAAAACAGTCAGTGCATTATTGTTAATAAGCTACAAAAACTATTGAATAAAGTATTTAAATATGTTATAATTAATAAAAAGATTTTGCTACGGAGTGTGATAACATTTGATTAATACAGAAGAAATGAACGGAAAAATAAAGAGAGTGATTTTTTCGGAGAATGAAATAAAGGCGAAAATTCACGAAGCAGGAGAATGGGTAAGCATGGAGTATAAGGATAAGCCGCTTCTGCTTATCAGCATTCTTAACGGTGCCTTTGTTTTTATGGCTGATTTCTGCAGAGAAGTGAAAATTCCATGCGAGATTTCATTTATGTGTGCCAAAAGCTATTATTCCGGTACCGTTTCAACAGGAGACGTAAATATAACAATGGACGTTACTCAGGATATAAGCAGGTATCATGTAATTATCGTTGAGGATATTATTGATACCGGACGTACATTAAAGGCTGTTGTGGAAAAGCTCAAGGAAAGAAATCCGCTTTCTCTGAAGGTAATAACGCTTCTTGACAAGCCTTCAAGAAGACTTGTTGAATTTGAAGCTGATAAGGCACTCTTTACAATACCGGATCATTTTGTTATCGGATACGGACTTGACTGTGCGGAGATTTACAGGAATTTACCGTATATTGCCGAGTATGATGAAAGCAGATAATCAGGGAGGTGCGGCTTATGCTTGAAAAGATTTTTAAACTCAAAAAAAACAATACAAATGTTAAAACCGAGATTGTCGCCGGCATAACAACCTTTATGACCATGGCGTATATTCTTGCGGTAAATCCGGCAATTCTTTCGGATGCAGGAATGAATCCCACGGCCGTTCTTATTGCGACATGCCTTGCATCATTTGTCGGAACGGCATGCATGGCCTTTTTTGCCAATCTTCCTTTTGTACTGTCAGCCGGCATGGGACTTAATGCGTTCTTTGCGTATACGATTGTCGGAATAATGGGGTATCCGTGGCAGATTGCTCTTCTTGCTGTTCTTGTGGAAGGAATTATATTTCTTGTTCTTTCCCTTACAAATGTACGTGAAGCCATATTCAATGCAATTCCGGTTTCAATCAAGACTGCGGTTTCAGTCGGTATAGGTCTTTTTATTGCTTTTATAGGACTTCAGAATGCCGGAATCTGTGTAAAAAATGATTCAACGCTTGTTTCAATAACAAATTTTACTCAGAATTTCAGCACTTCAGGAATCTGTGCTCTGCTTGCTGTACTTGGAACGATGTTTACGTTCGTAATGTATCAGAAAAAAGTAAAGGGCTCTGTACTGGTCGGAATTCTTGCAACATGGGGCGCAGGAATGCTCTGCCAGCTTGCCGGGCTTTATGTACCTGATCCTGAAAACGGATTCTATACGCTTTTCCCTGGTTTCGGAATGACGGATTTCAATGCATTTTCTGAAACTTTTGGTCAGTGCTTTAACGTTGATTTCAGCACTATTGACGTATTTAGTTTTGTTGTTATTATTTTCTCATTCCTTTTTGTTGATCTCTTTGATACACTCGGAACACTCATCGGTGTTAGTGCAAAGGCTAAAATGCTTGACAGGGAAGGAAAGCTGCCTGCAATAAAGCCGGCACTTCTGGCGGATTCAGTAGCCACAACAGTAGGCGCAGTATTCGGAACATCAACCACAACAACATTTGTTGAATCCTCAGCCGGTGTTGCTGCAGGAGGACGAACAGGACTTACGGCACTTACAGCAGGTATTCTGTTCCTGGTTTCAATATTTTTTGCTCCTGTATTCACTGCAATTCCTTCATTTGCTACAGCACCGTCCCTTATCGTTGTAGGTTTTCTGATGTTCAGTGCAATTTCTGAAATCAAATTTGACGAAAAGAATTATACGGAAGCTATACCGGCATATATCTGTATTCTTTCCATGCCGCTTTTCTACAGCATCTCAGAAGGAATTTCACTCGGTATTATTTCGTATACTGTTATCAATATGATCTGCGGAAACAGGAAAAAGATTAAGCCACTTATCTATGTGCTTTCAGTTCTGTTTATTCTTAAGTATATCTTCCTGTAACAGATTTTATGTAATAAACAAGCCCCTGATTTCACATGAAATTCAGGGGCTTTTATGGTTCTGTATGAAGTTTTTCCGGATCAGCTTATTTTGGCTGAGATTCTTTTAAGTACAGTTTCCTGGATTAATACAGCACCTGCAACGCCCATGATGCCCTGTGCAATATTTCCCGGTATACCAAGTGCAGCAGTTGCAAATGAACCGTAGATGAGGCCTTCATAGATAAAATATCCGAGAATCATGATTATTTCTGCAGTAATACCAGCTGTGATGCGGGAAACAAGATTGTTTGCTCTGGCACTCATGATGTGATAAACGAAGAATGCTGCGGCAGACATTGTTGCTTTTATGATGAAAGTTGCCGGAGCGTATACAAAATAGCCTGAGAAAATATCAGTAAGCGCAGAGCCTATGCCTCCGGCAGCAGCTCCGTAAACAGGACCAAGGAACCATCCGGCAGCGATAACTGCACAGTCACCAAGATTGACATAGCCCTTTGTAGGTGTCGGAATTTTAACAATAAAAGTTAAAACGCATACAATAGCGGCAAATAATGATGTTAAAACCAGTTTTCTTGTTTTTGAATTATTCATATGTATTACTCCTTAAAAATTTATTTTTGAACTTGTAATGCCGTCATTAACTGTATATAATAATAATATAAATTTGTCGTTAAGAAAATACACAAAAACAAGAATTTTTAAGGGGTCACTTTTATGAAGTTTCAGTTTCAGAATGATAGCCAGCCACTGTACATGAGAGTGTACGTATATTATAAAAATATGATAAATGACGGAAGTCTCACTTCAGGACAGAAGCTTCCTTCGGTACGCAGATGTTCAGAGGAGCTTGGAATTAGCAGGACAACTGTTGAAAATGCTTACATGCAGCTTGCCGCTGACGGTTATATTATATCAAAAAGAAACAGCGGTTTTTATGTGAGCAGTATACGCCCTAAAAATGTAGTCAGTTCTTCAGACACAATTTCAAAGTCTGACCCGAAGGTAAGATTCGATTTTGCATCAGCTTCAGCAGATGCGGGAAGCTTTAATTTTGACATGTGGAGACGATATATCAAAAGCGCACTGAGACAGGACGAAAGATTACTGTCATACGGTGAACCGCAGGGTGAATATGAGCTTCGTGAGGTTATAGCATTAAATATTTCAGCAAAAAGAAATGTGGTTTGTACAGCTGACAACATAGTTGTCGGAGCCGGTGTGCAGAGTCTTCTTCATCTTCTTTGTGCTGTAATAAGTGAAAAAAAGAAAATCAGGTTCTGCAATCCGGGATTCAGACAGGGCATAGCTGTATTCAGAGACCACGGCTGGGAAAATGATGAGGAAAATCCTGATGTAATTTATGTTACTCCATCCAATATGAATATTTTCGGCGAAGTAATGAGTGTAGGGGAAAGATTTGAAATGATAAGGAAATCCCTGGATTCCGGGTGTCTGATAATTGAGGACGATTATGGTCATGAATTTTCATATTTTTCAGGAAGAGCACCTTCGCTTCAGAGTCTGGCATCAGGAAGAAATGTAATTTACATGGGCACGTTTTCCAGACTTCTTCTTCCTTCAATACGTATGAGCTATATGGTTCTGCCTGAAACTCTGATTGAGGAATACAGAAAAATATCTGCTGACTATAATCAGACCGCATCAAAAACCGAGCAGATTGCACTTTGTCAGTTTATACGTGATGGTCATATGGATTCACAGATAAGAAAGCTGAGAAAACTGTATTCATCAAAGTCAAAACTTCTGGCTGATACACTTAAAAAATGCTTCGGCAGGTCGATTAATATTTTAACGGCGGACAGCGGTATAAACGTCAGAGCGGTAATTGATTTACACGTTTCTCCTGATGAACTGATGAGCAGGGCACTTGAAAAAGGTGTCGCACTTAATGCACTTAAGGATGAAAACGGAATGACTAATATTATTCTTTCGGCTGTATCGCTGAAAACAGAGGAATTTGAAGAGGCAGTGCAGCTCATATATGAATCTGTAATGCAGAAACAGAATTCAGGAAGCACTGATTAAGTCTGCCTGCGCAGACTGTGCGTCAGGTCGGAGACGTGATTTATTCAGTGTTTCCTTAAGGAACAGGGGGGTTCATTATGAAAAAATACAAACGAATATTTGCTGTTGTTATTGACTCACTCGGTGCAGGTGAAATGCCTGATGCTGAGCGGTTCGGTGACAAAGGTACTGACACACTTCGGCATATTTCAGAATCAGTCAGTACATTTACAGTTCCAAACCTTCAGAAGCTTGGAATAGCTAATCTGCACAGCATTGACAAGGTTAGTCCGGTCGATTCTCCGGAGGGAAGATTTGCATATCTCTATGAGGCCAGCAACGGCAAGGATACAATGACCGGTCACTGGGAGATGATGGGACTCAGGATTACAACACCGTTTAAGACATTCACAGATACAGGTTTTCCCGATGAGCTTATAAGAGAACTTGAAGCCAGAACAGGACGTAAGGTGATCGGAAACAAAAGTGCAAGCGGTACCGTAATTCTTGATGAACTTGCCGAGGAGGAAATACGTGACGGGCACATGATTGTTTACACGTCAGCCGATTCAGTTCTGCAGATCTGCGGAAACGAGGAAACCTTTGGACTTGCTGAACTATACCGGTGCTGTGAGATAGCGCGTGAGCTTACAATGAAGGATGAATGGAAGGTAGGAAGAGTAATTGCAAGACCTTATACAGGGAAGAAAAAGGGCGAATTTGTAAGAACAAGCAACCGTCATGACTATGCTCTTAAACCTTTTGGAAAAACTGCGCTTGATGTTCTGAAGGAAAACGGGCTGGATGTAATATCAGTCGGAAAGATTTCTGATATTTTTGACGGAGAAGGAATAACAGAATCAAACAAATCGAAAAGCTCTGTTCACGGAATGGAACAGACAATAGAAATTGCAAAGCGTGATTTCCATGGTCTGTGCTTTGTAAATCTGGTTGATTTTGATGCGCTGTGGGGACACAGAAGAAATCCTGTCGGTTATGCCGAAGAGCTTGAGAGATTTGATGTAAAACTCGGTGAGCTTCTTGAGGTGCTGAGGGAGGATGATCTTCTGCTGATTACTGCAGATCACGGAAATGACCCTACGCATACAGGTACAGATCACACCAGGGAGAAGGTACCGTTTCTTGCATATTCACCGTCAATGAAATCAGGCGGCAGAATAGCTGATGCAGATAACTTTGCAGTAATCGGAGCAACTGTACTTGACAACTTTAATCTTAAAATGCCTGACGGCACAATAGGAAGCTCAAAGCTCAGCGAGCTCCGGGCGGATATCATTTAGAATACAGAAAGGAATGAAAATTTTATGTACAGTAAATTATTATCATGTTTAAACAGTATCAGAAAAATTACTGACTTTGTCCCGGAGGCCGGACTTGTTCTTGGTTCAGGACTCGGAGACTATGCTGAAAGCATTAAAACTGCTGCTGCAGTCGAATACAGTGATATCGAAGGTTTTCCGGTGTCTACTGTAAAGGGGCACAAGGGAAGATTTGTATTCGGATATGTTGAAAATGTTCCTGTAGTGATTATGCAGGGAAGGGTTCACTACTATGAGGGATACAGGATGTCTGATGTTGTGCTGCCTGTAAGACTAATGGGAATGCTGGGAGCAAAAAAGCTTATACTTACAAATGCAGCAGGCGGTGTTAATCCTGCTTTTCATGCCGGTGACTTTATGATTATTACTGACCATATTACAACAGGTGTGCCGAGCCCGCTTATCGGACCGAACATTGAGGAGCTTGGAACAAGATTTCCTGATATGAGTGAAGTTTACAGCATAAGAATGCGGAATATTATAAAAAAATCCGCAGAAGAATGCGGTATAAAGCCTCAGGAAGGCGTATACGTTCAGTTTACAGGACCAAACTATGAAACACCTGCTGAAATAAGAATGGCTTCACGCTGGGGTGCCGATGCCGTAGGCATGAGTACAGCATGTGAAGCAATGGCGGCAAGACATATGGGACTTGAGGTATGCGGTATATCTTGTATAACAAATATGGCTGCGGGTATTTCAGCGACACCTCTTAATCACAGAGAAGTTCAGGAGATTGCAGACAGGGTTTCATCACAGTTCAAGCAGCTGGTTACAAAGGTAATAACAAACATCTGATAAAAAAATCCGCTTCGTGCATAGTGCGAAGCGGATTTTTTATTCGGGCTGTCAGGAAGCATCCCGTGTTATTTTATGCATTTGGAATTTTTCTTCTTGATCTTGTGAGTACTCTCTTTTCAACCTGACAGTCTTCAGAACCTGTAAGTTCTTTTTCTGCCCATTCTGTCCACTCACTCCAGTCAGAAATAATTTCCTTTTCGAAGTGGTAAACAGTTTCGAGAAGTGCTCTTTTCTTGTAAATATACCATTCAGTTTCGGCTGAACCGTACTTCATTGCATATGATTTTGCGTCAACAACATGAGCGCTGAAGAAGATATTGCTGATCATAGGATCACCGGCAGGTGTGGAATTCATATTGTCAGTAACAAGCTTCCAGTTCTTTACATCAGGCTTGATATTCTGTTCGGAAATAATTTCTTCATATGACCATTTAACATTTGAAAGGTTTGTGTTGAAGAAATTTGCAACATCAGGACTGGAGAATGACATTCCGCCGGGATTTGCAGGGTTGAACCAGCCTGCATACTTGAAACCGTTTGTAACTCTTACGATTTCACATGTAGGTCCCGGAGGAACAGCTTCTGAAGAATAATACTGGTCAACTTCCCAGTCAGAATATTTGCTGTCCTGTCCTGTGAGAGTATAATCTTCGAATTCACTTGTATCAGTCGTATCACGCTTGTCAATAGAACGTGTTCTGCTTCTCTTTCGGTATTCAGTTTTTGTTTCAGTAATGAAATTGTTTGAGGAAACCGGTACAGGATTTTCTTCCCATTCTGACCAGGTGCCGGCACTTACTGTAAGCTTGATTGTTGTGCCCGGAAGAACTTCAGTATCAGCAGGAATACTCTGGCCGATTACAAAATTAAAGTCTTTTTCATCATCAACGTATTCGATTTCTGATACAAGTCCCTTGAAAGCAATCATCTGTTCTGCCGCTTTCTTTTCCTGACCAACATAGTTAATAACCTTTTCCTTAACCGGTTCCGGTTCAGGCTGCGGTTCAGGTGCCTTTACCTCTTCAGGCTCTTCCTTTGTCAGAGGAGCAGAAGGCTCAGTTTCCTTTGGAGTGTCAGATGATTTTGTAAGGGAAATAAAGTTCTTTTCAGAAGTTTCAGTATCAGCAGATTCGTCCGTAGAAACGGCTGTTTCCTTCTTAAGATTAACTGAGGAACGGCCTGAAGCAAAATTAAGTATTGAATCAACGGATTCATCAAGATGCTTCTTTGCTTCTTCTTTTCTTGCTTCTTCATTTTTCTTCTTAACTTCTTCAGTGACAGACTGTTCTTCAGCAGTTTTTTCTGAAGATGTAAAGCTGAATGAGGAATACTTGCTGAATGAAGAGTCAGCATTTTCCGTTTCTGCTTCTCTTGTGTATTCCATGTATGTTCCGGATGATGAATTCGGGTCATCTGATACGTTTCTGATCTTAACATTTTTTGAAATGTTGATTCCCTGATAGCCTGAATGTTTCTTTTCTTCAGCCTCAGGTGTGACTGCAGGTTCATCTGATTTTTCTTCAGGGATAACTGGATCAATTGGTTCTGAAGTTTCTTCAACAAGTGCCTCAAGAGCATCTCTGAATGAAACAGGTTCATCCTTCTTTTCTGCTGCAGGTTCGGTTGGTTTAAAAATATCATCATTAGCTTTCGCAGCGGCCTGCTGAGCTTTGTAAGGATCAAAAGCAGAAAGTGAGGAAGGGTCAAAGGAGCCGATAGGCGATGCCGGTGTGACATTTTTTACTTCATCAGCCGGTTCTGCTTCCTTTTCAGGAACTGATTTGTTCACAGCAGCAGTAATTGCCGGTTTGAAAATATCGTCATTTGCCGCCGCAGCAGCCTGCTGAGCCTTGTAAGGGTCAAAAGCAGAAAGTGAAGAAGGATCAAAAGCACCAATAGGTGATGATGCGGTATTTTTTACTTCACCAGCCGGCTCTTCTTCCTTTTCAGAAACTGATTTGTTTACGGTAGCAGTAATTGTCGGTTTAAAAATATCGTCATTTGCCGCCGCAGCAGCCTGCTGAGCTTTGTAAGGATCAAAAGCAGAAAGTGAAGAAGGATCAAATGAATTTAATGGTGAAGAACTCTTTTCTGCTGCAGGTGCCTGTGCTGCAGAAAATGAAGGTACTTCAGATACTGATGCATTTTCAAACGGCGGAGGTGTGATTGTTGTCTGGAATCCGCCTGCCCCCTGTGCAGCAGCGCTTTCCTTGACCATCTGTTCAAACGGTGAAGCAAGGCTGGCACGGAGATTCTGAGCCGGTGCAGGAGAAGCTTCCGGAATGAAGCTGTCACTGGCTGCAGCCGGAATATTATGTCCGGAAGAGAAATTATCGTCTGATTCAGGCAGTGTAAGCGTTTTTTCACCTGTTTTAAGGTTCGAACCGCAGAAACCGCAGAAATTCATTTTCTTTTTTTCTTTTATCATTTCGCCGCAATTTGGACATTTCATATAAAAGGACCTCCGTTTTATGTATTAATCTATGTATAATTTTATCATATTTTCAACAGTTTTTCAACCATCTTTCAACTTCAGCCAAGAAAAAAATATATGTTATTTTTGTGCATAGTATAGAAAAATGATGATATAGTGAACGTCACAATTAATTTGACTTTCACTAAAAACAAACAGCACATCAAAGATATGCGGCTGCAAAGCTTTGACATGCTGTTCTTTTATACACAGATATTTACATAAGAATTTTCCGTCAGCTGATAAGTACGTTTATGAATCCCATAAGAAATCCAAGAAGACCTCCGAGAGCAACCAGGGCATTGAGTTCTTTTTTAGCGATATCCATAATGATTTTTTCCAGTTCCGGAAGTTCAAATTCGTTAATCTTCTGTTCAACTATATTGCTTATATTTAGTCCTCTTAGCAGAGATGAAAGATATCTGCCGATAAATCCGGTGTAGAGTGACCAGAGCTTTTCGCGGTAATCAGGAAATTTTCCGCTAAGGTATTCCACGGCTTCACATACAGGTTTATTCTTGATTTTTTCGTATTCTTTATCTATAAGCTCTGAAATTATTGAAGGTGCTTTTTCCTCAATCAGACTGTTGATTTTTGTAACAAGTGAGTCCTTTGCGGAGCTGATTGCTTTTGATGCAAA
This sequence comes from Ruminococcus sp. UBA1780, assembly GCA_002315235.1. Classification (GTDB taxonomy): domain Bacteria; phylum Bacillota; class Clostridia; order Oscillospirales; family Ruminococcaceae; genus HUN007. The sequence goes on from DCGK01000033.1 coordinate 13,945, forward strand.
TCCGGCAATAAGCGGGTTAGGGTTTTTATCAAACTCTGCAGCGGCAAAGTCGATAAGAGAATCAGCAACGTTCATGCTGATCATTTTTTTGGCGATTGAGGTACCTGCTGTTCCGCAGAGAGAGATTTCCTTTTCGTCAATTATATTCATAAGACCCTTTTCCTCAAGCACAAAGGAAATTGAATCTGTGTTTTCAGAAAAAGCAGATATTTTCGCTTCGACTGCACCAAGCAGTTTTTCCTTAATCTCATCAGAAAGGAGAGTTTTTCTTATTGTTTCATCATCAAGAAGATTGTTTCCGACTACTCCTGCAATAGCGTGTGCAATTCTTGGCTTTTCCTTCGGAATAAGTCCCGGTGTGAACGGAAGTCTGAATTTGCCGATATATACCGGTTTCCATGGCCTGAAAAGCATTCTGATAGCTATTCCGTTTGTTACGGTTCCGATTACAGCACCAATAAGCGGGGCAGTTATTATTTCATAGTTCATGTTCTGTCTATCATCCTTTTTAAATGCATTTACTCCGTCACTGATGTGACGGAGTAATGAAACTTTATGTTTATCTGTTGTTAGCTGTTACGTTGTTTACTGTATGCTGGATTGTTTTTGAAATTTCATCAATTGAGCTTACACACTTGTCAATTGCATATCCTGATTCAGAATTCTTTGTTACAAACTTGTCAAGGTTGAGAATGATCTTGCGTATAAGCTCAAGAGTACTTGCGATTTCAGTGATTGTTTCTCTTGAAACACCCTTAGGATTGTTGCAGGCATCAATCATCTGAGTGATAACCTTGTTGATTGTTTTAGCGGCTTCAGCAGTCTTGTCATTGTTTGAATAGATTGAAACAGCTTCTTTTCTGATGAGTGTAATCTGGTCTGTGAGAGAAGGCATATTTTCCCTGATAATCTTTTCAACTGAATCAAGTGTCTGTTTGATTCCGGTAACTGCAACAGATTCGTTTCCTGAAATATTGCGTACATAGTATACGCAGTTTTCTTTTATGTTTGTACCGTGGAATACAGAAACAGCCATTTCCTGACATGTTTTGTTACCGCATGCACGGCAGTTGATATTTTTGTCTGCATCTGTAAACTTGAGCATTGAGTTGTATACAGCATTGAGGTTTTCGACGCTCGGAGAATGAAGACCGTTTGTCTTCGGCTGATATTTTCTGAGGTACATATCGAGCTTAAGCTCCTTGTCAAATTCCCTGAAGAGCCTGTCGCCCTTGTTGCCGAAGCCGAGAAGACCGTTCTGACGCTTTTCAGCGTCTTTTCTTGTTACGTCCATTACGTTTGAAATAACTCCCGGAGGGGATACTCTGAAGTCGGTGTTAATACCGATACCGCCGTTGCATCCTTCATCACAGCTGAGCACTTCAAATACATCCGGAATGTATTTCTGTGTTTCAGGCTTAAGGTACTGGCCAAGCTGATAATATGTTTTTGAGATACCGTCAACATTTGCAATATTACTTTCAGGACGATACATGTGGATGTTTTCCTTAAGTCCCTTTGGCTTACAGTAGAGAGCACCCATGAGTCCCTGCCTGTGAGTGAATTCAAAGCTGAATCCCTGACCTGTATTTGCAAAGGAAATCTGCCTTTTTTCGAAGTATTCCTTCATGCGTCTGAATGTTACATTGTACTGAATGAGCTTAGTCTGTTCAAACTCGTCCTTGCGTCCGGGACAAGGTCCGAGGTAAGCAAACTCTGAAGTGTCCTTCAGCTTGAACTTTGCATAAATTGCCATGCAGGCAGCAGGACTGTGTACAGGTGAAAGCTTTTCAAGCAGAGCATGATTGTGCTTTTCTGCATAGCTTACAACTGAAGAACATGATGACGAGATGTATTTGTCAGTCAGCTTGCTGCTTACAGAACGAAGCTGAGCCCATGTGGCAATATCTGCGCCGAAGGAAACGTCATATATCTTTCTGATTCCCTGTGTATAGAACCATTTGAGAACATCCTGCCATACATCAGGGAAAGCTACTCTGATTGAAGGATCAACAAGAAGTGAAACCTTTCCTTTATTGCTGTACATGTCTTCAATGAAATCTTCATAATCATCTTCAAAATCCCTTGCTCCGTGAGGACATTTTCTCAGACATTCACCGCAGTATATGCAGTTAGCGGGATTTACAGATACGTAATTTTTGCCTTCCGGAGTGGTAGCTGGTACACAAGCTTCGGGTGCAGGACAAATTCTGATACAAGCGTTACACGCGATACATTTTTGCGGATTAACTTTTATAATTTCCATGATGTGTACACAAGACTGTACGAGAACAGTCCATCCTCCTTAATAGTATTTTTTGAAATGATATGCTAAAATATGATTTGTGCATTGTGCAGAATGAAACTGCATAAACTGTATTAAATTTTGTGAAACAGCGAAAATGCACTAATAATTATTTTTACTAACATACATTTATTCTATCATACTGACGTTAAAATGTCAATGAAAAAAGTCTATTTATTATAAAAGTAAGAGTTGATTTTTGAGAGTATCAGTAGTATAATTGAATCTGTGCATCTGTGATGAAGATTCATCCGGGCTGTACATTAAAAAAATTATGTGAGGTGTTATTTTATGGGAATGGATTTTAGCAGAAAACTGCCGATTCCAAAGGAAATCAAGGAACAGTTTCCTATTGATGAAAAAATAAAAAAAATCAAGGAAGAAAAAGACCGTGAGCTCAGAGATGTTTTTACCGGAAAGTCAGACAGGTTTGTTCTTGTTATCGGGCCTTGTTCTGCAGACAACGAGGATTCAGTAATTGACTATGTTTCACGTCTTTCAGCAGTTCAGGAAAAAGTAAAGGATAAAATAATTATAGTACCAAGAATATATACAAACAAGCCAAGGACTACAGGTGAAGGTTATATGGGTATGGTTCATCAGCCTGACCCTGAAAAGAAGGAAGACCTTATAGGAGGAATTATTTCTGTAAGAAAACTCCATACAAGAGCCATTTCTGAATCAGGACTTCTCTGCGCTGATGAAATGCTGTATCCTGAGAACGCAAGATATCTTGATGACCTTCTCGGATACTGTGCAATCGGAGCACGTTCTGTGGAAAACCAGCAGCACAGACTTGTTGCAAGCGGCATGGATATTCCTGTTGGTATGAAGAATCCTACAAGCGGTGACATTTCAGTTATGCTTAACTCAATCAAGGCAGCTCAGGTTCCTCATACCTTTATCTACAGAGGATGGGATGTTACTACATCAGGAAATGATATTGCCCACGCAATTCTCAGAGGATATGTTGACAATGACGGCAGATCGCATGCCAACTATCATTACGAGGATATGATACAGCTTTTTGATATGTATCAGAAGAGAAATCTCAGCAACGTTGCTCTTATTGTTGATACAAACCACGCAAATTCAGGAAAAAAGCCTCTTGAGCAGATTCGAATAAGCAAGGAAATTCTTCACAGCTGCAGACATTCTGCAGATATCAGAAGCATGGTCAGAGGTCTTATGATTGAAAGCTACATTGAAGAAGGATGTCAAAAAATTGGTGATGGTGTCTATGGTAAATCCATCACAGATCCATGTCTAGGATGGGATGCTTCAGAAAAATTAATATATGATATAGCAGAAATGGTATAAAAAAATCTCCCGGAAAACTGAAACAAGTCTAGTTCTCCGGGAGTTATTAATTTCTAAATAATTAATGTCTTGGATGAGCCTTGGCATAAACCTCTCTGATCCTGCTGTGGTTCATATTTACATATATCTGAGTTGTAGAAATATCTGAATGACCAAGCATCTCCTGTACCGCCCTTAAATCAGCACCATTCTCCACAAGATGAGCTGCAAAGGAATGTCTCAAGGTATGCGGTGTAATGTCTGAATCAATTCCAGCCTTCTTAGCATAATACTTGATAAGCTTCCAAAAGCCCTGTCTGCTCATCGGTTGACCAGAGCAGTTAACAAAAAGCGTAATACAGTTTGCATCGTCAAGCATTGCGTTTCTTGATTCGCCAATATATCTGTTCAAAGCGTACTTTGCTTCACCGCCAAAAGGAATTACTCTTTCCTTGTGCGCATCCCTGCACACGATATATCCCATAGCCATATTAACATCAGTCTCAGAAAGATTGATAAGCTCAGATACTCTGATGCCAGTTGCATACAAAAGCTCAAGCATAGCCTTATCTCTGATTTCTTTTGGAGAATCACCCTTAGGCTGTTCAAGCAGTCTCACAACCTCCTCTGTTGTAAGTATTTCTGGGAGCTTCTTCTCAATCTTAGGTGACTTAAGAGAAATCGATATATCCTCAGGTGCAATACCCTCTTTTACCAGATAATGGAAAAATGCTTTTATCGAAGCAACATTTCTGGAAACAGTTGCTGGCTTAAAACCCTGATCCTTAAGGCTGCTAATGTAAGCACTTAAATCATCCTCTGTAATCTGAGGTATACTCTTTGACCCAACGAAATTATTCAGCTTGGTCAAATCCCTTCGATAAGACATCTCTGTGTTCTTAGACATCTTTTTTACATTATGTAAATAATTTATGAATCCTGTAATTTCCTTTTCCATGCTTGCCATTATAATAGCATTGACCGAGAAAATCAAATCCAAAAATCCTTATTTTTAGGCTATTTTCAAGGGTTTTTCCGCAAAAATCACAACATATTCAAACCCTTGACTTTGACAGTCACAATATGTTGTGAAAAAAAATTTTATAAAAAAATTTTAACAATTTATGTCAATTTCATTACGTTAACTAGATATGTAAAATCTGATAAGCCATTATACTTGATATAGTTTTTGAGTCTTCGATGGCACCAGACTTAATTAACGAGTTAAGCTCATCAATTGTGTATGCTTTAACATCAATAAACTCATCTTCATCCAGATGCTGTTCAGTTTTAACAAGATTTTCCGCAACAAAAATAGCTATCTTTTCATTACTAAAAGCAACTGCAGTTCTTACATCGACCAAATGAGTCAATTTTTCACTTTTGTATCCAGTCTCCTCTTCAAGTTCCCTTGCAGCAGCAACCATATAATCCTCAGAAGTAGAATTCCTACCTCCTGCAGGTATTTCAAGGGTATATCTGTCTAGTGCATTCCTAAACTGCCTTACCATAAGTATTCTCCCATCCTCCAAAACAGGAATTACTGCAGCCGCACCTTTATGTTCCAAATAATCATATATTGCTTCTCTTCCATCTGGAAGAATTATGGTATCCTCATACATATCAAAAATACGCGCTTTTTTTACTAGTTTTCGATCAACTCTTGTATAATCACCCATCTTCTTTTCCATCGACTACTCCTTTAATATAGCAACTCAAAACAAAACTTAGTATAAGACAATTCAAAGCAAAAAATCGCAAAAATAATGTAGAATAAAAGCATGGCATAAAAGCCATGCTTTAAATTATTATACAATCTCTTTTAATTTGGATAGTACATCCGACTTATTAACAGGCTTTACAAGGTAGCCCTGAGGCTTTAATGAAAGGCATTCCATAACCTTACCCTTGTCATTAATTCCTGTTGCAAAAATAATCGGTACTCTCTTACCATTCTCTGTACTTCTAATAAGCTGGAAGGTGGTCCCTCCATCCCATTCTGGCATCATATAGTCCAGTATAATAGCATCAGGCTTCTGCTTCTCCAAAAATTTAAGCGCAAGCTTACCAGACTTAACAGCCGTTACAGTATAGGTATCTTCAAGAAATGATCTCATGGTTTTGAGAACCACAGGGTCATCATCAATTATGAGGATATGTTTTTCCTCAATTTCTCTAAGGTCAATAACACCGGCAATAGCCTGCTTAATAGAGTTCTCATCTGCATCTACATCAATAACTCTGTCAGCCCCAGGCTTAACATTCTGCTCGAATATTTCCCTGTCAGATTCATCTCCAATAACAAGCATAGGAAGATACTTATATGTATCATCCTCTCTTAAATCCATTATTCCAAAAAGTCTCTGTCTGTTAACATTTTCTATATGAACAATAATAACGTCAGCAGCAAAGGCCGTTTCAAACATGATAGTACTACCGCTAGAAAGCATCGCTGTTCTAACCTGTACTCCCGGTGGCATTATTTTTTTTATAGTTTCAAGTGCCTGTGGCCTGGTGGCCAGCAATAATACTCTAACCATTTACTTATTCCTTCCAGAAAAAAATCTTAACGGATTATTTATACAGAATTATCCTTTATAGAAATTTCTCAATACTAACAAGCTTTACAGATGTTACAAAAATATCTGCTGCAACAGCCAGTTCTTCAGGAGTCGGGAACGATGGAGCAATTCTAATATTACTATCTTTAGGATCATTTCCATATGGGAAGGTTGCTCCAGCTCCAGTCATAGTAACACCAGCTTCCTTTGCCTTAGCCACAATAGCTTTAGCACAGCCCTCAAGGGCGTCAAATGACACGAAATAGCCTCCCTTAGGCTTAACCCAGCTTCCTATCTCCAGACCGCCCAGCTC
>DCGK01000140.1 GCA_002315235.1 Ruminococcus sp. UBA1780
CTTGTTAAAAGCAGAGCTTTGAACACAAAGGCTCCGGCAGAATATCTGCAGGAGCCTTTATACGTGTTAAATCCCGGACTAATCTGAGTTATTATCGAAACTGCATAGAAAAATAAGACTATACATCAGTAATTTGGACGAATAATATGTTGACTATATGTTCATGGAATGATATAATAAAAACCGTGTGTGAGCAGGGAAACGTTTTCATGCAAAGAAAGCGTGACGGGATTTAGTATTTCACATAAAACGTATGTGAATGAGTATTTTCAGCAGGCATAAGCTGTTATCGGGGAATAAGAATTGTGTAAAGGTGATTATTCTATGATTAAGAAAGTACTGGCATCAGTAACTGCACTGGCAGCGGCGATTACTCTTGTATCCTGCGGTCCGCAGAACAGCGAATTTTCCGGAGTTAAAAATTCCGGCGAATGCACCATTACCCTGTCATGGTGGGGCGGAGATGAAAGACACGAAGCAACAAAGGCAGCTGCAGAGCTTTTTGAGAGCAGACATCCGGAGATTAACGTTGAAACGGAATACGGAAGCTGGTCAGGCTGGAAGAATAAGATTTTCAGTCAGTTTGAAAGCGGAGAATGTGCTGATGTAATGCAGGTCAACTATGACTGGCTGGTAAGTCTTTCATACGACGGTTCAGGCTTTTACGACCTTGAAAAACTCGGAAAATACATAGACCTTGAGAATTTTGACAAAAGTATACTTGAGTTCGGAAGAAGAAACGGAGTGCTCAACGCTGTTCCGGCTTCAGTAACGGGAAGAACTCTTTTCTATAACAAAAACGCATTTGAATCAGCCGGCGCAGAGCTTCCGGAAACATGGGACGATCTGTTTACAGCAGCTGAAAAGCTTAACAGGCAGGGAGCATATCCGCTTGAGGCAGACAACGGCTCCGGATTTACGGCATTTTACCTTGCAGTTGTTTATGAGCAGCAGAAAACAGGTCATCAGTTTATTACAGAAGATGGAAATATCGGCTTTGACGTCAGCGAGCTTTCCGATGCTCTTTCATTTTACAAAAGTCTTCAGGACGCAGGCGTTGTAAGAAGTGTTGAAATGATGAACGGCGGGAATGGCAATTTTTATGAATCAGATTCATGGAAGAACGGAAAGACTGCCGGTATTGCCGAATGGGGAAGCTCTGTTTCAAAATACCGCAGCGCATTAAATAATTCTGACTCGCTTGTATGCGGACCTCTTCTTGAAATGGACGGTGCAGAGGGCACAGGCTGGATGTACAAGCCTTCGGTTCTCTTTGCGGTAAACAGCAAAACTGAACATCCGGCGGAAAGCGCAATGCTTCTCGACTTCCTTCTTAACGATCCGGATTGTGCACGTATTCTCGGAACAACAAGAGGTATTCCGGCGTCGGCATCAGCTCTTGAGGCACTTCAGGGCACTGATATGCTCAGCGGTCCGGCATGGGATTCGGCAAACATTCTCTTTGACAGCAAGCCGGTACTTATCAGTCCTTATTTCGAAAATTCTGAGATGCAGAAATACTACAGACAGGCAATAGAGTCTGTATCCCTCGGTATTCTTTCACCTGAAGAAGCAGCCCGTGGTATATACGCAAATATTATTTATACACTCAGAGAAATAAAGGAAGGTCTTGCATGATAACAAAGCTTTTAAAGAAAAAATATTCACTTAAGCAGAAGTTTACTTTTGCATTTGCGCTGGTTATTTCATTGGTTCTGATAATATGCTCACTTTCAGTGTATTCGTTTGAAGTGCTTTTCTCAAGACAGGAGAGTCTGGCGGATTCATTTGCGGAAATAAACAGATTCAGATCCACATTTGATTCATTTAATGAAAATCTTGACGAGTACTTTTCAACAGGTTCGCAGGAAACGGTTGAAAAATACAACAGCATGAAATCCGTTCTTATCGAAGCACGCAGAGATGTTGAGAACAGCTTCGGAGAAGGAAATGATGAAGTTGAAAATTCGCTTGTCCAGTCAATATGCTCTGATTTTGATACATACATTACACAGACTGATGAACTTGTCGGCATGGAAAACCGTGAGGAAGCGGGTAAACTCTTCAGCGAAAAGTATTCGAAGAATGCTGTTTATATTTCCGAATTTACCGAAAAGTTTCTTGTGACTCACTACAGAACAGGTGATACTGAACGTGAAAAGATGCACGGCAGAATTCTTCTTCTGAAAATTCTTCTCAGCGTTGTTCTTTTTGTATTTGCCGGACTTGTAACGGGAATGGGAATTATCATTTTCAGGTACATTGTTGAACCGGTGGAAAAGCTTTCAAGACAGACAAGACAGATTGCAAATTTCAACTTTGATATAGACGTAAATGTTCCGAAGACAGGGGACGAGATTGAGGAGCTTTCAGTTAATTTCAGCAACATGAAGGACAGTCTCCGTGATGCTTTTGAAACAAACAAGAAAAATATTCAGGTGCTTGATGACATGCTTATTCAGTTCGAGGGAAACAAGGAACTGAAGGCATTCATCGACCGTCAGCGTGAGCTCAGCGACGATATTTTCAGACAGGCAAATATCGACGAGGTTTCAGGTCTTATGAACGGAAATGCATTTACAAAATGCGTAAACCACGATATCAGCGTTCCTTCTGACAACCGCATCTGCGCTGTCAGCGTTGTCGAAATCACAAACTACAGCGAGATAGGCAGTGAACTGTACGAGGGTGTTGACGAGCTTGTAAAGTCAGTTGTAAAAAAACTCAGCTATCTTGCGGGCGAAAACGGCTACATAGCAAGATGGAACAAAGAGAAATTCATTATGTTTTTCCCTGATGCCGTAAAGGCCGGAAACATGAAGCAGTTCAGCCGCGATGTCAGAAATGCGGTTGATGATGAATTTGTGTACAATAAAACCAAGAAGCATGTTGATGCCAGGGTAAATACACTTGTCAGCCACAATCCAAGATCTGAAAAAATGCTGATTAACTATGTTGTGAACGGTATTGACGAGGTCAAGCCGGGTAACTTCAGAGTAGTTACAAACAATATTTTATAACAACACAGAGCTTTGAACAACACAGAGCTTTGAACAAAACAGACAGGGTGAAGTCCGGTGACTTCACCCTGTCTGTTTATCTTAACAAATCGTAACTGTTCAGGATGTATAGAATT
>DCGK01000017.1 GCA_002315235.1 Ruminococcus sp. UBA1780
GCATAAGATAGAAAATGTTGTATTTTTTATTCTTGTCATATCCGGCCGGCAGATATACATTAAGAGTATTTCCTCCGTTAATGCCTGTATATGTTTCCTTGATAATCTGTCCGCCGCCGTTCATAGGTTCAAGATAATTACCAGGTGCTTCCTTGTATGAGAGCTTTGCATTGTAGTTAAATGCAGGCTTCTCAGGTTCAGGAGGTGTGTTGTCCGGGAATTCAGCAAGTGTGCCGAGGAGATACTTCTGAAGATAAACGGCATCTGCTGAATTTGCTTCACCGCTGTTGTCCACGTCGGCATTACTCTTTGCTGACTTGCTCTTGAATCCGCTGAGAACGCCGCTCTTGAGAGCTACAAGGTCACCGACTGAAATTCTTCCGTCCATATCAAGATCGCCCTTGATTTTTGTAGGTGAAACAGCTGTTGACTTTGGTCCGTCAATCTCTGTGCCTGCAGGAGCTGCGATAGCTTCATCAATATAAAAATCACATTTTGAATCAGTTGTTTCCGCAATTATATATAAGTCTGATGCCCCTGAAGGAATCTTGTAGTTCGGATTGTAAAGCTGAACAAATTCTCCCGGATTTCCGGATGTCTGTGCAATCTTGTCGTAATTAACCTCACCGGATGCATCAGTATACTGAAGAGTCAGCTTGTATTCCACTGTATCATCAGCATCTGTGTTTCCGAAACATACGCTGAATGCATATTCCTGACCGGCTTTGAACTTTGATGAGCTTAAAACCTTCTGTGCACCGTTCCATTCTGCCTCTCTTCCTGTAACAGAAAGTGATTTTGAACCTGACTGTGCATTTCCTGAAGCAACAGAGGTCTTTGCGCTTCCTCTGCCGGTCCAGCTGTCTGCACCGCTTTCAAATGTGCTGTGGAATATGTATCCGTTGTCTTCAGCAGGAGTTCCCGGTTCAGCAGCGCTAACCTTGTCAGATCCGAACTGCCACCAGTCCACGTTGAAAAGGAAACCGCTTCCGCCGTTGAATACAAGATAAAGATCATGAACGCCTTCAGCACCTTTGACTGTACCGGTTACTTCTTCCCAGTTCTGCCATCCGCCTGTGCCGGATACATTCGCCGTACCTATAACAGGACCTGTCTTGCTGTCAAGATGAAGTTCAATCTTTCCGCCGTCAGCATTCGAAGCTACACTTGCCTTAAATGATTCAGCACCCTCACGGAAGTCTACACCTTTGACTCTTACGTAGTCACCGGCTTCGATACTGGCAATGTTTGCGCCGCCTTCCGAGCAGGCTTCAATCTTGATGCCTTCACTCCAGTTAATTGTTTCCGCTTCGGTTCTGACATAAGGATTAAGATATTCCAGCTGTGCAGGGCCTTCATTTGACATTGTAAGGAGAGGAATTGAGCCGTCTGCCTTATATGTAAATTCTTCTACTGCAGCACTTCTGTTGAATGTACCGCCGCCCTTGAGTCCGTTTTTATGATAGAAGAAATATGAATGATCCTTAAAGTCAATAATGCCTCCGTGTGTTGTAAAGCAGTTATGGGCCTTCATAATCTGTCCGCCGTATTTCCACGGACCGGTTACCGAAGGAGCTGTTGAGTATCCCATGCTTTCGCCGCCGTCACTTCCGTAAAATGCAGCATATACAAGATAATAGAGGTCACCGTGCTTAGTTATCCACGGACCTTCACCATATGAAGAGTCTCTCTTTTCGCTTGGTCCGAATGCATCCTTTGTCATACTGAAGCTTTTTATTTCACCGTCAAGTGTAACCATGTCTTCCTTAAGCTTTACATAGTAGCACTTAGGATTGCCGAACATAAGCCATGCCTGTCCGTCATCATCAATCATAACTGTAGGATCAATATAATCCCAGTTAGGTCCGACAAGCGGCTTTCCGAGAACATCCTTAAACGGACCTGTAGGTGAATCTGAAACACCTACGCCTATGGCTCTTCCGTTTGTTGTGGTTGTGAAGTAGAAATAATACTTCCCGTTTCGTTCAATACACTGTGAAGCCCATGCGTTATTCTTGGATGCCCACTTGAAATCAGTGTCATTCATAAATACACCATGGTTTGTCCAGTTCTGCATATCCTTCGTAGACAGACACTGATAACCAGTCATGTAATAAAAATCGTTGTTTCCTTCACGGTCAACACCGGTATACACATAAAGTGTATCATCCACAACCATCGGAGCCGGGTCCGGTGAAAACGCTGTCTGACAAATCGGGTTGTCCGCACTTACTTTGCCTGTGTTCATTGCGGATGAACCTGTCAGAACTGCTGCTGCCAGAAGAACTGATGACACATACAATGCTAACTTTTTCATAATAACAACTCCCTGTTATAAAAAATATTCATCAACTTTACTTTACACAATTATCATACTATTCACTAAAACTTTACATCCGATTACATAGAATTATACCACAGATGAACAAAAAATGCAATATCATATATACATTTTCTTCACTGCACCAGTCCGCGGAATTATTCTGCATGTCCGGCAGGTCTGAACATATTTTCACTTCAAAGCTCTGCTTTTAACAAGC
>DCGK01000058.1:0-4028 GCA_002315235.1 Ruminococcus sp. UBA1780
CTGCCAGATTTCTTCTGTGATTATATCTGCGCCCAGAGCATCCTTGATAAGAATAGCTCTGAGAATATATGTAGCATCAATCTGGTCAGGCTTGTCGTGATCTGATTCGTCAACGTCGCCGAGGAATTTTGCAAGCTTTTACTGCAAATATGACAAAAAAACATCCCCGCCACAAAAAGGCAGGGATGTTTTTTTTGTCCAGGGCTATGTGATTTTACATCAGCCTGAAATATTTTCGCCGATTACTCTGTCATATGTAAGCACGTCAAGCTCACTGTCATTCGGGATTGATGAATCATACTGAGTTGAGTAAACCGGAAGGTTCTTCATCTTTTCTGTCATTGCATTTACGAAGGTATCCTTAGGTGCTCCGATAGTATCAAGAATTACATAAGGAACGTAGAAAGCTGAGAATTTTTCTTCAGGAAGATCTGAGAAATCCTCGCCGTAGTTACTCCATATAAGATATGACTGTTCAAATACGCTGCCGCATGTTGAACTGTTGATGCCAAGCTGCTCGTAAACGTTGTTTTCATCATTCTTGAATGACGGGAAATGATCTCCCACCATAAACAGAAGCGTAGGCTCATCAATCTTCTTAAGATGCTCTGTAAACGCTCTGAGCGAATCAGCAGTAAGCTTTATATTTGAAAGATAGTTATCCAGTTCCTTAGGTGAAGGGCCGTCAGTATAAGGCTGGTGATTCTGCATTGTTGTAGTGTGAACGTAAAGCGGTTCATCACTTTCCTTTATAAGCTTTTCAATCTGGTCAAATACAGTCTTGTCCTTGATATATGCACCCTTGTACTCTACAGGAACTGTAAAATCATCCTCGAAAATCATCTGGTCAAATCCAAAACGTCCGTAAATTCTCTTTCTGCTGTAGAATGAGCTGAGGAACGGATGAACGTATGCAGTGTTGTAACCCATACCCTTGTAGTAACGAACTACTGAAGGCTGTTCTCTCTCAGCAAGCATTCTCTGAGGCATGTTAGGATCGTTGAGTGACTTTACCGGAAGTCCGAAAAGAAGCTCAAACTCAGTTCTTACAGTAAAGCTTGCAAATGTAGGAACGATAAGCTTTCCTCTGTGTCCTTCAGCTGCAACCTGATCAATTCCCTCATAGCAGCTGTCGCTTATTTTAAGCTCGTCAAATACTCTGAAATCCGCAAGAGCCTCTGACATAACCACAATAACGTTAGGCTTTTTAAAATCCGGATCAGCAGAAGTACTGCTTACAACACCATGGTTGTCACCAAGATAGTTTACAATAGCTTCCTCTGTATAGTTTTCAGGAACAACCAGTTTGTTTGCAAGATTTTCACTTGCTGTCTGCATAAAGAACGCAAGAAAACTGTTGTTTTCAAATTTTTCGTTAAGAATAAACACGTTGTCAGCAGATGTTGTGTCTACTCTGAAGAATGAATATACAGGATTTGAAAAAGCAGTAAAGAAAAACATTGACACAACTGAAGCCGCACAGGCAATTCCCGGAGCAATGCTCTTCTTAATGCTGATTCTGATTTTAGGATTGAACCAGAAAACCGTACCGATATATGCAAGTACAATCAGAGTGTAGATAACAAGTCTCGGAGTTATTTTGATATACGCAAATGATGTGAGGCTCTTCATACTCTTTACAAGCTTCATATCAGTCATAATAAGATGGTTTCCGTTTGTTCCGAACTTGAAAAGCTCAGTTATTGAAAGTATGAAATAAACTATACTCTGAATCGCAACCGCTCTCCAGACCTTTCGGAAAAGAAGACACAGCGCAGCAAATATTGCCGAAGCAACTACAATGTCAAAAATGAAAACCATAGGATTCCGTACAATGAACATTACAAGTCTGCTCGGATATTTTCCCTGATTAAGCTCTGCCATCAGTACTATAAACACAGGATAGAGAACTGTAAGGAAAAAGCATGTCATCTCATATATTATGCTGTTTTTATTTCTTCTTTCATTTGTATTCCTTATAAATTCGCCGATTTTAAGATATGTCCTTCTGAACACATTCATGATTTACTTTCCACCTTTTTTCCTACACATATTACATTGAATCATTTATGAAAAAACAGACACAAACCGCTATTCTGCGTGCCTGTTCATTATCGCGTAAATCAAATATATCACAATAGATTTAAAAGTTCAATAGGCATTTTTATTTTTGTTTATTGTTTTTAAAGTGCACAATCGCACACTGCCGGCTTTGTGCACTTTATATAACCATTCCGCCGTTAATTCCTATAACCTGACCCGTGATAAATGACGCCTTTTCCGTTGCAAGAAAATAAACTGTTTCTGCAATGTCCCGCGGCTCTCCGCACCTTCCGAGAGGTATCTCCTCCTTTATCTCCTCAACCTCCTCACCGGTATAGCATGCGGTCATATCAGTCATTACCATTCCCGGAGCCACACAGTTCACATTGATACCGGCAGACCCCGTCTCCTTGGCAAGAGCTTTGGTAAATCCGATTACTGCAGCCTTTGCGGCAGAATAATGCACCTCACAGGAGCCGCCTGTCTGTCCCCACATGGAGGAAATATTTATAATCTTTCCGTATCTTCGCTTAAGCATGTGAGGAAGCACCTTTCTGGTACAGTTAAGGGTTCCGAATACATTTACGTCAAATATTCTGCGGGCATCATCATCGGAAACAAGGTCAAAAAGTCCTGTAACAGAAATACCTGCGTTGTTTACAAGAGCGTCTATCTTACCGTATTTTTCAATAACGGCATTAATCATTTCCTCAGTCTGAACAGGGTCGGACACATCGGCTTTTACTGCAAATCCGCCGGTTTTTTCAGCAAGGGCATGCGCCTTTTCCCCGCTGCTGTTATAGTTTATTATAACCGTCCAGCCGTTTTCAGCAAATACTTCCGCCGTGGCCGCCCCGATTCCCCTTGATGCTCCCGTTATAAGTACTGTTTTCAGCATTGAAATTATGTTCTCCTTATGATACAATAGTAATATAAAAATTTCCGAAAGGCAGATTTTAATATGACAGATGAAAAAATCCAGCGAATAAATGAACTCGCAAGAAAATCAAAAACACCTGAAGGCCTCACTGAAGCAGAAAAGGCTGAACAGCAGGCTCTCCGCACCGAATACCGACAGAGCATCGTTTCAAACCTCAGTGCCCAGCTCGACAACTGCTCAATCGTTGACGAAAAGGGTAATGTAATTAAAAAAGTAAAACGCGTAAAATAAATGCGCAGCATTTTTTCAGCGGAGCCGATATTACCGGCTCCGCTGTTTTTACGTCATTTATCAATAATTATAACAGGATGGTGTGATTTTTTCAATGTTTCGCATAATTCATTACCGGAATCACGAAATTATGGTGGCTTGATTTTTATAATTTATGACCTGTAAAACTTTCAGTCAAGCTCTCCGTATAGTTCCTGATATTTTGCCAGTTTTGCTTCCAGCTGTTTTTTCTCTTTATCAGCTTCTGCTTTTACTTTTTCTACAACTTTGCTGGCTTCCTCTACCGCTTTATCTCGTTCAACTACTGCCTTATCTCGTTCTCCAACTGCCTTATCTCGTTCTCCAACTGCCCTATCTCGTTCATCCTTCATTTCCTGTATTGCTCTGCACATGTCATATCCTCCTTTTGCATTTCTGTTAAGTTTTATGTTTCCGTAATGTTCGATAAAATTTGCAGTTTCCGGATCGAGACTGGAAAACCTGCTGCTTGCCATGACTATTTCTGCAAGTTTTTTCCTGTCTGACGAATACTTAACCGTATACATAACCTCACGAAGATTACTTTCCATACGGTCAATCTCTTCATCATCCATGTCATACGGATCAAGTACATTGATAAAATAATCCGGTACAAACCGCATAAGTTCGTTTCCTTTGTACTTCGGATATATAAGTTCATGGATACTTCTCGGCTGATTCCATTTACGGTCGCTGAAATTGATTACTACTGTGACTATCGGTATAAGATATGCGTCCTGTGGCATTCCTGCTATTTTTTCATCTACAGTGGTGCATAAATCCTCTGCCTGATGAA
>DCGK01000058.1:4055-4278 GCA_002315235.1 Ruminococcus sp. UBA1780
GTATTCCCTTCCGTCATATCCCATTACTCTCGCAGGCATTATCCTTGACAGTTCTGTCTGATTTTTCCATTTTTATATTTCATCCTCCTTAATTTTAGCATATATTCAGGCAAATAACAATGCACATAAATTTCATGGTATGCATTATATTGGCAGGAATATTATATCATACATCCAATATTCTGTCAACCATTATTTATCATATATGTAATTTATAAGGCAG
>DCGK01000058.1:4291-4519 GCA_002315235.1 Ruminococcus sp. UBA1780
CTTATATAACAACCAATGTTTTAGGTTCAACCTGCAGCAGGTCCCCGTCCGGCTCTGCTGCTTTTATCAGAATTCATTTTTAAACACATTCGGCATCAGATCCGACAGTCTGTACTCTACCGGCTCGCCCTTCTGCGCAAGAATCACTTTAAAATCAGGCCCGCAGAACTCACTCATTACCTGCAGACAGGCACCGCACGGAAAACAGATTTCCTCAAGCGGATCACC
>DCGK01000058.1:4535-4906 GCA_002315235.1 Ruminococcus sp. UBA1780
TCCTTTACTGCACCGGCCACAGCGATTGCAGTAAAATCCTTTCTTCCCTCAGACACTGCTTTAAAAATCGCAGTTCTCTCAGCACAGTTTGTAAGCGAATAAGAAATGTTCTCTATATTGGCACCTGTATATATCGTACCGTCACTGCAGAGAAGTGCCGCACCAACAGCAAATCCGGAATATCTGCAGTATGAATTTTCACGTGCCTTTACGGCATTTTCAATTAGCTTTCTGTTCATATAAAAGACCCCCGTTCTGTATTTTCCCGGAAAAATATTTATCCGTATATACATTATATTCATCCTTAATTTATAGTATAGCACCTTATTCCAAACAGAACAAGTGTGCAGATTTTTTTGTCTTTAAATTCG
>DCGK01000058.1:4982-5289 GCA_002315235.1 Ruminococcus sp. UBA1780
TGTGTATATTTATGTTTTGATATCGTGCATAGAAACAGTATTTACAGGCAAATGTGTATTAGTATCTGACAAAAACAAATTTATTTTAACAAGGAGGCTTGTGCTAATTGAACTACCATAACAATCATCGCCGACGTTCCGGCGAAGAACGCAGCAATTCAAAACAGTCATCACAGCAGAAGAGTGACTCCGGAAACAAAAATGAATCACAGACTTCAAAAGCAGTAAAAAAAGACAACCGTAAAACACCAGTAAAAATCATACCTCTTGGTGGTCTTAATGAGATCGGAAAAAACATGACTGCTTT
>DCGK01000058.1:5338-17342 GCA_002315235.1 Ruminococcus sp. UBA1780
ATCGTTGACTGCGGACTTGCGTTCCCGGACTCGGAAATGCTCGGTGTTGATATCGTAATTCCGGACTTTACTTACATCGAAAGAAACCAGCAGAAGGTAAGAGGTGTTGTTCTCACCCACGGACATGAAGACCATATCGGCGGTCTCGCTTACCTTCTCAAGAAAATCAACGTACCTGTATACGGTACAAAGCTCACTCTCGGACTCGTGGACGGAAAGCTTAAGGAACACGGACTTTCAGGCAAGGTTACACTTACCGAAGTTGCTCCGAGAAAAACAGTTAAAATGGGATGCATGGCCGTTGAGTTTATTTCAGTAAACCACAGTATTCCTGATTCGGTAGGTCTTGCCATTCATACACCTGCAGGTGTACTCGTTCACACAGGTGACTTCAAGGTAGACTACACACCTATCAACGGCAGTCCTATTGACCTTGCACGTTTCGGCGAACTCGGTTCAAAGGGCGTACTCGCTCTTATGGCCGACTCCACAAATGCTGAACGTCCGGGATTTACACAGTCTGAAAAGACAGTAGGAAACTCATTTGAAAACCTCTTCGCGAAGGCAGAGGGCAAGAGAATCATCATCGCAACATTCTCTTCAAATATTCACCGAATCCAGCAGATTATTGACTGTGCTGTACGTACAGGCAGAAAGATAGCCGTATTCGGCCGAAGCATGGTAAACGTTATTGCAACAGCAATTGAACTCGGATACCTTGAAGCGCCTTCAAACACTATTATAGATATCGATCTTATGAACCGTTATGACGCCAGCCAGATAGTTCTTATCACAACAGGCAGCCAGGGCGAACCGATGTCTGCGCTTACACGTATGGCAATGAACGATCACAAGAAGGTAAACATAAACTGCAACGACTTTATAATCATCTCAGCAACACCAATCCCGGGCAACGAAAAATTCGTTACAAAGGTAGTAAACGAGCTCATGAAGTCCGGTGCTGAAGTTGTATACGAAAGAATGTACGAAGTACACGTTTCAGGACATGCATGTCAGGAAGAGCTCAAGCTTATGCTTGCACTCACAAGACCAAAGTACTTTATACCTGTTCACGGTGAATACAAACACCTCAAGAAGCACGGACAGCTTGCAATTGAGATGGGTATTCCTGAAAAGAACATTATCATAGGCGAAATAGGCAACGTTATCGAAACAGACGGCGTCGACATGCGAATCACATCACGTGTTCCTGCGGGACGCATTCTTGTTGACGGTCTCGGCGTAGGTGACGTAGGTTCAATAGTTCTCAGAGACAGAAAGCATCTTGCACAGGATGGTCTTATCATAGTTGTTATTGCTATTGACAAGGCTTCAGGAATTGTTGCTTCAGGTCCTGACATCATTTCAAGAGGATTTGTATATGTAAGAGAATCCGAAGAACTTATTGACGAAGCAAAACAGGTCCTCAATGCAACTCTTGCCCAGTGCTCGGTTCATGATTTAAGAGAATGGAATTCACTCAAGGCAAGACTGAAGGATGCTCTTTCAGAGTACATCTACAGCAAGACAAAGAGAAGTCCTATGATCCTTCCTATAATTATGGAAATCTGATTCAGAACACTGAATTATCAGACAGAGTTTTTCACGAAACACTGTAATATTCTGTACTGTCCCCCGCCATGCCGGCGGGGTAAGTACGTAAAGGGGGGAGAATTCCACGAAAAAGAGAAAGCTTATACCGCTTGCCGTTTCATTTGCACTGATGGTTGTTCTCTGCTTTGTATCTGCACTTCGTATTTACAGCTACAGTGAAGAGGAAACATTTTTGTATATGCTCATAACGCTGCTTCTGATTTTTGCAGTTATATCACAGGTTGTGCGTATGAGGCAGAACATTTACAGGTATTTCAACCGTATCGAAAGACGTCTGGACCAGGCAAAGTGCTTCACACTCTACAATACGCCCGATCCGATATGCATCACTGATTCGGACGGAAAAATACTCTGGTACAACAACGCTTTCCTCAGTACAGTTTCAAACGGAACAGATGCATACGGAATGAGCATCTGTGAAAGTCTGCTTTTTGATGCTGAAAACCTTCAGGACCAGAAAGAATTCACTGCTGAACTCGGTGACAGAAAATTCACCGTAAAATGCACAGTAAACCATGACTACAGAATAGAGCTTAAAGTTCTTTTCTTCACTGATTCAACAGACTATCTCGAGCTTCTTGAAGAACACAATGACAAGAAGCCGACTGTTGCACTTATAGTTATTGATAACTACGAGGAAATATTTCAGAACACCAAGGAAAGTGAACGTTCAACTGTTCTTGCAAATCTGGAAACCAGTCTCGAAAACCTTACATCCGGTTCAGGAAGCCTTCTTCAGCGCTATTCAAAGGACAAGTTTATGATTGTCTTCGAGGAAAAGCATCTGAGAAAGGTAATTTCCGAGCGCTTCGGCATTCTTGACGAGGTACGTAAAGCCGGTGCCGGTACAGGCATCATGCTTACAATATCAATCGGTGTCGGAAGCACCGGAAGCTCTCTTGCCGAAAGCGAACATTTTGCCAAGGAAGCACTTGATATGGCTATGGGACGAGGCGGAGACCAGGCAGCCGTAAAGACAGTAAACGGATATGAATTTTTCGGTGGTCTCTCCAAACCTGTTGACAAACAGTCAAAACTCAAGACCAGAATGAAATCAGTCGCAATTCAGAAGCTCATCGACGACGCCTCAACGATATTTATCATGGGACATGTCAACGGCGATCTGGATGCACTTGGTGCCTCAATCGGTCTTTCATGTGCAATATCAATTTCAGGACGACAGTCACACATCGTTATAAACGAAAAGACACACCTTGCACCTGAGCTTATCGAAAGAGCGCGTGAACAGATTGATGACATCAGTTTCATAACCGAAGCTGAAGCACTTGATATGACAGATTCAGAAAGTCTTCTTATAATAGTGGATACCCACAAGAAAACTCTTCTCGAAAGCAAGACGCTTTATGAAAAGATTCACAACGTCGCTATAATCGACCACCACAGAAAGGATGTCAACTATATCGACGATGCCACAATATTCTTCCACGACCCGAATGCCTCATCAGCTTCGGAAATGGTTACAGAAATCATTCCTTATTTCAGGGATTTCACAAGACTCCCTGTTGAAGCAGCAAATGCTCTTCTTGCCGGAATCATGCTCGATACAAAGAACTTTGTAATACGTGCAACGGTAAGAACATTTGAAGCAGCTGCCTATCTGAAGAAAATGGGCGCTGATACTGTTTCAGTAAAGGAATTCTTCACAAACAGCATAGAATTCTACAGAATGAAAGCCGCTATCGTTTCATCCGCAGAGCTTTACAAGGGATTTGCGGTTTCAGTTGTCGAAACAACACCTGAACTTGAAAAATCAATGAGGGTTATCGCTTCACAGGCCGCTGATGAGCTTATGAATATCAGCGATATCAGTGCATCATTCGTAATATTCGATGCAGGAAACAAGATGAATATTTCCGGTCGTTCATACGGCAAGGTAAATGTTCAGCTTATAGTGGAAAAGCTTCACTACGGAGGCGGTCACCAGACAATGGCAGCCGCGCAGATTCCGGACATTACCGCAGAGAAAGCCAGAGAGCTTCTTCTCGATGCGATAGAACAGTATTTACTGGAAAATATGACAGACACTAAATCAACAACTCAGAAGGAGAACTGAAAATGAAAGTTATTTTTATGCAGGACGTTAAAGGAACAGCAAAAAAGGGCGAAGTAAAGAATGTCGCTGACGGATATGCAAGAAACAGCCTTATTCCAAAGGGCCTTGCAGTTGAAGCAACAGCAAAGAACATGAGCGACCTTAAGGGCAAGCAGGATTCTGCACAGCACAAGATTGATGTTGACAAGGCTGAAGCAAACAGAATTGCCGGCGTAATCGGTGAAAAGAAGGTTGTTATCAAGGCCAAGGCCGGTTCAGCAGGCAAGCTCTTCGGTGCAGTAACATCAGCTCAGATTGCTGACGAAATTGCTGCTCAGTTCGGCGAAAAGGTTGAAAAGAAAAAAATCTCACTCAAGACTGAAATCAAGAATTTCGGCACTTATGATGCAGAAATCAAGCTCTACACAGGCATTTCAGCAAAAATGACAGTAGAAGTAACAGAGGGATAAAAAAATGGCAGGAGAAAGCTACACACCATCAGTACCGGTAGCTGGATTCGAAATGCCTCACAGTATTGAAGCCGAGCAGTCTGTACTCGGCTCAATTCTTATAGATTCAAATGTTCTGGCAGTAGTACTCGACAAAATCAAGCCTGAATGTTTCTTCACAGAACAGCACCGCGAGCTTTTCTCAATAATGATGAGAATGTTCTCAGACGGTTCAAAGTCTGACGTAGTCACTGTTCTCAACGAAGCACTGGCTCTGAAAGTATTTGAAACAGCCGCTGAAGGCAGACAGTACCTTGCAAATATCATGCAGATGGTGCCGTCAGTTTCAAACGTCGAGGACTACTGCAATATTATCGCTGAAAAATACAACGCAAGATGTCTGGCATCCATTGCACAGCAGATAATAAGCGATATAGCAACAGGCGGATATGACGCAAAAACACTGCTTGACTCCGCTGAACAGAAAATCTATGACATCCGTCAGGGACGAGACCTTAAAGGTCTTACTCCGCTTAACGACGTTGTCTACGGGGCATACGACAGACTTTCAAAGATTACCGGTCCTGACAAGGAAAAATACCTTGGTGCAAAAACAGGATTCACACATCTCGATACAGTAACCACAGGTCTTAACCGTTCTGACCTTATACTTCTTGCAGCCCGTCCCGGTATGGGTAAAACATCATTTGCAATGAATATTGCACTGAGCGTTGCAAGACGTTCGGAAAAGGACGTTGCAGTATTCTCTCTCGAAATGTCAAAGGAGCAGCTGGCAACACGACTTCTGTCCACAGAGGCCCTTGTTGACAGTAACAAGCTCCGAAGCGGAAAACTCGAAAAGGATGACTGGCTGAGACTCGCCTCAAGTGCAGATACCCTGTGTCACCTTCCTATGTTTATCGATGATACTGCGGCTATTACGGTTCAGCAGATGAAAGCCAAGCTCAGAAGAGTTAAAAATCTTGGCCTGGTTGTTATCGACTACCTTCAGCTTATGACAACCACACTTAAAACTGACAACCGAGTTGCCATCATTTCCGAAATCACAAGACAACTCAAAATCATGGCCAAGGAGCTGGATGTTCCGATTATTCTGCTCTCCCAGCTTTCACGAGGTCCTGAAGCAAGAACCGACAAGCGTCCTATGCTTTCAGACCTGAGAGAATCAGGTTCCATCGAGCAGGATGCCGATATAGTTATGTTTCTTTACAGAGACGCATATTACAACAAGGAATGCCCGACACCTAACATCAGCGAATGCATAGTGGCAAAAAACCGTCACGGTGAAACAGGTACCATCGAAATGGTATGGGACGGACAGTTTACAAGATTCGCAAACAAGGAAGGTTAATCCTATGCTTGATCAGATACTTGATACAGCAGAAAAATACAGCATGATCAGTCCCGGTGACAGTATTGTCGCCGCCCTTTCAGGAGGTGCGGACAGCGTATGCCTTCTGACTGCTCTTAACGAACTGAAGGACAGACTCGGCATTACACTGTACGCCGTTCATGTCAACCACTGCCTGCGCGGTGCTGAAAGTGACAGGGATGAACAGTTCTGCCGTGACCTCTGTACAAAACTTGATATTCCGCTTATATGCGGAAGGTTTGACGTAAAAGCAGAAGCTGAACGCATGAAAATGTCCACAGAGCTTGCAGCAAGGGAAATACGCTATCGGTTCTTTGCGGAACACACAAAAGGCAGAAAACTGGCAACAGCCCACAACGCAAACGACAATACGGAAACTGTTCTCTTCAATCTTACAAGAGGAACCGGAACAAAGGGAATTGCCGGAATTCCGCCTGTCAGGGACAATATAATAAGACCACTTATTGAAGTCACCAGGGAAAGTATCGAAAAATATCTCAGCGAAAAAAATCAGAGCTTTGTCACTGATTCCAGCAATCTGACGGATGACTATACCCGAAACATGATCCGCCACAACGTCATTCCTGTTCTTGAAAAGATTAACACTTCCCTTTTCAGAACAGTTTCGTCGGATTCGGACAACTTCCGTACTGACAACTCATTTATAGAAGAGGAAGCGGACAGGGCATATTCGGCATGTTCCGACGGGCAGTCTTCTCTGAAAGGCCTGGCGGAATATCATCCGGCACTGAGAAGAAGATGTATATCAAGGCTTCTGTCAGAAAACGGAATTGAAGTAAGCAGCAGAAGAATAGCCGATACTGAAAACATCTGCATTAACGGCGGAAAAATCAATCTTCACGGCGATGTTTATGCAGTCTCGGAAAAAAATATTCTCAGCATCAGAAAAATAACCCCGTCATCCGGTGAAGCTGTGCGCTTTCCGCTTGAATACGGTGAAAATATTTTCCGCGGCAGAAAAATAATCATCACACCGGCAGCATGGTCACCGGATATCACCGGTTCCGTAATCGACGCAGACAAGGTTGAAGGAAGGTTATTTATCCGCAGCCGAATGCCGGGCGACCGGATAAAGCTTGCAGGAAAAAATTTCACATCGTCGGTAAAAAAACTCTTCAATGCAGAGATTGATGCCACGGAGCGTGACAGTATTTTCTTTATCGCAGATGACAGCGGTCCTGTATTTATCGAACGTTTCGGCGCCTCTGACAAGGCAGCGGTTACTGATATTACAAAAAACGTGCTGGTTATAAAAGCTGTTTGTGAATAAACAATGAAATTATGAAGTCATTGTACGTGAAAGCTTGACTTTCTTACGTTTTCACGTTAAAATATTCTTATTGATGTTTAAAAAAATATAATCAAAAGACAGGAGTGATGTCATTGACACCTAAAAAGAACAGAGGTTTTCTGACCTATATTTCAATCCTTGTGGTTATTGTGGTTGTTCTCGGATTACTTCTTCCGAACCTCGACCAGAACAGCTCAACTCAGAAATATTCGGATTTTCTTTCACACTTTGACAACTATGAGGTATCTGAATACAGTCTGAATCTCAAAACAGGTGAAGTTGTATACACACTTGGGGATTCAAACGAAAAACTTACATATACCGTACCTAATGTCGGACTTTTTCTTCAGGATACTGATTCCGAAATAAACGACTACAGAGAAGAATACAACGCAATCCACGCTGATACAAAGGAAACTCTCAAAGTAAATTACATAAGAGGCTCTGACAACAGCTGGATAATCACAGTAATTCCTACAATTCTTCTCCTTGTAATGGGTGTCGCACTCTTCTTTTTTATGATAAGACAGGCCGGAGGCGGCGGTAAATACGCAAACTTCGGCAAAGCAAATATACGTCCTGCATCCGGAAAGAAAACAACCTTCGAGGATGTTGCCGGTGCAGATGAAGAAAAGGAAGAACTCAAGGAAATCGTTGACTTCCTTAAGAACCCTAAAAAATATGATGATATCGGCGCTAGAATTCCTAAGGGTGTACTTCTCCTCGGCCCTCCGGGTACAGGTAAAACACTTCTTGCAAGAGCCGTAGCAGGCGAAGCCGGCTGCCCGTTCTTCTCCATCTCAGGTTCAGACTTCGTTGAAATGTTCGTCGGTGTCGGTGCTTCAAGAGTAAGAGATCTTTTTGAACAGGCAAAGAAAAACAGCCCTTCCATTGTATTCATCGACGAAATTGACGCTGTAGGACGTCACAGAGGCGCAGGTCTCGGCGGCGGACATGATGAAAGAGAACAGACTCTTAACCAGCTCCTCGTTGAAATGGACGGCTTTACAGCCAACGACAACGTAATTGTAATGGCTGCTACAAACAGACGTGATATTCTTGACCCCGCCCTTCTCAGACCAGGCCGTTTTGACAGACAGATTGTTGTAAACCATCCTGATGTTAAGGGACGTGAGGAAATTCTCCGCGTACACGCAAAGAACAAACCTCTTGGTCCTGACGTTGACCTTAAGGTTATCGCCAAGACGACACAGGGATTTACAGGTGCTGACCTTGAAAACCTTCTTAACGAAGCCGCTCTTCTCGCTGCCCGTGCAGACAGAAAGGCTATCATCGAATCAGACATTGAGGAAGCTACTCTCAAGGTTATCGCAGGTCCTGAAAAGAAATCACACATCGTTACAGACAGAGACAAGAAGATCACTGCTTATCACGAAGCAGGTCATGCAATTGCTGCTTATCATCTTGAAACACAGGATAAGGTTCATCAGGTTACAGTTATCCAGCGAGGCATGGCAGCCGGTCTTACAGTAACAAGACCTGTTACAGATGATTCACACATGTCAAGAACAAAGATGAGAGAATCACTCATCATGCTTCTCGGCGGACGTGTTGCTGAAGAACTTGTACTCGATGATATCTGCACAGGTGCTTCAAATGACCTTGAACGTGCAACAAAGATTGCAAGAAACATGGTTACAAAGTACGGCTTCTCAGACAAGCTCGGAACTATTGTTTACGGTGATGAAAACAGCGAAGTATTCCTCGGCAAGGACTACGGACGTTCCAGAAACTACAGTGAGGAGATTGCTTCGGAAATTGATGCTGAAGTACGTGAAATCATCACAACAGCTCACAGCCAGTGTGAAAAGCTTCTCACGGAAAATATGGACCAGCTCCACAAGGTTGCACAGTATCTTATCGAGCATGAAAAGATTGACGGAGATGACTTCGTAAAACTTATCAACGGTGAGCTTGATGATGCTCCTGATGCCTCAGAGGGACACATTAATCTCGAAAAGAAAACTGACAATGATTCAGTTACAGATACTGATAACAAAACAGATTCAGTTGATATTGATATCGAATAAAACAGAAAATGCACTGCTTTCGCAGTGCATTTTTTTGTTATCAGTATATTGTTACTTACTTGTACTTCCGAACCCGCCGTTTCTGACTTCACTGACCTCATCATCGAACGTAATGCCATACTCGGTAAAAATACCCTGAGCAAATGCATCCCCAGCCTTAAGAGATATTGTAAGGCCCTGATTGGTTGCATTGGTAAACTTAATCATAATATGGCCTTCATTGTCAGAAAAATAATAGTCGCTGTCAATAATACCAACTGTATTGTTAAGCTGCATACGGAACTTAAATCCGAGACCGCTTCTCGGATAAACGCCAAGCATCCAGCCCTCCTCAATCTTAACTCTGATACCGGTAGGAAGCTTTATCGTCTCCCCGGGAGCAAGACTGAATTCAGCAGGTGTATAGAAATCATATCCTGCCGAACCGGTTGTGGCTCTCTTCGGCAGCTTAACTGTTTCATATATTTCTGCTGCCTGTTCCACGCTGACTCCGTCAAATGCATCTGTCCAGTCCTTTACAAACTGTTCTCTGCTTACCTTCTGAAATTCTGCTATTCTTTTCATTTTTTACTACTGCCTTTCTGACAAAAACAGGGCACTGCAGCCTCCTTTCAGGGAGAATACAGTGCCCTGTGTAATGACATACAATTTTTTTATATATTCGGACCAAGTGAAAGGATAACCTTTGAAACAAACTGCTTGATTGACGCAAGATCTGTAAGACCGGCTTCACCGTCTCCGTCAACATCACATCTCTTCTTCTGGTCACTCTCAAACTCCTTCTTGTCAACAAGCGCAAGTGACATTACTGAAATATCAGTGATATCAACCTTACCGTCTCCGTTTACATCTCCGTAAACAATTCCTGACGGACCAGAAGGTTTGTCAGCTCCTGATGTCGGATTTGAAGACGGCAGCTGTGAATCCGGCTTGTCTGTAGGATCAAATCCCGGAGTCGGCGGAACCGGAGTCGCTGATGGCTTGTCTGTCGGCTTTGCAGACGGTATTACAGGAGTAACGGCATTTGAAGAAGAAGAACCCTTACCACCGTTGATATTGCTTCCTTCACCTGACTTGTAAAAATCAGCTGTGCTAAGGCCGTTTTCTCCAAGCGCTGTCTTGTGATCAAGACCGATAAACTTGCCTGAAGCTGATTTCCAGAGTGACTTTTCAAAGAGAGCGTACTTCTCTTCGTCCCATTTCTGGAATGAGGAATCCATAAGTCCGCCTGTGTCACCTGAGTTAGGATTAATACACCAGAATGTATGGTTGATATGCTTTTTAACCATGTAGTCACGGAGAAGCTCCATCCACTTCTGGTTGTCACCTGCATCCATGTGTCCGCCCCATTCACCGATAAGAAGCGGAGCTATATCTTCTTCGTTGATATATGCCCATGTGTCATACCAGTAATCATCAAGAAGTGTCTGTTCCGTAAAGTCCTTTTCAAACCATGACTGAGCATATACTGACTTGCCGTAGTCATGTGGTGAATACATAATCTGTGTTGATTCAGGAAGTACAGGAAGTGTCTTTACTCCTCTGAGGTTTCCGCCCCACCATGCGCCGTACCATTTTTCCTGACCTGCTGCCGGCTGGAATACATCAGGAGTGTTCCAGTCTGCTCCTCTGTCAAATCTCGGACTCTGCTCAATACCTTCGATAAGGATAAGAGCGTTAGGATTTACCTTGAGAATTGACTTTGCACATTCTTCAGCAGAATACTTCCAGTTATTCTTGTCAGTTGAATCATCCCACTTCGCCATATTTGCAGGACATTCCGATCCGGCGTACATACGTTTTCCGTGAGGCTCATTCTTAAGGTCATAGGCAAGGATAGTGTCGTCATTTGCATACTTTTCAGCAAGCCATGTTATTGAATCCTTCCAGTCGTCCCATGTGATAGGGTCACCTGTAAGGTGATTTGTAGCCATACCGTCGCAGTCGTCGGCTGTCGGTTCGTAGTACCAGAGATTGTAGTTGTGTCCCGAGTTATGTGAAGCCGGGCTGTGAACGTCTACAAGAGCCTTTACACCGTATTTCTTGCACTTCTGCATGATAACATCAAAAATCTCCATGCTGTTCTTAAGCGTCTTTCCGTCTTCAAGAACAAATTCACGGTTAATATTGCCGTACTTTCCGGCCGGAGTAATTGAACCATCCTCATTAACCTCGTCCTTCGGCGGGCTGTAGCTTGCCTGAACGGAGCTTACAGGCTGAGGCTTGCCTTCCATCCATGACATGAGAAGCTCAGTTGAAATAGGAAAACGGATTATATTGATACCATGATCAGCAATCTCCGAAACCATATCATCAACGTCTCTTGCGTAAAGTCCGTGCGGAACGTTTTCCGTGCAGTTAAGGCCAAACCAGTTGGCACCTGTAAGCCATACCTGGTTTCCGTTCATATCATAGAGTTTGCTTCCTTCCGCATGAAGCCAGTCATCGTTTCCGTCATCCGAAGCAGCATAAACTTCAGAAGTATCAGACGGCATCAGCACTGATGAATAACTGAACATGCAGGTGCCTGCAACAGCTGCAAGACATAAAAGAGCAGTCGCTTTCTTTAAAAAGCTCATTTTTATCGACCTCCGTATTATTTGTATTGTATCCTGACATTCAGGATATCTCAATAAGAACCTATATATATTATATAATATTGCTAATATATTGTCAATAGTTTATAACAATATAAACAAAACCCGGAGCGTTGCTCCGGGTCCCGTAAGAAATATGAAAAGAATTAAATTATTTTGCTGGTCCGAGTGTTGTGATTACCTTTGAAACATACTGCTTGATTGATGCAAGGTCTGTAAGACCTGCCTCGCCGTCTGCATCAACGTCACATCTCTTCTTCTGATCTCCTGTAAATTCCTTCTTGTCAACGAGCGCAAGAGACATTACTGAAATATCAGTGATATCAACCTTACCATCTCCGTTTACGTCACCGTATACGATGCCTGCATTTTCTGAATCAGCTGGCTTTGCTGAAGGTGTTGCTGCCGCTGCCGGTGTTGGTGTTACTGCAGGTGTTGCTGTTGCTGCAGGTGTCGCTGTTGCCGCAGGTGTTGCTGTTGCTGCAGGTGTCGCTGTTGCTGCAGGTGTCGCTGTTGCCGCAGGTGTTGCTGTTGC
>DCGK01000131.1:0-1779 GCA_002315235.1 Ruminococcus sp. UBA1780
ACGCCAGACTTAATCAGTGTTTCCTAAAATACCGGGAATCACAGATAAAATACAGTAAATGCCGGAGATGCGTCCGGTGTAATACAATCTGTGGTTCCCTGCGTGTTTTATAAGGACAATGCCATTGTGAGACAAGGAGAAAAAATACAGTGACAAATCTTTACAGACCGGTGACAGTTCTCAGGGGAGTCGCTGCAAAACGTGCAGAACTTTATAAAAAGCTTGGGATATCAACACCTTTTGAACTTCTATATCATATTCCGAGAAATTATATTGACTTCAGTTCACCTGTTCCGGTGAGTGATGCTGTCCTGAACGAGAACAATGTGGTTGCAGGTACCGTTTCCAGAAAATTTCCGGAGCAGAAAATAAGAAAAGGCTTTTCGGTTTTCAAGGCTGTTGTGACTGACGGAGTGACTCCTTTTACGGTAGTGTTTTACAATAATCCTTATACTTTTGACGGACTTGCTGAAGGCGGGGAGTATGTTTTTTACGGAAAGGTTACCGGAAATTCAGTATCCAGGGAAATGAATTCCCCGAAATACATTCCTGCCGGGGCATCCGATACGCTCAGAGCGGTTTATCCTCTTACAGCCGGACTGACCAATACGATGGTGCGTACCAATGTTGCCGAATCGCTCAGAATTCTGTCAGAGGAGCCTTTTGAATTTCTTCCTGAGGATGTCAGAACAGGAAACGGTCTGTGCAGTCTTGACTATGCACTAAGAAATATTCATGTCCCTGAAAGCAGAGAGGCGATGGCTGCGGCGAGGTACAGACTTGCTTTTGACGAACTTCTTAATCTTCAGCTCGGAATGAGGATGCTCAGACACCGCAATTCGGATGCGGAATCAGGGTGTGCAATGTCGCGTGACATTTCGCTTGATGAGTTCAGAGCGGGACTGCCCTTCGTGATGACCGGGGCACAGAGCAAAGCTGTTGATGAGATTACAGAGGACATGTGCGGTGTGCATCCTATGAACAGACTTCTTCAGGGTGATGTAGGAAGCGGGAAAACGGCAGTTGCGGCTGCGGCCTGTTATTTTGCGGTAAAGAACGGATGTCAGTGTGCTCTGATGGCACCTACTGAAATACTGGCATCGCAGCATTTCAGAACTCTGAGCGGTTTTCTTGCACCATTCGGAATCAGAGTCTGCCTTCTTACCGGCTCAATGACTGCACGTCAGAAGAACAGTGTAAAAGCTTCCGTTGAAGCGGGTGAGTATGATGTTGTAGTGGGCACGCATGCTGTAATACAGCAGGATGTTGTATTCAGAAAGCTGGCTCTTGTAATAACAGATGAGCAGCACCGTTTCGGAGTTGCTCAGAGAAATGCACTTGCAATGAAGGGCGAGCATCCCCACAGACTCGTAATGTCAGCTACTCCGATTCCGCGTACTCTGGCAATGATGATTTACGGTGACCTTGACATAAGTATAATATCAGAGCTCCCGGGAGGAAGGATGCCGGTTGATACCTTTGCGGTTACGGGAGGATACCGCGAACGCGCGTATGAATTTATAAGAAAGCATATAAACGAAGGCAGACAGGCTTATATAGTATGTCCGCTTATCGAACAGAGCGAAAGTGAAATGAAGTCAGCTGTTGAATACAGAGAGAATATTCAGCTGAAATATTTTCCGGATAATACAGTCGGTCTGCTTCACGGAAAAATGACACCGGCCGAAAAAGAAACTGTAATGAATGACTTCAAGGAGGGGCGAACGGATATACTTGTAGCTACCACTGTAGTTGAAGTAGGCGTTGATGTTCCGAATG
>DCGK01000131.1:1829-2304 GCA_002315235.1 Ruminococcus sp. UBA1780
TCGGTCTGTCACAGCTTCATCAGCTGAGAGGGCGTGTAGGACGCGGCAAGGAAAAGAGCTACTGTATTCTTGTTACTGACAACCACAGCGAAGACGTGAAAAAAAGGCTGAGGGTGTTCAGTTCGCTTACAGACGGCTTTAAAATATCAGAAGAGGACCTGAAGCTCAGAGGACCGGGAGATTTTCTCGGAAACAGACAGCACGGACTTCCGGCACTTAAAATAGCTGATATTGCCGGCGATGCCCGTATGATGTCTGCTGTATGTGCAGCTGCGGATAAGATTATTTCCCGTGATCCGGAACTGATGAGTGCCGAAAATTCCGGGCTGAGAATAGAGGTTATGAGACTGTTTTCTGCATCTGACAACTTCAGCGCATGACCAGTGGTTGAATATAGCTATATTATTAGTCAGAATGTTAATATTTCAGAGCATAATCTACAAACAGAAATTTTTTTGAATTTTTTTCAAAAAAA
>DCGK01000131.1:2455-5173 GCA_002315235.1 Ruminococcus sp. UBA1780
GTTCGAGCCCTATTGTTCCCACCAACCTGGCCTGGTAGTTCAGCTGGTTAGAACGCCGCCCTGTCACGGCGGAGGTCGTGAGTTCGAACCTCATCCAGGTCGCTCGCCTTACAAAAGGCGATATGCCTCTGTAGCTCAGTCGGTAGAGCAGGGGACTGAAAATCCCCGTGTCGATGGTTCGATTCCGTCCGGAGGCATTATATTAAATGCGGATTTAGCTCATCTGGTAGAGCGCCACCTTGCCAAGGTGGAGGTAGCGAGTTCGAGCCTCGTAATCCGCTTTTTATTTTTGTGGCGCTATAGCCAAGTGGTAAGGCAATGGTCTGCAACACCTTGATCCCCGGTTCAAATCCGGGTGGCGCCTTTTTATAAAACAAAAAACAGAGTACATTGCGTACTCTGTTTTTTGTTTTACAGTTCAAAGTGCGGCTTTCGCAGGCGGAGGCAATAAGGAGAGTTGCTTTCGTTCATCAGGAGACTGAACTGCTGCTGAACAAAAAAATATCCTCCGCCTGAACAGGTGAAGGATATCCTATCTGCTGCTGTATTGCTTTATTTTTTCAGTTTCTCAAGATCATCGGCCGAGAAGCTGTAGACTTTATTGCAGAAATGACACTGGACTTCAGTATTCTTGTTTTCTTTTCTGTTTTCCTCTATCATTTCACTGAGTTCATCATTTCCGAGACTTATGAGTGCGCGTGTAACACGGTCTTCGCTGCAGTCGCATCTGTATTCGACCTCTGCCTCGTCAAGAATATTCGGATCAAGACCGTCGAGAAGCTTAAGAACGAGTTCTTCCATTGTTATTCCGTCAGTCATCATCTGTGTAACTGATTTGAGACTGTTCACGTTCTTTTCAATCTGGTCGATAACAGCATCGCTTGCAAAAGGAAGAAGCTGAACGAGGTATCCGCCTGCACAGTTTACACTGAGATCGGGATTTACCAGGACACCGAGTCCGCATACTGTAGGTACCTGTTCACTGGTTGCAAAATATGCTGCAACATCTTCAGCAATTTCGCCTGAAACAAGCGGGATAGTACCTGTATAAGGCTCCTTCATGCCGATGTCCTTTATAACTGTAAGAGTACCGTCACGTCCTACTGAGCCGGCGACATCGAGCTTGCCGTGCTTGTTCAGAGGAATTTCAACTACAGGGTTATGAATGTAGCTTTTTACATTTCCTTTATAATCGGAAACCGCTATAAGGACGCCTGCGGGTCCTTTTCCGTCAAGTCTCATAGTAACGGAATCGTCCTTGTTTTTGAGTGAGTAGCCTATCATCGAAGCTGCTGTTGTGAGTCTTCCGAGAGCAGCTGTGTTTACGGCTGAGGTTTTATGTATATTTTCAATTTTTGAAACTATGTCCGTTGTATCAACAGCCATTGCAACTACTGAAGCATCGGCTGAAATTGCTCGTTTTAAAATACCCATTATATTTATTTTCCTCGCTTTTAATTTATACCGGTTTCTGAGCCACGTATATTATTCTCTGTGTTTTTTCGTGAACCGGGTCAGTTGAATCTTCGTCAAAATGAGCAGCAATCAGAAATCCTGCATCTGTCAGAAATCTGTCTATGACATCCGATTCGGGAGCTATCTCCGAGAAATCCTCGCTGTGTCTTGAATAACTTCCGTTTTCATTCTTTTCAAAAAAGTCCAGTGAAATATCAACACGGTTGTTTTCTTCTGAATATGAATTCTGCCATGCACAGAAAACCTGATCGTTTTCAAACACGAAGGCATTGTCTGCAAGAACTTCTCTGTGTTTGTATGCTGTATTTGCATCAAAAATAAAAACGCCGCCCTTTTCAGTGAACATATATGCGCGTTCAATTGTCTTTCTGATGTCATCAGGTGTTTCAAGGTGATTGATACTGTCAAGAGCACATATGATAGCATCTGCGTTTCCGAAAAGCTCAAACTTTGTCATGTCCTGACAGACATACTGGATATTGCTCCCGCTGTCATATTTCTTATCAAGCGCTTCGGAAAGCATCTCTTCTGAATAGTCGATTCCGACAACGTCATAGCCGAGAGCTGCAAATTCCTCAGAGAGACTGCCGGTTCCGCATGCAAGATCCACCAGATAATTTCCGCCTGATCTGCAGTATTTTTTTATAAGCATATCAAAATATGCCGCTCTTTTTCTGTAACCGACATTTCCGGTGAGACCGTCATAGTAGAAGGCAAAGTCAGAATAATTACTCATTTTCTTCGTTTTCCTTCTTTTCCTTAAGTCTGCTGAAAACAATGTCATATCCGTCACAGCCATAGTGCAGCGAACGGTTAACGCGGCTGATAGTAGCTGTGCTTGCTCCTGTCTCGTTTACTATATCGTTGTAAACGTGATGTTCGCTGAGCATTTTTGCAACCTGAAGACGCTGAGCAAGTGATTTTATTTCAAGCACAGTACATAGATCCTCGAAAAATCTGTAGCATTCATCCAGTGTTTCCAGGGAAAGAATAGCTTCGAAGAGTCCGTCCGTATTTTTGTCTTTTATTTTGCTGTTCATCGTTTATACCCTGCCTTTGGCAAAAAAGTGTTGTGAAAAAATACTTTCACTCACTATAATTTTAACACATTAGTGCGTAAAAGTAAAGAACGGAACACTAAATTTTTCAGGAACAGCAGGAACATCTGATTAAACCGCTTCTGACTGTGCATTCTGTACTCCAGACTTAATCAGTGCTTCCTTAAGGAAACACTGATTAAAT
>DCGK01000131.1:5309-7313 GCA_002315235.1 Ruminococcus sp. UBA1780
TGTACGCCAGACTTAATCAGTGCTTCCTTAATTCTATCATTATAATATTATAGTGTCAACATATAGACAAATAATATATACAGATAATGCCTCAATAGCTTTAAACTATAACTGTTTATAGTTAAACGATATTGATGTTCTGATTGACGTGGCATGTCTGTTAATGATATAATTATGATGAATGCAGAAAATTTTCTGTGTTTACTACAATTGTACGGAGGACAACATGAAGATTTCAGAATACTTTAAAAAAGACAGATGCGTTTTTTCATTTGAAGTTTTCCCGCCGAAAAAAGATGCTTCGGCGGAAACAATATACAGTACACTTAACAGTTTAAAATCACTTTCACCTGATTTTATCAGTGTCACCTACGGTGCCGGCGGCTCTGCAGCTGATAATATAACAGGCGAGATTGCTTCATATATAAGCTCTGGTCTTGGTATTTGCTCTGCAGCACATCTTACCTGTGTTAGCAACTCAAAGGAAGATATAGATATTATTCTTGACGACCTGAAAAACAAGGGTGTTGAAAATATTCTTGCACTCAGGGGAGACATCAATCCTGACAGACCGGCAAAGAATGATTTTAAGTATGCATCAGACCTTATCAGATACATAAAGGAGAAAGGTGACTTTCATATTTCTGCAGCCTGCTATCCTGAGACTCATCTTGACTCACCGGATATGATTACCGATATCAGACATCTGAAGGAAAAGCAGGATGCTGGTGCGGAACATATGATCAGTCAGCTTTTCTTTGACAATGAACTTTTTTACAGCTTCCTTGAAAAAGCAAGGATAGCAGGAATTACTGTTCCGATTGAAGCGGGAATTATGCCTGTGACTAACAAGAAGTCAATTGAACGAATGGTGTCAATGTGCGGCGCAAGTCTTCCTGCAAAGTTTACAAGAATGATGGCAAAGTATGAAAACAATCCGGAGGCTCTCCGTGATGCGGGAATTGCGTATGCTGTAGACCAGATTGTGGACCTTGTTGCCTACGGCGTTGACGGTGTTCATCTCTATACAATGAATAACCCTTATATAGCAGAAAAAATTGCTTCAACGGTTTCCGGAATTCTCTGATGCTGAAAATAGAATCTCTAAACCGTCCGGAAGCACTCAGATATCTTGCGTGCAATGATATCGAGTCAGCTTCGTCGATGCCGATTATTGCCGAATGTGAGAAGGAGCTGCTTTCCGTACTGGCACCGAAATATGTGTACAGATATTTCAGCATTAACAAAAATGATGATGGCATAGGTCTGGAAGGCGCCAGACTTGTACTTAAGGGAAATGATATATCCTCGCATCTTGAAGGCTGCTGCGGAGTTTATCTTATTGCTGCAACTATAGGTCCGGCCGCGGACAGGCTTATCAGGACACAGCAGATAACTGATATGGCTAAGGCTGTGGTAACCGATGCATTTGCCAGTACTGCAGTTGAGCAGGTCTGTGCCGCTGCAGAAGAAAAGATACGTTCAGAGGATTCTGACAGGTTTTTCACATGGAGATATGCTCCGGGATACGGAGATTTCAGTATAGAAATTCAGAAAAGCTTTCTCGATGTGCTTGATGCTCCGAGAAAAATAGGACTCTGTACTTCACCGAGCAGAATGCTTGTTCCCGTAAAGTCGGTAACATCTGTCATGGGAGTATCAGATTCTCCTCTCCCTTCCAGAGCGAGAGGATGTATAACGTGTAACATGCGTGAAAAATGTAATTTCAGAAAGAGTGGTAATCACTGTGGATTTTAAAAAGCTTTTATCAGAAAATGAATTCGTGTTTCTTGACGGAGCTATGGGCACCATGCTTCAGAAGAGCGGTCTTGAGGCCGGTGAAATACCTGAGCTTCTTAATCTGACAAACCCTGATATTATAGAAGATATACACACTCAGTACATTAATGCCGGAACAATGATTGTTTACGCAAATACCTTCGGCGCTAACAGATTCAAGCTTGAGGGAAGCGGTCATTCTGTTGATCGGTTTCCGCTACATGA
>DCGK01000131.1:7323-7516 GCA_002315235.1 Ruminococcus sp. UBA1780
GGGTATATCCATTGCATTAAAAGCCTGTAAGAAGAGCGGAAGAAAGGCGTATGCCGCTCTTGATCTCGGACCGATAGGACAGCTGCTTGAACCTACAGGAAGTCTGACGTTTGAGGAAGCATACGATATTTTCAGGGAGCAGATACTTGCAGGAAAGGATGCCGATGTTATAGTTCTCGAAACAATGACAGAT
>DCGK01000131.1:7560-8972 GCA_002315235.1 Ruminococcus sp. UBA1780
TGTACGAAGTTAAGGCTGCGCTCCTTGCCGCAAAGGAAAACTCAGACAAGCCTGTTATCGTAACAATGACATTTGAACAGAACGGAAGAACTTTTACAGGATGCTCAACTTCTGCAATGGCACTTACACTTGAAGGTCTCGGTGCTGATGCGATAGGTGTAAACTGTTCTCTCGGACCGAAGGAGCTTGCTTCAGTTGTTAAGGAAATCTGTCAGTGGACCAGTCTCCCTGTTGCAGTCAAGCCGAATGCAGGGCTTCCTGATCCCGATACTAATCTTTATGACGTTGATCCTGATGATTTTGCCGATGCTGCTATGGTATTTGCTGATATGGGTGTAAAGATATTCGGCGGATGCTGCGGAACATCTCCTGACTATATTGCTGCACTTACAAAGAGACTTGCTGACAGAAAATATATTCAGGGACATACTGAGATTCCAGCTGCTGTATGTTCATACTCAAATACATCGGTAATTAATCAGCCGAGAATCATCGGTGAAAGAATCAATCCTACAGGCAAGAAAAAATTCAAGGAAGCACTTCTTAACGGAGATATCGACTATATTCTCGGACAGGCTATTGAGCAGGTAAATGCCGGAGCTGATATTCTTGATGTAAACGTTGGTCTTCCTGATATAGATGAAAAGGCTATGATGGTAAGAACCATCAAGGCTCTTCAGGGTGTTACAGACCTTCCTCTTCAGATTGACTCTACAATTCCTGAGGTTGTTGAAGCGGGTCTGAGAGTATATAACGGCAAGCCGATTGTAAACTCTGTAAACGGTGAGGAAAAGTCACTTCAGTCTATTCTTCCGCTTGTAAAGAGATACGGTGCAGCAGTTGTAGGACTTACTCTTGATGAAAACGGTATCCCAAAAACTGCTGATGAAAGATTTGAGATAGCAAAGAGAATTATGGACAGGGCAATGGCGATCGGCATTCCGAAGCAGGATATTTTTATTGACTGTCTTACACTTACTGCATCAGCTGAGCAGGCAGGTGTTATGGAAACTGTAAAGGCTCTTAACAGAGTAAAAAATGAGCTTGGACTTAAAACGGTTCTCGGTGTTTCCAACATTTCATTCGGCCTTCCTAACAGAGAGCTCATCAACAGCAACTTCCTTCAGATCTGTCTTTCACACGGACTTGACCTTCCGATTATAAATCCTAATATTGCTGCAATGACAGGTGCGGTAAGGTCATATAAGCTTCTGGCGAATATTGATAAAAATGCGACAGAGTTTATCGCGGCTTACAACAATGCCGCTCCGGCTGCTCCTGCGGTTGCCTCAAAGAACGGACCTGACGTAAGTGCAGAGGGGCTTCTTGCTGCTGTTCAGAACGGACTTAAGCATGAAGGTGCGGTTATCACTGAAAAGCTTCTTGAATCAACAGATGCGATGGAAATTGTT
>DCGK01000027.1:0-453 GCA_002315235.1 Ruminococcus sp. UBA1780
GTAACTGTTCAGGATGTATAGAATTAAAGTGGCCTTTAACTTAGTAACCTAAGATAAAGCCTTCCGTAATGGTATAGCGTCCTGCGTTTTGACCCCTTCGCCAACGTTCGCTGCGCTCCCGTCGGCCCTCTTCCCCTTTCAGGGGACGCAAGGGCGTGTTGACCCACACCGGCGGGGTTACTTATTCATTTAGCGGAGAAATTGATTTTCTTATTATTTCACACACTTCATCGAATTTTTTTCATAATTTGAAAATCTTAATATCCTTAATCCATATGTTTGTAATACTTCAGTACGTATATCTTCTTTTTGACGTTCATCATAATCATTATGCTGTGTTCCATCAAGTTCCATTATAAGATGTCAATATTTTTAATACTCCGCTAAATGAATAAGTAACCCCGCCGGTGTGGGATAACACGCCCTTGCGTCCCCTGAAAGGGGAAGAGGGCC
>DCGK01000027.1:511-17481 GCA_002315235.1 Ruminococcus sp. UBA1780
GTGATTCCGGAAAGCTTTGATGATTGTGGGATATGCGAAATAATTTTCTGTGTTAAATCCCCATTTAACTCTGTAAGTCCTGAACAGTTACAAAATTTATATGATATAATGCTTTCAGGGAATATGATTCCTTCTGCGCTTCTCACTGAGCACAGTCATAATCTGCTGCCGGTATTTCAGGAAAATGCCCGTGCTGACATATGGCACTATATATGATTACATTTGTCATCTTATTCTGTTTTTGAGTTGAAATCCGTACTGAAATCATTTATACTAAAGATAACAGGTTGCGATAATAAGAAAAACGGGAAATGGATGACGATTATCAGCCAGAACGGATTGATTTTGCTGAATACAGGGAGGGTTATTATGATAGAAATCAGAGACATTTCGATGGTGTTTGACAATAAACCGGCTCACCGGCTGAAGCATGATTCGGCCTCAGGTACTGAAGCTGAGGAAATGAAGCCGCGTGAAAAGGCACTTGACTCAGTAACGATGGAGATACCGGACGGATGCATATACGGATTTGTAGGATTTAACGGTGCCGGAAAATCCACTCTTATGCGAATAATATGCGGAATATACAGACCGACATCAGGTCAGGTTCTTGTTGATTCCGAAAATTCATTTGACAATCCGAAAGCAAAGTCAGGTATTTTCTTTGTAAATGATGAGACAATAGAATACACCGACTTTACGCTTGACAAGATGAGAAAATACTACTCGGGATATTACCCGCAGTTTGACCATGAGCTTTTCAGAAAACTGGCATACAGGCTGGAGCTTCCGCTGAACAGAAAGCTATCGACTTTCTCAAAGGGTATGAAAAGACAGGCTGTTGTGCTTGTTGGTCTTGCGTGTCACACAAAGTACCTTATACTTGATGAGGCATTTGACGGACTCGATCCGTCGATGAGGGACATGATAAAGAAGATTATAAGGGAGGAAATAAAAAAGAGAAATTCAACCCTTATTATTTCATCGCACAACGTTGCAGAAATAGGCGATCTCTGTGACAAGGTAATGCGTCTTACGAAAGGAAAGCTTGTGTTTGCCGATGAGCTTGAAAACGTAAGAACAAACTATGTCAAGTATCAGCTTGTAAATACCGAAAGGACGATAAGCGAAGAGGAGATATCCGCGGCAGGAATTTATCCGGAAAAATATACTGCAGAGGGCAGGGTGGTTCGCATCATTGTCAGGGATTCTGATGACCTCAGGGACAGGCTTGCCGGAATCAGCGCAGTTCTCTGCGAGGAGATACCGCTTAACCTTGAGGAGATATTTGTATATGATAACAGTACGGGGGAGGGACAGTGATGAGTTCATTTGAAAAAATAAACAGAAGTGCTCTTTCAGAGCTTATAGTGCATCGTAAAACACATATCATCTCTATGATATTTCTCGGTATAGCGGGCCTTTCATATATTAATACGGGAATGTACAGCGGAGGGTCGCCAGACCTGTATGGCTTTTCGGTTTTCTTTTTCTTCGCGGCTCTTGTTCCTCTTACCGGTCTGTGCAGCAGCGTGTTCAGGGATATGCACAATGTTCCTGTTGCCGATGTACAGATGGCTATGCCGCTGTCTGCATCAGAGAGATTTCTGTCGAAGCTTATGACGATATGCTACTGCTGGCTTTTCCCGTATATTTTCTGTCATGGTGTCGGCAATGTTCTGTCTGTGTTTATGAACAGCTTCAGAACAGTGGAACAATATTCGTATGACGGCCGGAGAACAATTATAGAACCGGCTTCGGTTCCGGAAATGTTCGGAGCCAATATGAAGGTTTTCCTCTGGGGACTCAGTATGGCTCTGTTTGTTGTCGCAGCGGTATCGCTGTGTGCTTCATGTGTGGGCTCCAGAGCAGAATCATCATATCTTCCTGTTATCATGATGATTGTAATATCAGTTCTTCCGTTTGAAACCAGGGAATACATCAGGGATATGTTTTCTGACGTTTATCTGAACAGAAACGATTTCAGTGCGTTTAATGTTTTCGGGTTCGGAGCGGTTCTGTTCGATATGGATGAAGGCATAAGCGTTCTCTGGGTGCTTGTGAACTGCCTTATTTCCCTGGCTATGATTGCGGCTGCGATGTTTGCGTACACAAAACGTGACGCCTCTACAGTAGGATATCCTGTCGTTTACAGAGGATTTTTTGAATTGCTTATGATACTGACTCTTGCTGCGGTATTTCAGCTTACAGTTTCAGATCATTCATGGGTTGGCCTGTTTATAGCATTTGTCGGTTCACTTATACTGAGGATGATTGTTTCGAGAAAAGACATTACCATCAGAAAGACTGCAGTATGGAGCGGGATATTTGCACTTTACTATGCACTGTTTGTTCTGTTTTCGTACACTGCATGTATAACAGGCGGATTCGGACGCAACATGATTTCACCTGATACATCGGTTTTAAACACTGAAAAATATGAAGTAACTGTTGAATATTACTGCAGCAGATACTGGAGAGACTACAGGGAATATGATTATCGCAGCAATTCCGGATATGAGGATTCTGTTGATATAAACAGGATAATATCAGCAGAAAATGCGGACAAAGCTGCGGCAGTATTTTCAAAGTATGCAAATATCCAGAACCGTATGCCGGGGTTCTTCACTTACAGTATGTTCCGTACCGGCGAAGAATACAAAAACTGGTATGAATGCAGGATATCAGTCCACGGAAGCAAAACCGGCCCTGAATCCGGATATGTCAGTCTGTACAGCGGTGAAATTATGCTTGATAAAGATTCAGCAGCAGCACTTTTCGATGAACTGAAATCAATCAGATAAATGCAGCTCAGCTGTCTGATGCTGTCTGCTGAACCGTATACTGTCACCTTCCTGTACAGGAGGGTGACAGTGTTTTTAGTGCGTTTGCAATACGAACTGAAAGAACACTGAAAAAATATTGAAAAAATATTTAAAAATTTTCAGAAAAAGTATTGACTTTTACATTTCTGCATGATATAATAATTAAGTCAAATACGCAGAGGTATCGAAGCGGTCATAACGAGGCGGTCTTGAAAACCGTTTGACTTAACGGTCACGTGGGTTCGAATCCCACCCTCTGCGCCATTTTTTATATTTGGCGTGAATACTTTTTCAGATTCAACATGCGGAAATACCCAAGTGGTGAAGGGGCTCCCCTGCTAAGGGAGTAGGTCGGGAAACCGGCGCGAGGGTTCAAATCCCTCTTTCCGCGTTAAAAAGCTGTAAACTCTGTTTACAGCTTTTTATTTTTATCCGAAGATTTTTCTGACTAATAGTAAGATAATTTATCATTGGCACTTTCGACTTTCGTGCAAATTGCTTGCTTTTTTAGAAAAATACTGATGTTTTGATTTTTTTGCAAAAAACGATTTGACAAATAGTGATATAAGTGCTATAATCATAATAAATCATTGATTGATTTAAATGATTTACACGATTTATTGTTTAGAAAAGGGGTACATTGGAAATGGCAAAGATTAATAAGTCAAAGGAAATTAACAAGATTAAGAATACAGCAGAAGCTCCTAAGGAAACAGCTGCAAATGTAATTGCAAACGTTAAGGAAGCTGTTAAGGATACTGCTAAGGAAGTAAAGGAAACTGTTAAGGAAGTTAAGGAAACTGCTAAGACAAAGACAGCAGCTAAGGCTCCTGCAAAGAAGGAAGCAGCTCCTGCAAAGGCTCCTAAGAAGACAGCAAAGGAAACAAGCTTTGTTGAATTCGAAGGCAAGCAGCTTTCAGTTTCTGAGATTACAGAAAACGCCAAGAAGCACTGGTTAG
This sequence comes from Ruminococcus sp. UBA1780, assembly GCA_002315235.1. GTDB lineage: Bacteria > Bacillota > Clostridia > Oscillospirales > Ruminococcaceae > HUN007. The sequence continues at coordinate 4,296 of DCGK01000027.1, forward strand.
CTTCAAACAAGGGCACTATTTCTGATATCAAGGTTTATATCAACACAAATCAGAGCAAGGCATTCTATGTTGTAAACAACGAAGACCGCGGCGAATTTGATATCTGATAAAAGTTAATACACACGGTTTTTTAGAAGCTGCATGGTTTCCATGCAGCTTTTTCTTTAATGAAGCACTGATTTAAGCACTGTTTCATTAATACAATATTCAGACAGGAGTTGTTTAACATGGCAGAAACACAGCACGAAAAAATTACAGACAGATACATTGATTCTGAGATAGATGACAGCATTCTTGAGTTCAGTGTCCAGGAAATAATCTCACTTTATGCTGAAGTACTTAAGAGACTTTCAGAAAATGAGAACGATGAGAAAATGAACGAAAGAAAGCAGAATGTTTTCAAGTCAGTTATTCTCAGACTTATGCGTTCAGAAAAAATCTACATTGCATATCATGTTATGACAGGATATCCTTACATAGATATCAAGGGAAATGCATGGATTTTCTCTGAAAAGGAATTCTCAAGAGAGGCTCATCACCATTACATACAGCAGGGAATTCCTCTCACAATGAAAAGGCTTGAAGGTGAACAGATTGCCGAAGAGGTTCTTGAGCTTGCACGAATCGGCGCAGGCACAGTGATTCTTGACAACGGTCAGCAGAGTGTTCAGATTTATCTTGATGATATCATGAAAGCATGCGGTATCAGCGGAGAGCTCAGCACTTCGCATCCTGAACTTATGCTTAATATCCTTGCTTCCATGGAGCTTTCGTATGCAAGTGACGGCAAGCATCCTGCTCTTCCTGCAGGTGACAAGGTTATAAAGGAACTTATTTCAAAGTCACATTTACTTGTTCCTGTAAAGCTTGAACATCACCTTGAAGACGGTGAATCCATGAAGATTACAACTGAAACAACATCACAGATTGCACTTGTAAATCCGCTTAATCAGGGCAGGGGACTTGTTCCTGCATTTACAGACTGGAAGGAATTCACGAAGCTGTACTCCAAGGATGAATGGAATGCAGTTATATTTGACTACGAAACACTTAAGGACGCAGCATCAAATGCTGACGGCATCATGATTAATCCTTCAGGTGTAATGTTTGTTATTCCGAACAGTGCAGCCTGATTACAGCAGTCAGGAATTTTCATAAAAAATCAGCATCAGAACTTTACTGATGCTGATTTTATTTTTATAAGGAAACCACAGAGCCTGAGTTGTCTATAAATTCGGACACCTCACTGTACGGCATCGGCTTTCCGAAAAGATAACCCTGAGCAAGCTCGCATCCTATATTTTCAAGGAACTGGACCTGCTGCTCGTGTTCAACGCCTTCGCATACGACCTTTATATTAATGTTGTGAGCCATGCTTGTGATTGATTTTATAATCTCGGCAGGCTTTTTCTCCATAAGGGTTCTTGTCAGAAACGCCTTGTCTATTTTGAGAGCGTCCACCGGAATATCCTTAAGGAAGTTCAGTGTTGAATATCCGGAGCCGAAATCGTCCATTGAGATCCGGAAGCCGTACTGCCTGAGCTGGGAGAGAACGCTTATTGTTTCATTCAGATTTTTTACGTATGCGCTTTCCGTAACCTCAAGCTCTATGTATTCAGGCGGAACGTTGTATTTTTCAACCAGTGCGGTAAGTCGCTTCACATAACCTTTTTCATGTATTGTAATCTGTGACTGATTTACTGCAACAGGAAGAACACGCAGCTTCATGTCAAGTCGCTGTCTGATAAAGGCACACATCTGTTCGAGTACACAGAAGTCGATGCTGCTTATAAAACCGTTTGCTTCGCACACGCCTATGAAGCTGTCAGGAGTGAGCAGCCCTCTTACAGGATGCTTCCATCTTACCAGTGCCTCCATGCTGACATATTCACGGTTGAGGATGTCGTACTGAGGCTGGACAAAAGTGCAGATCTGGCCGTTTTTCACTGCGTCAGAAATTTCACTGAGGATTTCGTATTCGTGGAATTCCTCGTCGCCCATTCCCGGTCTGAACTGGATAAATGCAGTCCTCTTTTCTTCCTTTGCCTTTTCATGAGCGATAATTGCGCAGTCGAGAAGCTGTTCAAACTCAGCATTTCTGTTTGAATCATCAATAACAACGTATCCGGCTGAAAACATTATTTCACCGGCTTCGGCTATGTTGAGCTTCTGGAGTCTGTAGTTTATTTCATCCATTCTTCTTAAAACTGCATCAGTGTCGTGAACAAGTGTAAGAAGCAGGAAATTGTCTGCAAACAGTCTTGTAAAATATTCTCCCGGTTTCAGAAATTCCTGAAGCATGCTGCATATTTCAAGCAGGATGGCATCACCCTTTTCATAGCCTTTTATGTGATTTATATTTCTGAAATGTCTTATATCAGCGTTGTAAAGGTGGAATGTTATTCCCTGGGTTTTTACAATCTCAGAAGCCTTTTCCTTGAAGTCGCTTACTTTCAGCTGACGCCTGTCAGCAGTAAATTCGTCTGTATATATAGCATACGATGAACGGTCAAAGCGCTTTGCGCTCCGAAGCGCGCTCTCAGCCTTTCTGTAGAGAGTGTCAAAATCATTTCCGTGAACAGGGAAGTACGAAACACCGGCACATCCGGTTATAGTCCCGTCTTTTAATTCCGGTACACTGATGTTCTGACAAAGTGTGCTTATGTGCTTTGCAGTGAGATTGATTTCGTCATAGGAAGGTATGTCCCTTACAAATACAAGAAATTCATCTCCGTACATTTTGCCGGCTGTGCCGGAAAGCTTAAGGGAAAGAACTGATTCCGAAACGGCATTCAGTATTTTCTGTCCTGTTTTTGAACCGAGCTTTTTGCTGAGTTCCATGAATCCGTTAATATCGAGGACGTACAGCGCATGAAATTTTTCAGTGCTGCTGTGTGATTCGAGATAATCATTTACCAGAGCTCTGAACACATCCTTTGATACCAGGAACTGAGGTCTTACGGCTCCTGAATAATCCGATTCCGTTATGGAACGGCATTCCGGATTTTCTTCATTTTCAATAACAGTGAATGAGAGAATAACATCCTCTGTCATTTCGTCGTTATAATAGCTGATGAGAGCTTTGACTGCCATATACCGGCCGCTTCTGTCTCTGATTCTGAAGATGAGTTCACTGTTCCTGCATCCGTCAAAATAATTTTTCCAGAGAGTTTTCAGGTCAATACTGTGCATAACGGAGCTTCGGTCTTCCGGATGAGTTCTGGAAACAAGGCTGCTGATAAGCACCGGATCACAGAAGCTATCTTTTGACAGAGGTACGTTCAGACCTGAGATGCTTCTGAAGTTAAGTATTCTGCTCTTGCTGAGGTTCAGTATGCATGAAAAGATTTCTCCCTCGGAAGCCGGCGCACTGAATGCTTCAACTTCGTTGTCAGATCTCACCTCTCTGGATACATCCGATAAGATTACTATTGCCTTCGAGGAGCAGCAGTCTCGTCCGTCAACCGCAGTAACATCTGCCTTAACCCAGAGCGGACCTGTCTCCGGACGGTCGAGTTTGAGGTTGCAGCTTCCGTGATGACTTCCGTTTTTTATGTCAAAATAAAGTGAAGTTACTGCTTCACGGAATGAATCCTGAACTGTACCGTATCTGAAAAGACCTTCGGGCATATTTTCTATGATTTCCGGAAGATTGTATTTCTGTGAGAAAATATCCGGTATGGTCAGTGTTCTTTCGTTAAAATCTATTACACAGTAAACATCATCACATTTTGCAGCTTCTGAAGCAAGCGCGCCCCTGACAGCATCGAGCTCGTTCTTCATTTCCTGAATAACAGTTACATCGTGAAATGTGCAGACGTAGCACGGCTTATCATCTTCAAATGAACCGAATGATGCAAAGCTTACCCATATAGTTCTGCCGTCGCCTGTAATGGCACGGCATATGTTGTTCTGACCGTAGCCGGTACGCATAATTCCGTGTATAAAGTCACTGTGGTCATTCGGGTGGATAATGAGCTCAGATATATTTTTTCTGTATTTTTCCGTATCTTCCTCACTGTATCCGAACAGTGTCATAAATCCCTTGTTGGCTCTTATAAGCTCAGCATTTGTTTCAGCACTGTTGAGTACAAGCGTCGCACACGAAAGATTTTCAGTAATATTTTTCAGCAGCATGCGGTTTTTCATGAGGTCATACTCTGTTTTCTTGTGCTCGGTTATGTCATTGCCGAAGCCTATGAAGTATTCCTCGCCGCTCGGACCTGCCATCTTTTTGAATGAGCAGCTGATCCAGCTGGTTGTGTTGTTTATTCCGTTTACTCTGACGGTGCATCCGCATATGGTTCCGGACTTCTCAGCGCATCGTATTGCATGGACAAAATGATCCACATCGCAGGAGTTCATAAAATCAGTGTACACCGGACTGAGTTTTTCTGCTTCCTCACGTGTGTATCCGATTACTCTGAGGAAGCTGTCGTTGTAGAAGTAAGGGAACTGTTCACCGCTTCTGAATTTGAAAATAAGAGGCTGCATTTCCCTGATCAGTTCATCCTGCTGCCTGAACAGCTCTGAGTCACCGAGTACTGAAAATGCGTATATTATACGTTCATAGTTGTCCTCAGTGGTTGTATATATAAGATTGCATCTTACGAATATCAGTGTACGGTCCTTCCTGACAAGACGAAGATTAAGACTCTCGAAAGGACTGACGGATGAAACGGAGTTTCTGACTTTCCGGAACCTTGCGAGATCTTCACTGTAAATAATATTTGTCAGATCGCGGACTGAGGGGTCAGTGAGAGAATCACATCCAATAAGGTTTGAAAATCTGGAGTCATATTCACATGTAGTACTGTCGCCGCGTATATCGGTTATAAAAAAGCAGTCGCAGCTTGTATCGTTATAGCAAAGATCCTTTGATGAATACATCATCGTTTCTCCTTCCCTGAACGGAGTTATCAGATTCGGTTGTCAAATTTATTCTGACGTTCACTATAATTATATACTATATTCATCATGAAATCAACAGGATATCAGAAACCGGTGATAAAAATGTGAACAATGCCCAAAATTATATAAAATCAAATCCTTTCGGCGAAAAAAAGAGCCGGAACAGAAATCTGTCCGGCTTTTTATACTATGGTAAACGACAGAATATTTTGACGTTCACTATAATTTATATGCTTATTTGCTGTCGCATGCTATATTGTTTTCTGATGCGTAATTTTTAACTGCATCAGATGAGGAGATGAGTCTGAATTCTTTCATAAGGTATTCTTCAGGTTCATTGTTTTCAGCGAACTCTGATGTGTCAGCAGTGTATCCGAAGGCTTTTTCCCCGATGCAGGAAACGCTTTCAGGAACTTTGATTTCCGGGAGATCTTCGCACATGAAAAAGGCTTTGTCACCAACGGAGTCAAGAGAACCGGGAAGCTTGATTTCAGTGAGCTGAAGACATCTGCAGAATGCAAATCCGTTAATTTTTTCAATGCCTTCAGGAATGGTAAGACTGCTTACCCCGCTGCCTGAAAAACAGCTTTCAGGTATTTCGGTCAGTGATTTTGAAATTTTCAGGTCCTTAAGCAGGTCACAGCCTGCAAATGCTCCCATACCAAGCTTTGTTACCGAATCAGGGATAGTAACTGAAGTGAGATTGTTGCAGTCATAGAAAGCATATTCTCCGATTGATTCAGTGTTTTTTCCGAATGTAACTGCCCCGAGCTTATAGCATTCAAAAAATGCATATCCTTCGATAGTCTTTACCGATGAAGGGAGGGCAACGCTCAGAAGAGCATCACAGCAGGCGAATGCACCTTCGCATAATGTTTCTGTTCCGCCTGCAAATGTAACCGTTGTGAGTGAGAAGCAGTTTGTAAACGCTCCTTTTTCAATTGTTTTCACACTTGAAGGAATATGGACTGAAGTAATTGAATTAATGTTGTTTACCTTGTACGGCAGGTTGTCCTGACTGTTTTCATCAGGCTCCTCATAGCCGTCAAATGCGTATGCGCCGATAACAGTAACAGGCTTTCCGTCAATTTCCGGAGGAATATTGACTTCCTTTGAAGAACCCTTGTATCCTGTTATGCTGATTCCTCCGTCGATTTTCGTGTATACGAATTCAGATGTGTCGTTAGCTGTAATTTTGCTGTCCGGAATAATTCCTTCGGTTTCGCCTGATGAGCTGCTGTCACATCCGGTGAAAGCGCACATGATAAGAGAAAGCGAAAGAACAGTGCATATTAATTTTTTCATTATTATTCTCCGTAAAAATTATAGTGAATGCAGAATTGCTTTCTGCGTTCACTATAAAATACATATTGATTTTTATCTTGGTTTAACTTTCATAATAAATAAGGTAAGGAAAACCCATACTGTATGATACAGGATTACAATCAGCGGTGAAATCTGGCCGATGATTCCGATAAACATGAATATTACCGCAAATATAACCGCCAGAACTACTGACGTTCCCTGAAGCACAAGGCCTGTCATTGAGCTGTGGTGGATGTGCCTGATATTTGAAATGGCAGCAGCCACGGATGAAAGCTTTTCGCTGCAGATAACAGACGAGCTTGAGCTCTGAACAGGAGCTGTGATTTTGTCGCAGAATCCTGTAAGTTCGTCAGGAATTATTTTTACCATATCCTCCGGAATATCAAACAGTGATGAAACAAGGGCTTCGGTAACAGCGCTGTCACGGTTTCTTATTATGAGTGATATGCCGTTGTCCGTGAGTTCGTAAACACTGTCTGCTGCTTCAGAATCAGCGGTTATTTTTACTGAAAATACTGCCGCAAGGTTACCTGAAACGGAAAGGTACAGAGGAATAAGACCTGATGCGGTGATTTCCTCGTCTTTTGATTCAGGCGGAACACCTTCGATATTGTGGTTTATCATAAGCTGGCGCGAGCCGAAGAGAACACGCTTGTTTCTGATCCATCCGCAGTGACCGAGCGAATCCTCATAGAAGAAGTTTTCTGCATTTTCCAGAAGATCTTCATTGCCGTCGATAATGTCCCTGAACATGCCGGTGAAAATACTGCCTGATTTTATAACAAGGCTTGCTGCTGAAACAAGCACGTCGTCAATCTTTGCATCCGAGTACATTTTTATGGAGTGGAGCGAAAGTGAACTTTCAGGGAAAAGCTGTGAAGCATCAACGATAAGTGAGTTTGTGTCATAAAAATCATCAATGCTCTGATATCCAAGAATGAGGCTTTCGTTTTCCCCGGCTTCATCCGAAGCAAGTAAAAGCGGATAGTTTACAATCAGCGGGATACCGAAGCAGGTACACAGTGATATGAACATTGAAAGCATTGAGGTTATAAATGTTATGTTCAGTGTGTTTAATGTTCTGCTGCATACTATCACTGAAACAAGGGTGAGAACCACTGACAGGAAAATTGATGCCGGAACAAGTCTGCTGCAGAGATTGTCCGCTGCGTCAGCAGAGTATGAATACTTGAGGAAGTTTCCGGAGAATCCTGTTTTTCTGGACGCAGCAAGAATCGGATAGTCGTTTACGGCACCCCTGGTGAGCTGTTCGGCTCTCGTTTCGTTGTCCACATATACAAGACCGTATTTTGAATGAGATCTTATGAGTACCTCAAAGTTTGCTATTGCTCTGTCAGCTATAAGTCTTTTGCCGAGAGTGTTGGCAAGAAAAGCTGTTACAGCGGCAGGAGTGAATATGCTCACAGCTCCTGACTCAATCATTTCCGGACTTTCGGTTGATATGGCGGCTGCAATGGTACACAGTGTAATTGCCACGGCTGCCAGACTGTCACAGTCGGCTTTCTTTCTGAACAGGTTTTTTATTCCTCCGGCAACCATAGGGAAGGAGGAGAAAAGAACCGCTGCAGATATGATAAACATCGCAAAGCTGTATCTGTGAGGAGCCAGTGTATTGCTGATAACTGCAGGCATCGGCAGATGATAGAGTGCTGATGCGGAAAGATAAACGCTCAGGAGCGTTGCGGCAAGCTGTATGAAGAATTTTACGGTAAGACCTGTTTTCAGACTTCTGAGGTCTTCGAGTACAGTGGCTGCATCTGAAGGATCATTGTAGTCATCCAGAGTGCTTCCGGCATTTTTTTCTGATTTTCTGAAGAGCTTTCTGAAACCGCCTGAAGCCTCTTCAGTTTCCTCGTCTCCGGACTGTTCAGAAGCGGATTCGACAGAAAAATGCTCCATTTCAGGGACGGATTTGAGTTCTATACCCTGATGTCTTTCGGAAATGCTTCTGATACCGAAAAGTTCATTTTTCAGACGGGTGAAAAATTCCGGAATCTGACGTATTCTCTCAGCTAATGAAATCTGTTCGCCGTCTGTTTCATAGTCTGTAAAATCATCTGCTGTTTCCTGTGGTTCAGGAACTCTTATTTTTTCCTTCGGTGCCTGTACTGCTTCGGGTGCAGGTCTTGTTTTCGGCTTCGCAGTGCTGTTTTCACCGTTTACATATCTTATGTTGTCCTCCGGGTTACGGATAACACGGCTTGTTCTGCGGTTTGTTCTGGCTGTGCTTCTGTACGAGAAGCTCTGCCTTTTATTCTGAAAGACTTCATCGTCATCAGATTCGTTTCTGCCGGAAAAACCAGATGAAGGAGTGTCGTCTGAGACAGGGGCGGAAAATGTGGTCCTTGTGTCATTTCCTTCGTTATCGCTTTCCGGAGAGCTGCTGATTCGTGTGAAGTGTATGGTTCTTGCTTCTCTGATTACGGGTTCATCCGCAATTATCGGTGCATCCGGTGCGTCATCCTCGTCATCAGTTTCCGTATCGTCATCATCCGACGGTTCATCGGCTTCGTTCAGACTGCCTTCGTTCAGGCTTTCGTCTTCGTCCGGAGTCAGGTCTTCATCCTCAGACTGTTCGCCAGCCGGATCTTCGCCGGAAGCATCAGCGTCAGTATCTTCACTTTCAGAGGAGGAATGTGACTGAAATTCGAATTCTGCTTCGGTTTCCGTTTCAGGAACAGTTTCCTCATCCGGGCTGATATCTGATTCTGATGAGTCTTCTTCGGAAAGCCGCATAAGCTCATCAATTGAAAAAGAATTTTTCGAGTCCATTTTAACTCCTTATTTGTTTCTTTGTCTTACTGCTTCGTACATAAAAATTCCCGCTGCAACAGAAGCGTTAAGAGAGTTTACATGTCCGTGCATCGGAAGGCTGAGAAGGAAGTCGCATTTGTCCTTTATAAGCTTGCCCATACCGAAACCTTCTGAGCCGATAACAAATGCGATGCCGCCTTTGAGGTCTGCTGCTGTGTAGTCTGTTCCCTCGGCGTCAGTTCCGTAAATCCAGATATTTTTTTCCTTAAGCTCGTCAATTACAGATGCGAGATTAGGTACCCTTGCAACAGGTATCCAGCTGGCAGCACCAGCTGAGGTTTTGTGAACTGTTCCGTTAAGTGATGCGCTTCTTCTTTTCGGAATAATGATTCCGTCAGCGCCTGCAGCTTCGGCAGTTCTGATTATTGCTCCGAGATTATGAGGGTCTTCTATCTCGTCACAGATTATGATAAAAGGATCATGTCCTTTTTCGGCTGCATTTTCGAGAATGTCCTCAACTGTTGAGTATTCGGCACATGCACATACAGCAATAACACCCTGATGTGCTGCAGAACCGCACATCTGACGGAGCTTCTGGTCGTTTACATTTTTGACTACAACTCCGTTGTTTTTTGCCATTGAAGCAATTTTGCTGAATATTGTACCGGCGCCTGAAATATAAACTGTGTCGATAGGCTGGTCAGCTTTCAGAGCCTCCATTACCGGGTTTTTGCCCAGAATGAGATTTTCGTTCTGATCACCGTCCTGATTTGTAATTTTATCATTCATAATGTAATCATCCTGTTTGAATTTACTGTTTGTATTTTTTTTACAGTGAAATCTTTTCTGTGTTCACTGTAACTGCGTTTGCATACATCATTAATTATATCATTTGTCAGAATAAAAAACAATGCCTTCCGGAAGTTTTTTAGTGTTTCTTCAGATATGATTAGATATATGTTGAGTTTTTGGCGTAAATATGCTATAATTTAACAAGAGAAGGGTGGTGAACGAATGAGTTTGTTCGGAAAATTCAAAAGCAGAAAGAGTGCCGGCGAGAGTCAGAAAACCTCAGCTGAGGCAACTGAAAATAAAGAAACTGTGACTCCTGAGCATGAGGCACCTGATCCGCAGTTCAGAATTGCGGATGATTCACCTGTCTATCAGCTCAGACGCAGGTATCCTGAATATACCAGAGGCAGGAAATCTGACCTGTTTGAGTTTATGTACGACAGCATAAGGAAGGCTCACGATGAGCTTCGTGAGAATTATATCCGGCTTAACGGAAGTCCGGAGGGATTTGATATTTTTGATGATTATCAGCGTGATCTTCTCGTTTTTGCCGAAAGCATAAACAAGTGTTCCGCGCTGATGCTGAAAAGTGTTTCAGGAAACCAGTCCGGCAGAGGTCCGGCTTCTGAACCGGCAGAGGCAGTAATACTCACCGGGCAGTCCCGTGACGGGATTAATGCATGGATATTTGTAATTCCGCCGGTGTACGGAGCAGAAAAGCTTACTCCTGCTGACATAACAGACAAGCTTGAGTCAGACGGAATAGTATACGGAGTGGATGAGGAGTTTCCTGAACGAGTCATTCGTGAAGAACTCTATTTTAAGGTGCTTCCTGCGGCCACGGGACGTTATCCGGTAAACGGAATAAACGGAGGACCTAAGGAACCCTTTGCCCGGGACAGTGCTGACGGCGGAGAAACCGTTTCTGATGACAGGAGCAGACTCGGAATAATAAAAAGCGTCCGTGCAGGAGATTTAATTGCGGAGATTATACCTCCGGTTCCGGCTGTGGACGGAATTAAAGTAACAGGAGAGCCGGCCGGAGGAACTGACGGCGTTATGCCCGAAGGACTCGCGGGAAAGAACACAGTTATTTCGGATGACGGACTGACAATAACAGCAGCTGCTGACGGCGAACTGTATTTCAGCGGAGGTGAATTCCGCGTAAGCAGACTCACCAGAATATCAGGTGACATTGAAGCATCACCGGAAGCAGCTGAGTATGAGGGTGACCTTGCTGTATTCGGCAGTATAAAGGAAGGAGCCTGTATTAAGTGCGAAGGCAGTATCAGAATTTTCGGAAATGCCGGAGCTGCCGAAATAACAGCCGGAGGAGATATCCGGATTGAACAGGGCATGACCGGTGCCATGACAGGAACACTCAGGGCCGGCGGAAGCATAGAATGCAGATTCCTTGAAAACTGCAATGCGGAGGCCGGTGCGGATATCATTTCAGACCAGATTCTGAACTGTATTGTCACTGCAGGCGGCGTTGTGTCTGCATCAGGCGGCAGAGGCAGGATTATAGGCGGAAAGATTTACGGAGAGCACGGAATAAAAACGCAGTATATCGGTGGCTCATACGGCACTGCTTCCCATACAGTACTTTCTGTCGGTTCCTATTCACGCTACAAAAAGCAGATAGCAGAAAACAACAGACTTATCAGGGAGAACGAGGCTGAGATAAAAAAACTCAATGAACAACTGATGAATTTTCACCGTATGCGAAACAGTCTCAACTCAGTTCAGAAATCAGTTGCTGCCAGACTGCTTGAACAGCTTAACGCCTTCAATCAGAAAAATGAAAGAATTCAGGCTGATATCGAGGAGCTTGAAGAGCTGTGCAAAGAGCCTGCTGAGAATACAGAGATTATCTGTGACAGGCTGAGAGCGGCAGTTGATATTGAATACAACGGCAAAAAGGGCACAATAGACCAGAAGCTCGATAATTTTAAGGTCTTTACCCGCGGAAATAAAATCATTGCTTCAGCGGCCGGAAACTTTGAGAGAGTTATTTCAGGAAGATGATGCAGATACGGCCTTGTTAAATAGGTTAAAATGCTGTGGAAAACTCTGTTGAAAATGTGGAAAACCAGATGGCAGTGTGGAAAACATGGATTTTTATGTCGAAAACTCTGTGGAAACAGTGGAAAAAACACTGTTTCATGAGTGGAAACTGATTTGTTGAATATGTTAGGGAAACAGCTATGGACTACAGAATAACCGGTAACGGAATAATTGTTAAACAGAATGATTTCGATATTGCACAGACACTGGACTGCGGTCAGGCATTCAGGTGGAACGCAGCTGAGGACGGTTCCTTTGAAGGATTTTTCCTTAATCATTATCTTAAAATATCTGAAACTGACGGCGGGGAATTTCTTTTCCACAATGTGAGTGAAGAGGAATTTCTCAGTGTGTGGAAAGACTATTTTGATTTTGATACGGATTACGGTGAGCTGAAAAAGCGGTTTTCAGAGGATGAAACACTGGCGGAGGCGTGCAGATTTGCTTCCGGTATAAGAATACTTCGCCAGGATCCCTGGGAGACTCTGTGTTCGTTTATAATTTCACAGAATAACAATATCCCGCGTATCAGGGGGATAATCGGCAGACTCTGTGAGAGATACGGAGGATTTCCGTCTGCAGAGGTTCTTGCAGGCGAGACTGTCGAATCACTCGGATTTCTGAGAGCGGGATTCAGGGCAAAGTACATTGCCGATGCATCGGAAAAAACTGCTTCAGGCCGGATCAGTCTGGCAGCTGCAGCGTCAATGCCGTATGAAGAAGCCGTAAAAGAGCTTATGAAGATAAAGGGCGTAGGTCCGAAGGTAGCAGACTGTGTTCTTCTCTTTGGAATGCACCGTATGGAGGCATATCCCGTTGATGTGTGGATAAAGCGCGTTCTGAGCCGGTTCTATCCTGACGGTATGCCGGAGTGTACAAGGGGATTTGAAGGTGCGGCGCAGCAGTATCTGTTCCATTATGTAAGATGTAATCCCCGGGTTCTCGGTGATATTTGATTTGTGTAACCACTGGTTAAGTCAGGTTGTCAGACGTGATTTAACCAGTGGTTCCTTATAGTCAGCGTAAGCTGCTGCACGAAAAAATTTGTATCAGAAAATCATTTCAGAAACTCACATAATAACGAAAAAACACGAAAAACATTGTGAAAATATTGTGTAAACTGCATTGTAATGTTGACATATATGTACTTTTGCTGTATTATAGATGTATAGAACTTTTTCGGGGAAACACTGATTACGTCAGGTTGTCAGACGTGATTTAATCAGTGTTTTCTTAACAGCACGGAAACTGAACGCCGGAGTCCGTATAACAACACAGAGGATATCCCCCGCCTCTATAGGCGGCGGGGTCTATT
>DCGK01000001.1 GCA_002315235.1 Ruminococcus sp. UBA1780
GTGATTTAATCAGTGTTTCCTTAATTTCTTGAAGAATTTTTGCTTTCTCTGCGTCTCTTTACACGAAGGTTAAAAAGATAAAATACAAACGCAACATAAAGGAGGGAAAGTGCTGTAGCTATTCTCATAGCCGTTTTAAACGCAGGTGATTTCCAGTATGTCACAAACACATCTGAAATGTACTTTGAGTACGAGAACTCCGCATCGCCGTAGGCTACCAGATCAACTGTGCCTATCTCGTTGTCAAGATATCTCAGTCTGAGCGTGCCGAGCTTCTCACCTGCTTCAACAGGGGCACATACTTCGTCATAAAGATAGTCTATATCTGTTATAATGTTTGATGTGTCAACTGTTGCAAGCCACATGCATTTTACGTCGTTTGCCGGCTTCAGGTTAATATAGTCCTTTCCTTTGGCATACTTAATCTTAGGGGAACCGATTTCCTGGTTTTCCTCAAGTACAACCTTGTGTTCAAGGTTTGTAAATGCCCATTCAAAAAGTTCAGCAGCATCGTTAAGATGAGTGTAGATATCATCATCATATTCATCCTTGTCGAACGGAGCGCCGAACAGAACAGCAAGATAATTCTGCCCGTCTCTTGACGCTCTTGTTACAAGACATCTTAAAGACTGATTGGAATTACCCGTTTTAATTCCCTTTGTACCTTTATAGTAATATTCGCTCGTGGAGTTCATCATCAGGTTTACGTTATTGAACTCATATCCTTCCGGATTAATGTTTGTTGCGCCTGTCTTAACCTGTTCAGCCGCAGAGAGTTCTGCAAATCCCGGAAGTCCGAGTGCATACTCAGTGATTTTAAGCATGTCTCTTGCTGTTGTATACTGACTCTCGTCATAAAGCCCGTGAGGATTTGTAAAATGAGTACTTGCAGCTCCGAGAGATTCAGCCTTTTCGTTCATCATATTAACGAAATTCTGGATACTTCCCTCGCCTATTACATAAGCCAGTGCATACGCCGCTTCACATGATGATTCAAGAAGCATCGCACTTATGAGATCCTGAACCCTGAACTGTTCGCCTTCTTCAAGATATGATGTTGTAACTTCATTGTACGGGAACTGTTCAGCAGGATACCTGCTGCGGTACTTTTCAAATTCGTTGTATACATTAGGAGGAATTTCAATAATTGCCTCCATACTCTGTGCCTTTTCAATCGCTATCGCAGCTGTCATAATCTGAACCGTCTGTGCCGGACTGCACTGCTTGTCGGCATTTTTTTCAAATACTACCGTCTGTGTGTCCATGTGATACAGGATTCCGGATTCACTTTTCAGCTGAAAAGTCGGTCTGAATGACAGAGCCTGCACCGAAACAGGTGAAAGCGGCACAGCGAATGTGAACAGCACTGCCATTACTGCAAGAATACTGATAAATTTTTTCATTCTGCATCTCCTCAAAAGCTTGAATTTTTTCATATAGATATATTATAACAAATTTCAGTGCGCAATAAAAGAGGTTTTTCATAAAATTTTTCACAAAAATCAATTTAATTATTTACGTCAGAATGTTTTTATGTTAAAATAGAACTGAGATGTTATTTCTCTTTACTATTTTTTGTAAAAGGTGATTCAATGATATATATTACAGGTGATACCCATGGCGATTTTACGAGGTTTCGGGATTCAATTACCCGTAAGATCAGAAAAGGCGACACTCTTATTGTCTGCGGCGACTTTGGTTTCATATGGGACGGAAGCCGTGCCGAAAACAATATACTGAAAAAAATCGGCGATCTCAGATATACAGTTGCTTTTATTGACGGATGTCATGAAAACTACAACCTCCTTGAGCAGTATCCTGATGTCGAATGGAACGGCGGCACTGCTCGTGCAATTACAGGAAACCTTGTTCAGCTCAAGAGAGGTCAGGTCTATACAATCGAAGGAAAAAAATTCTTTACTTTCGGTGGTGGTCTGAGTCAGGATATCGAAATACGCCGTGAAACCAACAGCTGGTACGAACAGGAACAGCCTACACGCGAAGACGTGGATGAGGGCATGAAAAATCTCAAGGCTCATGAGGGTATAATTGACTATATTATTACGCACGAGCCTCCGCAGTCATTAAAAAAATGCCTCGATCTTGATATTTATCACCATCTTGAAACAGATGCCTTCTTTGAACAGATTCTCTCGGACTGCATCTATGACAAATGGTTCTTCGGCAAGTGTCATATCAACAAAATCATTCCGCCTAAGTTCTATGCACTTTTCGACAATGTTATACGCCTTGAAGGCAGAGAATAAAAACAGCACTTTCAGAAAAGAGTCTGTTATACAAAGCAGACAGCGCATCAGAGAAATATATCTCTGATGCGCTGTCTTTTATTTTTGTCCGGCCGGTTTCCCGTCCGCCTGATTTTTTATCTCATATTCTGTAATGTAGTTTCTTCCTCTTCCTCACCGTGGAAATCTATATAGTCCATAAGACGCCATTCACCGTTGATATTAATCAGACGAAGCTGCTTTGATGTGATTGTCTTTGAACCGAGATTGCCTTTAACGTTAAAAGCAATAGCCAGCTCATAGCCGTCACTGAATACATCATCAGCAAGATTTTCAGGGTCAAAAGAGTAATATTCTTCGAAAAAGCTCTGCAGTTCCCCTGGAGTAAGCTGCTTTTCGCTGTATACATTGTATGTTATATCAAAATCCGTACCATACTTCCGGGCAAGCGAACGATAATATTCATCATGATAGAGAAGATCTGCTGTATGGACCTTTTCCGGTGTACTCGGCATTATTCCGTCCATAATAAGATAAGCAAACTGTTCACTGAACATCTGCTGGTACATCTCCGGATATGCACTTATATATCGGTCATAGTCATTTGCTGTACAGCCTTTAATTAAATTGTTTACCGGCTTCATATATTTTTTTGAACTGCTGCTGTTAAGTACGGAAACAAGAACTGTAAGTCCGGTAATAAAAGCAACAGCCAGAACTCCGACTGATATATTTTTTATAATCTTTTTCTTCTTTTCCTTTTTTTCGGCTTCTCTGCGTTTTTTTATGGCATCTGCTCCGGGAATTTTCTGAAGACATTCAGGGCACTCATAAGCCTCATCGTCCATTTCTGCACCGCAGTACTGACATAATTTACTCATAATATTTTAGTTTTCCTTTCATGATCACAGTGTTTTCTTAAGAATATCGTTCAACTATTCTGTCAAGAAGCTCTTTTGCACTGTTATAATTTGCCTGCATTTTGTCTCTGTAACGTGCACCGGTCTGAACACTTCTTAGACCTATGTAGACATCCTCTGAAAAATCCTCATCAAGTCCTATTTCGGAAGCCAGCGAAGTGCCGGCAGGATAAAAGCCGTAGCCCTTTACATGTTCATTTCCGGGATAAAGCTCTTCAAGATTTTCAAGCGTATCCTCAGGAAAGAGATATTCGTTTGCCTCGGCATCAGCCATTACCATTACTGTGTCGCCGTCCTGCATCAGTGCAAACAGCTTGGTCGAGCTTGCCTGCTGGGTGTATGGATCGATATCAGCCGAAAGAGGCATATAATATGCAGCCGAGAGAATTTTACCGTTGCCGTTTGTGTCTTCAATATACTGGTCGAAAATCTCCTCAAGTCCTGTGCAGCACATATCCATCTGAGGATTGTTCACCATTATCATAGCCGTAAAATCAGGTTTCGGCTTTGTTGCAAGGTCGTAGATAAGAAAAGAACCAAGAAGTACAAAAAAAGAGGTTATTATTATCATGCCTTTATTGCAGTAAAAAAAGGCTCCGATTTTCTGTCTCAGTGTGTACTCGCTTTTCTCTGCAGAGCCGGAGTCATCGTCTGTAACCTGACCCTGCTTTATTTTCATAAGTTCTATCTTTTCACGCTGAAGCTGTCTGGCATATTCATCCCGCTGTCTTTCTTTTTCCGCTGACGCAGCTTCTCTTTCTTTATTTTCAGCTTCACGGCGTTTTTCCCTGCTTTCAGCAGTGCCGTTGAGAGTAATGAGGTTCTTTAATAAACCGGTTTCTTTCATTCTGTTCACCTTTTTTGTTCTGTTCCGTACTGTCAGCTGCAAAATCCTTCTGTCACTGACTGTCATATTGACCTGATTCATAACATGCGTCCTGCATGCATGATGTTGCATCAAACATAATTATTATATCATAATTTTCCCTTATAAACAATGATTATTTTGTGAAATTCACCACAGTACCGCACATAAAAAAACAGTGACCGCCACTGTATGTATGACGTTCACTGTTTTCTTAACTGATTTCAGTGTTTCCTTAACTGTTCCCGTAAAGATTTTCAACGTACAGGAACAGGTTCTGACTATCCGGCGTGAAATCATCAGCCGGAATCATTTTCATTTCGGCCGGACTGAAGCCGTCACCGATTTTACGTCTGTATGAAACATTAAGATGTTCCTTTCCTGTGGTAAAATAGCTGCAGAGGAACTTTCTGTCTGTGTTAGAAAGATAATGCTCCATGTCATCCGGATGAACCTGACCTGATTTTGCAAACATCTCAAGCCATTCGAAAATTCCTTCGGAAAATACCTTGTCCTGGCTCTGTTCATCTGTGTTCATTGAAATAATGGTATACTTGTTCTCATTAAGATTAATTTTAAGAATTTTGGTGTAGGCAGTACAGAGTGCCTTGTATGCATTCTGCTGCTGGGCACGTCTGTCAATTCCGTTGGATGTATAGTGTATTCTTTTTGCAGTATACATGTTTTTGTCTGCCAGTTTTTCGATTTCATCAAATGTCAGTTCCGTATTGTCACGTCTTGCCACATATCCGCATGAAACTGATACACCGGAAATGTATTTTCCCTTAAACTCAGCCGTCGTATCTGAAAAATCCTTTTTCAGTGACTCCAGTTTTCCGGACTCAACTTTAAGAAGTGCGATGAATTCATCACCGCCTGTACGATACACGCGTCCGAACGAACCCATGCACTTTTTCATACATTCAGCAGCTCCGCGGATAAGCTCATCCCCTGCAGCATGACCAAGTCCGTCATTTACAGTCTTAAGTCCGTTTACATCCATCGACACATACACAAAGTCCTCTCCGTCAGTAAGAGAGTGGTTTTCAGCTATATCCTCAGCATACATTTTTCGGTTGTAGAGTCCGGTCAGCTCGTCAATATATGAATTGCAGAGAAGCTTTTCTTCCTTTTCCTTTTCATCATTTATGGTACGGATTGCCCAGATAACGTGAAGAAGCTTTCCGTTCTCATCTCTGTCAGCAACAATAAAGTATCCCTCAGCCCATCCGAGATGAACACTTTCAAACTGAATGGATATATAGTATTTTTTTTCGGTAAGACGTTCATTGATTGTATCAAGGTTTACAAACTCTCTCATTTCCTTTGCATACTGTGGCATAACCAGATGCTCACACATCTTTTCGAGAGTTTCAGCTGCATTTCCGTTTCTGCCTATAAACGAATTATTTTCATAAATGCGGTTTTCAACCTCAGCAAATGTCCCTGCTTTCAGATCAACGTAATAGCTGCAGAAATAAATACCTGCCATTGATGACACAATCGTCATATTTCTGCTCAGATTACAGAAACTCTCTTCCTTTTCGTCTTCTTCTACGTGAACATGAAGAAAGCACTCACCAATCATATATCCTATTGAATATATAGGAAGAAGCGGATAACCTATCTGCGCTGCTATCGCAGCCATCATTGTAACACCAAACAGAGCGATAGCCTGATTTCTGCGTTTCTGTGTTCCTTCTGAACGGAGTGACACTGCAAACACCTGTATTGAAGAAAGCATAAACATCGCAATCTGTATATAAAGCGCAACATAGCGTATACTTCCGGCATGATAGTTTCCTTCATTGTCAAACCAGAAAAAAACCGGTTTTACGATATTAACAAAAAGTGCAGTAATTTCAAAGGCTACAAAAACCAGTCCGGAAGTCTTTATAATTCTGCCCGGAAGTCCTGTATCCTTCAGATACGATACAACATAACTGCTCCAGAAATAAACTGCAGAAGCCATTGCTGCATAATAAAAATACGTATCTGCCATAAGTGCTTTTGTCAGGTTAAGTCCGTCAAAAATTCCCCAGAGCGAATCAGTTATATAGTAAAACATAATCGCAAGAAGAAATCTGCGGTAACTTCTGAGGCTTTCGGATGCATCACCGTTTTTTTTTACGTCTAAGATTGTCCCTGTTAATAATCTGATGAATTATCAGTGCAAGTACCCCTATAACCGAATATGTAATATCAGGCATAAATCTCACTTCCCCGTTATAATTTAAGTAAACTCATCAAAAAAGTGTTTACTGTTCTTTTCCCGTTCTTCTGCTGTCAGGTTATCTTCGTACTGAACAGCTGTCAGCAGAAGCATTTTTGTTAAGCTGTATTTTAATTATAACATTTTTTTATCAATTAAACAAGTATCGTCGCTAAAATATAGTGAACGCAGAAAATAATTCTGCATTCACTATATTTAATTTATTTTTATTGCCTTGCACATCCGATGACNNGATGACTACGTCATCTCCGTGCAAATCGGCTAATTGTAAACGCATTTATTTAATGCGTTTACAATAACTAAAAAAACAGAACCTCTGAAAAACTTCAAAGGTTCTGCCTGAAACAGATTTCGCAAACTGGTGGTAAAAATCGTATTTTCCACTCATAAAGCCACGTATTTACGTCACTTATCAGTCAATCGGCTTCATTGTAGGGAAGAGAAGTACGTCTCTGATTGAAGCACTGTCTGTAAGAAGCATTACGAGACGGTCAAGACCAAAGCCGAGACCACCTGTAGGAGGCATACCGTATTCAAGAGCTGTTACGAAGTCTTCGTCAACTTCTGCATTTGCTCCCTGTGCACGCTTAGCTTCAACCTGCTTTACAAAACGTTCCTTCTGATCGATAGGATCGTTAAGTTCAGAGAATGCATTACCCATTTCTCTTGCATATATGAAGTATTCAAATCTTTCTGTAAATGCCGGATCTGAAGGCTTTCTCTTTGCGAGAGGTGAATTTTCAACCGGATAATCATAAATGATTGTCGGCTGAATGAGCTTGTCTTCAACAAATTCTTCAAAGAATGCAATAAGAACGTGACCCTTTGTAGCCTTTGCGCCTTCTTCCACTTCAACGCCCTTGCTCTTTGCGCATGCTCTTGCATCTTCGTCAGTAGCCCAGTCATTGTAATCAACGCCGGCATACTTCTTAACAGCTTCAATCATTGTGAGTCTCTCCCAAGGAGCACACATGTTGATTTCTACGCCCTGATAAGTAATAACATCCTTACCGCAGATTTTCTTTGTGAGTGTCTTGTAGAGGTCTTCAATAAGATCCATCATGCCGATATAGTCAGTAAATGCCTGATACATTTCGATTGTTGTAAACTCAGGGTTGTGTGAAGTATCCATACCTTCATTTCTGAAAATACGTCCTACTTCGTAAACCTTGTTAAATCCGCCGACGATGAGTCTCTTGAGATAGAGCTCTGTTTCAATACGGAGATACATATCAAGGTCAAGTGCATTGTGATGTGTAACAAACGGTCTTGCAGCCGCACCGATTTCAAGTGTGTGAAGCACTGGTGTATCAACTTCAAGATATCCGAGATTATCGAGATACTGTCTGATTTCTCTGAGGATAAGGCTTCTCTTTACAAAAGTATCCTTTACTTCAGGATTGCAGATAAGGTCAACATATCTCTGACGGTATCTTGTTTCCTGATCCTTAAGTCCGTGCCATTTTTCCGGAAGCGGAAGAAGTGATTTTGAAAGAAGCTGAACCTTTGTAGCATGAACTGAAATTTCGCCCTTGCGTGTTCTGAAAACAAAACCTTCAATACCTGCTATATCACCGATATCCCACTTCTTCTTGAATTCCTTGAATTCGTCTGCGCCAATATCGTTTGAACGGATATATACCTGAATTCTGTCAGTGTCATCACGAAGGTCAATGAAGTTTGCCTTACCCATGTCACGCCAGCTCATGATTCTTCCGGCAATTCGAACCTTGTTCTCATGAAGCGCTTCGAGAGATGCATTGAACTTTTCTTCGTCATCGCCTGCAGCAGCCTTAAGCTCTGCTTCCCTGGCTTCGTACTCAGCCTTGAGAGCTGCAGCCTTTCCTGTTACATCAAACTTTGTAATCTGATAAGGATCAAATCCGCCTTCACGGAGTGCAGCAAGCTTATCAAGTCTGTCCTTTTTTAATATGTTAATGTCCTGTTCCTTAACTTCTTCCTGAACCTGATCATTTGTCTGGTTTTCGCTCATTAATAAACCCTGGCCTTTCTTACTTTGAAATAGAAATAACTTCGAAATTAAGTTCACCTGCAGGTGCTTCTACTGTAAATACATCTCCGACTTTCTTCTTGAGAGCAGCCTTGCCTATAGGTGAATCATCTGAAATCTTTCCTTCAGCAGGATTTGCTTCTGATGTACCTACGATCTTGAATTTTTCTATTTTATCTCTGTCAGAACGCTTGATTTCGATTGTTGAACCAACACCAACCTGATCTGTTGAAATGCTGTCGTCTTCGACGATTTCGGCATTTTCAAGTGTAATCTGCATTTCTGCGATTGTAGCTTCGAGAATACCCTGTTCGTTCTTTGCTTCGTCGTATTCGCTGTTTTCGGAAAGGTCTCCGAA
>DCGK01000076.1:0-27809 GCA_002315235.1 Ruminococcus sp. UBA1780
CAGACTTAATCAGTGCTTCCTTAAGAAAACGCTCAGCAGAGATATTCTGCTGAGCGTTTTTTCTATTTGCATATAAAATTACAAAAACATCTTGACTATTTTATATAAATAAGATATAATAATACTGTTGTCCTTATCTGACAGGATAGGATTGCTCATCAGGAAGATGACCTGTCATCCATTTGGCGTTGATGTTCTTTCTGTTAGCGAATCCACCTACAGGAAGATCGCATAGTTTTTCTATGCTCGGGTCAATTTCAAGCAGTTCGCCGATGCTTATAATAACCGCATCAGCGTCGCTGTGTTCAGAACTGCAGAGAAACTGCCAGTTGTTATCATCAAAGTGATGTGTTACAAAGGTTATAGGTTTTTTGTCTTCAAGAACATGTGTGCATGTAAAACAAAGCATACCTTTACGTTCTGAGAATGGAAAATATGCCATAGGGTACCTCCGGAATAAAATTAATAAAATACTGTGATTTATATTATACAATAAACAAACCGTATTTACAACTTATTTTTATTTCTGGTGAGTTATTAAAGACGTATTATTCAGTAAAATAAATTTTAACCGTTTTGTAAGTTTTGTAGCTTTTGAAGAAATAAACAATGCAGAGTGCACTAAGAAATCTTTTATGACTTGTGCAAGTTGTTTAATAAAGATAACAATTCTGTAGTATTCATTGACTTTTAAATGGTTCTGAAGTATATTATTATTAAAGACAGACGTTAAAGGGTTAACGGAGTTTTTACAATGGTTTCAATCAAGGATATAGCCAGAAAGTGTGGAGTGTCCAGCGCGACAGTGAGCAAGGCACTTAATGACTGCAGTGATATCAGCGTAATGACCAAGATGAAAGTAAGGGCTGTTGCTGATGAGCTGGGTTATTTTCCGAACTCCAGTGCAAAGGCACTTAAAACAAACAAAACAAACACTATTGGTATTATCTACAGCAACAGACTCGGAAACGGTCTGAAGCACACATATTTTTCAGCAGTAATTGAAAGCTTCAAGGAAAGTGCTGAAAAAGAAGGATATGATATTATCTTTATAGGTTCAGGCAATGCATCAGGAAAAAAGTTTTCTTACTACGAACACTGCCGTCACAGAAATGTTGACGGAGTACTGATAGTATGTTCAGACTTTTATGACAGTGAGATTAACGAAGTTCTCCGGAGCGATCTGCCCGCCGTAGCAGTTGATTTTTACTCGAAACGTGACTATTCAGTCAGTTCAGACAACAGACAGGGAATGCGCGATATAGTAGAGTATGTTTACGAGATGGGTCACAGGAAGATAGGTTATATTTACGGAGACACATCACTGATTACAACAGTCAGACTTGATACGTTTCTTGAAACAATGAAGCAGCTTGATATTCCGCTGGTGATTGACTATATAAAGCAGGGGAGATACAATGACTACGAACTTGCTGAGAAGATGGTCACTGAGATGCTCAGCCTCTATGAACCGCCGACGTGCATTATAATGCCGGACGACATAGCGGTATACGGAGGAATGAAGGCAGCGGGACGGTCAGGAAAAAGAGTTCCTGAGGATATATCTTTTGTAGGATACGATGGTATTCAGTTCAGTTTTATATCAGAACCGAAGCTTACAACAGTATCACAGAATACAGATGATATCGGAAGGAAATCAGCCGAACTGCTCTTCAGCCGTATCAGAGGTGAGGAGATATCGGAAATCAGAAAACATACACTGATTGAAACACAGCTTATTAAGGGTCAAACAGTCGCAAGACTGACCAAATAAATTATTCATGCCTATTATATTTAATCAATAAATATAATACAATCATTAAGGAGGAAAATTAGAAATGAAGAATTTTAAGAAGACATTAGCATTACTCGCAGCTCTTGCTCTCTCAGCAACAGCACTCTACGGTTGTGGCGAAACAAAGGAAGATACATCTTCTAAGCCAGCAACAGACGACACAGCAGCAACAGATGACGCTGCTAAGGATGACACAGCAGCGTCAGATGATACAGCTGCTTCAGCAGGCGACGAAGACGGCCAGCTCACAATCCTTTGCTGGAACGCAAACGACAGCCAGCCAATGGTAGATCTTTTCTGCGAAAAGACAGGCACAGATGCTTCAAAGATCAACATCAAGAACTTTGACGTAGCTGGCGGCGGAGCTTCAGAAGTGTACACACAGTACCTTTCAGACCCAGACAACGACGCTGACATCATGTTCCTCGAAGCTGACTGGTGCCTTAACTTCATCAATGATGATGCTCAGACACTTCCACTTTCAGACATCGGTTACAGCGATTCAGACTTCAACGATATCTACGGCTACGTTGTAGAAACAGGTAAGTCAACAACAACAGGCGCTCTCAAGGGTATTTCATGGCAGGCTGCAGCAGGTGGTTACTGCTACAGAACAGACCTCGCTGAAAAGTTCCTCGGCGTTAAGACACCTGATGAAATGCAGGAAAAAGTTGGCGACTGGACAAAGTTCATGGATACAGCTAAGGCTCTTAAGGAAGCTAACGGCCCGGCTATCTCAGCTACACTCGGCGGTGTATGGCAGGTTTACTCAGGTTCAAGAGATTCAGCTTGGATCGACAAGGACAACAAGCTCGTAGTTGACGCTTACTGCACAGATTACGCTAACTTCGCTTCAGATCTCTGGAACAACGGTTACGTAACAAAGGTTTCACAGTGGTCAGACGAATGGAAGCCACTCGGTCAGTCAGATGACGTTCTCGGTTTCTTCGTTTCAACATGGGGCTTCGGTGATACAATCCTTACAGGTGCTGCAGGCGGCGAAGGCGGCGCAACATTCGGTAAGTGGAACGTTTGCGTAGGTCCTAAGGAATTCTACTGGGGCGGTACATGGCTTGCACCAGCAGCTAGAATCAACAACAAGGAACTCGCTAAGCAGTTCATCGACTTCTTCACAATCAACGAAGAAGGCGCTACAGCTTACGCTGAAAAGCAGGGCGAATACATGTCAAACAAGAAGGTTATGGAAGCTATCATCAACAAGGGCGAATACAAGGGTGCTCCTGTTCTCGGCGGCCAGAACCAGTTTGAAGTACTCAACAAGGTTGCTGACGGTATCGATATGAAGGGCAAAATCACTCCATACGATGCAATCATCAAGACCGAATTCTCAAATGCTGTTCAGGCATACTGCGATGGCACATACTCATCAGTTGATGAAGCTATGGACGCTTTCAAGACAGGCGTTGCTTCACAGGTTGTTGACGGCATCAACTGGGACTAATAATTAGTTAAGAATTAATTTTAACTCAGATTAACAAAACCACACATTCTGCAGGGGGAGTACTCTCTGCAGATGTGTGTGTTGTGTTAATTATATGATTTTTATTTTTTACATATTATTTATCCTGGGAGGGCTTTTTGAGAATGAAATCAAGTGCACAAAACAGAATCCGCTCAATTAGCTACGCTAAGTACGGATATTATTTTATTCTGCCATTTTTTATAGTTTATTTTATTTTTCAGTTAGTACCGCTCCTTAATACGTTCAGACTTTCCGTATACGGAAATGGTAAAACAACAGAAGATTTCGTAGGACTTCAGAACTTTATTACACTTATTGCCGGCGGCGATTCATTACCGCTTCAGGCTCAGCATGATAACCTCATAAGAGTTCTCGGAAACACACTTATATTATGGTTCGGTAACTTTATTCCTCAGTTAGCTTTATCTTTACTCTTAGCAGTTTGGTTTACTGATCTCAATCTTAAGATTAAAGGAAAAACTTTCTTCAAGATTGTAATGTATTTACCAAATATAGTAACAGCGGCATCAGTAGCTGCGTTATTTTTGATGTTATTCTCAAAAACAGAGTATGGTCCTATTAACAGCTGGCTTATGGATATGGGTCTTAAGGAACCTATCGACTTTATTAAAGGTAAGTGGCAATCAAGAGGCGTTATCATGTTTGCTCAGACCTGGATGTGGTTTGGTAATACAATGATCATGCTTATGGCAGCTATTATGGGTATCAGCCCTTCACTTTTTGAAGCTGCGGATATCGACGGCGCAAACTCAAGACAGGTATTTACAAAGATTACACTTCCGCTCCTCCGTCCAATGGTAATCTACACAATGATTACATCTATGATCGGTGGTCTTCAGATGTGGGATCTCCCATACCTCTACAAGCAGGGACAGTCATGGAACAGAGCTACAGAAACAATTGCTGTATTCATCTATAACCACTTCCATGTAATTCCTCAGAACTATGGTTACTCAGCAGCAACTTCAGTAATTCTCTTCTTCATCACTTCTATTCTTGGTTCATTCTGTTTCGCTATGAATGCAGATCCTGAAGCTAAGAAGAAGAAGGCTCTTATCAAGGAAGCAAAGAGACAGGCTAAGCTTCAGAACAAATCAGCATTCGGAGGATTTTGATCATGAATAATGTAAAAGACAGCTATGCAGCAAGAACCATGGCAAAATCCGTTGGAGTAATGGTTGTTCTTGTTATTCTTACAATTATCTGTATCCTTCCTATCTGGATACTTTTTGTAAACGCTACCCGTGCTTCACAGGTTATCACAAATGATGGCCTTACACTTATTCCAAGCAACTACTTTATCAAGAATATTCAGGAAACTGTTCATCTTAATGATATCGGTAAGATTTCATACAGCGCACTTATTGGTTACAAGAACTCATTCCTTATCACAATCTGTGCTACTTTCCTTACAGTATTCTTCTCATGCATGACTGCATACGGTCTCGTAATTTACGATTTCAGAATGTCAGGTCCTGCATACACATTTATACTCGCAGTAATGATGGTACCTGTACAGGTTACATCAGTTGGTTTCGTTAAGTTCATGGGTGACCTTCACCTTACAGATACATACTGGCCGCTTATTCTTCCAGCTATCGCAGCTCCGGCCGTTGTATTCTACATGCGTCAGTACATGAAATCTGCATTCCCTGCAGATATCGTTGAAGCTGCACGTATCGACGGTTCAGGTGAGTTCAGTACATTTATTACTATCTCACTTCCAATGATGAAGCCAGCTATCGGTGTTCAGGCAATCTTCGCTTTCATCGCTAACTGGAACAACTTCTATACACCATCTATGATTCTTATTTCAAGAAACTTCAAGCAGTATACAATGCCTATGATGGTACAGTCAATTCTTTCTAACGATAAGCTTTCTGACCTTGGTGTAAGATACACAGCTATCGTTCTCTCAATTCTTCCGATTATCGTTATCTACTGCTTCCTTTCACGTCTTATCGTTGACGGTGTAGCAGAAGGCGGCGTTAAGGAATAATAAAGAATCTGACAATCTTTATAACAAAAATCAGCTGTCGGGTAACCGGCAGCTTTTTTGTATCTGTATCAGGTCATTTTATTTATATTAATGTGCAAATCGGACGTGCAGGGAAATAAAAAATAATTTTAAATATTGAATGCGGAATTATTTATGCGTTCAATATATACTACTTTTAAAATCCGCTATACGGACTGTTTATAATAAATCCCCAAAATATAATTCAGCGCAGCAAAGTATCGTATTTACGATACTTTGCTGCGTTGTTTGCTTATTATAAATCAAGCTGATGTAATTTTAAGCTTACCAAGAAAGTATGAAGCAATAAACATTATAAGATTGATGATAACAACAGTAGAACCTGCAGGAGTGTCAAAGATAACTGATAAACATAAACCGCTAATAAAGCATACGGATGAAAGGACTGCAGATGTTACTACTACGGATTTAAAGCTTTTACATATATGCATTGAAGTGAGCGCAGGGAATATAAGAAGAGAAGACATCAGCAGAGCGCCCATAAGTCTCATGCCGATAACAACTGTTATTGCAGTCAGAAAAGCAATAAGCATATTGTAAAAATCGGAATTTATTCCTGTAGCTTTGGCAAATGATTCATCAAATGTAATCAGGAATACTTTGTTATAGAAGAGAATAAACAGTGCAATAACAATGACAGAGAGTATAATGCTGATAACAAGATCTTCGTTTTTAATTGCAAATATACTTCCGAACATATATCCGTTAAGATCGGACTTGATGTTTGTGGATACAGAGTTTATAAAAACACCGATAGCAAGTGAACTGCTTGATATGAGAGCAATCGCGGCGTCACCGTTTATTTTGTTGTTTTTATTAAGCTTTAAAAGCAGAAAGGCTGTAACGACTATGACAGGAATTGAAAACTTCAGAGGTGCTATGTTAAGTGCGGCAGCAATTGAAACAGCACCGAACCCGACATGAGACAAACCATCGCCAATCATTGAAAACCGTTTGAGAACCAGACTGGTTCCGAGCAGTGAAGCTGAAAGTGTGACCAGCAGTCCGACTATCAGCGCTCTTTGAACAAAAGCCTGATGAAAAGATGAAATTAATAAATCAGCCATATATATGAGCACATCCTTAAAATCAGTTACAGGCTAACAGCCTGAACTATTATTATACCCCGAAAAGACAGAACTGTCAAGGAATACGCTGCGTCATTATTGGCATCTGCAGTAAACGAAATACCTGATGTATAACTTTGTAATGTAAAACAGTCAGATGTCAGATTAATAATAAACTGTATTCAGGATATTGCAGTATATCTTAACAGGTATTTGTGAAATACACATCATTTGTAGTGTGCCGGAAGAATTTTATTGTTTAATTTTTTTGAGGTGTAAAGTTTAAAAATACTGTTTTGTACAAAACTAATAAAATAGCGTCCGAAAATAGCATTTTTCTTAAAAAGAGTTGAAATTATTGCGAATTTGATTTATAATAAATATAGTTTATTTTTTGGTATTACAATAGGAGGTCTAATAAATGCCGATATCTTTAATCCGCAATACAAAAGACAACGCAATGCACGGCACCGATAATGACAGATACACAGGCTGTCGCATGAAGATGCAGGGTGGAACATGGTTTACCAGAGAAGGTGAACTCAAAGATATCACCGATCTTACATGTGACCGGTGCAAGGAAGTATTTGCAACGAAGATGATTCGTGAAAGTAATAAAGAAGAACTTCGTATTGCAAAAGAAGAAAAGAAGCGTTTCCAGCGTGCAAAGAAGATGGGCTCCGTAAAGGAAGCAACATACGAAGAATATCTCATGAACAGAGAATCTGAAGAATCAGCAAGAAGGGCAAGCAGAAATGATGCTGCTGTTTCAAGCTCACTGCAGATGCTCAGAGATTCAATTCCTTCAGAGCAGGTACCGCAGAATACTCCTGCATATAACTCATACAATTCACAGAGTCAGTACAATTCATACAGCAATTCTGCTCCACAGATAACTGCGCCGCAGTCACCGTTTGACCCGTATGCGCAGCCGGCTCAGTCAGTAAGTGCTCCTCAGGGACAGTTTAATCCATATGCACAGTCACAGCAGACTCCGATAGTAAGTGCACCGCAGGCACCGTTTGATCCGTACGCATATGCACAGCCTGCTCAGACAGTTAGCATTCCTCAGGCGCCGTTTGATCCATACGCACAGTCACAGCAGACTCCTGTAGTAAGTGTGCCACAGGCACCGTTTGACCCGTATGCATACGCACAGCCTCAGCAGAATACATTTAATTCATTTTCTCAGCCTGCACCTGATATCACTGTTCAGCAGAATACAGCAGGTGCTCAGTTTGAAAACGCCGGTGTACAGGCTCCTGCTGATGAAACACCAACTCCTCAGTTCCAGGAATATACCGGTGCAGCATCAATCAGCACACCTGCGGACAACAGTGTTTCACCTATGGCTTCATCAGATGATGATTTCCTTTCACAGTTCATGGTTAAGCCTGCTCCTGCTCAGGAAGCAGAACCGGCAGCCCCTTCATCATCTGTTACTGCAGAAAACATAGTAAGTGCTACTGATGATATTCTTTCACAGTTCAATATCGGTTCAAATCTTGCAGAAAATACAGCACCTGTACAGCCGGCTCCGACTGCAGCAAGAGCTGATGCTTCCTCATTCTTTAACGACAGTATTCCTGTTATCGGCGCTGAATATGCCGGCGCATCATCAGTAAACTCTGTAGTTACAGAATTTGGTTCACTTAATATTACAGAAGAACCAAAGGATGATTTTGTTGTACCTAATGTTCCGGTTTACCAGCCGGGCGGCAATACATATGTTTCATCAGGATACGGCAATTCTGTTTCATCACTCGTTGACGATTTTGCATCGTCATCTGCTCCGGCACCTGAAAGCACAAACAGCTTTATGAACAATACACCTGCTTTTATTGATGATGACATATTAAACGGATTCGGAGAAGCGGCGTCATACAACAGTACAAGTATGACTTCCTCATTAATGATGGACAGCTTTGAAACTCCTTCACAGTCAGCACCGACAATGGGCGGATTTGAATCAGTATCACCGGTACAGCCTGCAGCACCGGCAATGGGCGGATTTGACACAGTATCACCGGTACAGCCTGCAGCACCAGCAATGGGTGGCTTCGGAGCAGCACCGGTACAGCCTAATACATACGGAACTCAGCAGAACAGCTTTGGTCAGCCTAATATGTATCAGCAGCCAGCTGCAAATGCATATCAGAATCCATATGCTGCTCCTGTACAGTCTAATACTCAGGGATTCCAGATGCCTCAGGGCTTTGGCGCGCCTGTTCAGCAGCCAGTTGCAGCAGCTCAGCCGTTTAACCCTCCTCCGAAGCAGGCACCGGTTCAGACACCTGTATTTGGCGGCCCTGGCGCAACAGCTGATTCAATTGAAGATGCACTTCGTCAGCTTGGACAGGAAGTTCAGTCAGAAAATAATAACCAGATGCCTGAAAAGGAAGAAATCACACCTGATTTCGTAGCTTATGTTCCTTCATCAAGCAAGGTACTTCATACAAGCGCTCCTTCAGCTTCTTCAGCTAACGCTCCTAAGCGTCCGGTTTCAGCAAGAGAAGCAAAGCAGCTTGCCAAGATTGATGCCAAGTTCAAAAAGGATCTTATTTCAAGAGGTTTCAATCCGACTGAAATCAAGAACGGCAGAAGAGGCAAGTAATAAAAGCAGAGCTTTGAAAGCACCTTTTATGACTATGTATAGTGAATGCGGAAAATAAAACCGCATTCACTATATTTTTTTGTCCTGGACATCTGATAACATCAGCATGCGGAAATCATACTTCGTAAGCCGTTATTTATTCATTGTAACCTTAAAATAAAAAAAAGCCCGCTGAAGTGCGTCTGACTTCAGCGGGCCTTGATTTAAGCAGAACTCTGAAATTATTTGCTTACTGCATTTCCGAGGAATGCGGCACCAATGATACCGGCATCGTTTCCAAGCTTGGCGATAACGATATCTGTATTCTTTGCGAGTGTTCTTGTGTATACTTCCTTGTTTACAAGTTCCTTTACAGGGAGAAGGAGAGTATCGCCTTCGTTGCATACACCGCCGCCGATGCAGAGAACATCAGGCTGGAAAATATTAATGATGTTTGTGATGCCGGCAGCAAGATATTTGATATACTTGTCAACTACTTCGCTGGCACTCTTGTCGCCTGCGCGCATAGCATCGAATGATGTTCTTGCAGTAACCTTGCCGTTCTTTTCTTCAGCAAGCTTCCACATAACGCTGTTTTTGTCAGCATCCATGGCTTCTCTGGACATTCTGATAAGTCCTGTTGCGGAAGAATATACCTCGAAGCAGCCCTTGCGTCCGCATGTACACTGAGGTCCGTTTACTTCGATAATTGTGTGGCCAAGTTCTGCGCCGGCCATGTTTGAACCTGAATAGATTTTGCCGTCGATAATTATGCCGCCGCCTACGCCTGTACCGAGTGTAACACATACAGCGTTTACAGCACCCTTTGCAGCACCTGCTACGAATTCACCGTATGCTGCTGCATTTGCATCGTTTTCGATATATACCGGCTTGTCTATATACTTGTGTATGTATTCGGCCATAGGAACATTGTCAAAGCCAAGGTTGTTTGAATATACAATAACACCGTTTGCGTTGTCTGCAATACCCGGTGTGCCTATACCAATCCATTCAATCTGATCCATTGTAAGATCAGCCTTTTTAACAGCTTCAATAGCTGTCTTTGCCATATCTTCAGCGATTTCTGAAGCAGGACGCGGACAGTTTGTTTTTGTTGATGCCTTTGAAATTATTTCGTAGTTTTCGTTAACTACACCTGCAGCGATATTTGTACCGCCAAGGTCAATACCTACATAGTATTTCATTTGAAAAACCTCCGTTTAGTCAATTCTTGTTTTTATAATAAAGCAGTTTCCTCTGATGGAATATCTGCCATAACCAGCTGGTATAAAAATGCTGTCACCCTTTTTAAGAGCCATTGAACAGTTGCTTCCTGCAAGCACTGCATTTCCTTCGGTAACAAGAAGATGCTCGAAGGATGTAGTGTCCGTATTAAGCTCAGCCTCATCTCTGATGTCAAGAAGATGTGCCGTAAAACAGCTGCATGAAGAAAGAAGCTGTGAACTGTAGCCTTTATGCTGTTCTGCAGGGCTAATCTGATATGGTTCGGCAGGTGAAAGCGCTGTGACATCACATGCCTTGTCAATATGAAGTTCTCTGGTTTTGCCGTCTCTGTCGGTTCTGCCATAGTCATAAATGCGATAGGTTGTGTTTGAATTCTGCTGTATTTCTGCAAGAAGAATTCCCTTGCCTATAGCGTGCAGAGTACCTGACTTAATAAAAAAAACGTCACCCTTTTTTACCTTAACGCTTTTCACATAATCAAGGAGAGTATTATCCCTGATACTTTTGTAAAACTCGTCTTTTGTTATTTCTTCCCTGAAACCGTAAAGCAGGGTTGCGTCTTCCTCACAGTCAATTATGTACCACATCTCAGTTTTTCCGTAGCCGCCGTCATTGAGCATTGCGTAGCTGTCATCGGGGTGAACCTGAACAGACAGCTTGTCAG
This sequence comes from Ruminococcus sp. UBA1780, assembly GCA_002315235.1. Taxonomy (GTDB): domain Bacteria; phylum Bacillota; class Clostridia; order Oscillospirales; family Ruminococcaceae; genus HUN007. The sequence continues at coordinate 10,907 of DCGK01000076.1, forward strand.
CTGCATCAATAAGCTTGATGAGTACGGGAAATGAATCGAACCGTTCACAGTTTGAGCCCAGTACAGACTTTCCCGATTCAGAAATATAGTCATTTAAAGTTTTTTCAGAGTTTTCAATGTATGAAAGACCGTCTTCATGACATGAAAGTTCCCAGCTTTCGGCGATTTTTTCAAAGTCGCATTCTTTTCCGAAATCATCACGAAGTCTGGTTCCTCCCCATAAATATTCCTTAAAGGCGGGTTTTAGTCTGAGTGGTGAAATCAAATGTATTCAGCCCCTTTATTTACGTGAGAAATCATCTATAATTCTATCACAGAAAACCCTAAAAGTCAATGAAAAATGCGGTTATGTTCAGCAGGACAGACTGACGGAATTCCGCAGAGCACAGATTGAACTGAACAAAAGAAACCGCTGACCGGATTCCAGTTATACGGGCTGGTATCTGATCAGCGATTTCTTTGAATAATTAGGAAAAATTAGAATTAAATGAAGTTTTTTGAATGTTTTAAGAATTTTTAGGATTTTGAATTTTTAGAATTTTTTGAAAATTAGAATTTTGAATGATTTAAGAATTTTGAATTTTTTGAAATTTGTGTTTGTTTTTGAATTACAGTTTTGAATTTTTAGGTTTTTAAGAATTTTTAGAAATTTGAAAAATGTTTTTGTTTTGCAGTTGTTTTCATTAAGGTTGGAAAATTCGAAATTCAGATTTAAGATACAATGTAGGGAAAATCTGAAGTGATGACCTCCGTCATCGTGGGTTATATAAAGGAAAGAACATTCCCGACATAAGTCCGGGTAGAAATAAACCGTAAACTTTCGTAAAAAAAGCTGAGCTCAATGCTTTTCCGGACGGTTTCGGCTTCGGTATTGAAACCGTCTGCTGTCTGTATGGTACCGGCTGTACATCCGGAACGGACAGCATATACGAAAGCAGGCAACTGGCTGACAATTGCTGAACCTTGTAAAGAATGAATGGTGAAATGTTGTTCAGTTTAGCCCCTCTAGTTTTGCGTCACTGCCTTTCAGCAGCTTTGCCGCTAATCAAACGTTTCATTTCCTTCAATGATGTTAGTATAACATGAAATGCGTTTATTGTCAATAGAATTTTGATAAAAAACTATCGATTTATATAAATTGTATATATGAAAATGGCATCTATAAAGCATGATGCACAAATGAGACTCCGGGAGATTAATGAGTTGAAATAACCTGTGAAATATGGTATGATTATTGTACATGCTTGCATGATGCAATGCAAATACAATTAATTGCAGTGAAAGTTATCTGGCTTTTGCTGTTTGTTACGGAGGTTGGTTATGTCAGATAAACTGAAGGTTTCAAACGAACAGACTGATGAACAGGAATCAGCTGCATGTACTGAAACTTCTGAAAATATTACATCCGGGACGAGTCCTGAATCTGATTTACAGACTGCGGATATGCAGGAAGATTCCGGATATGATGTCCCGGAAGAACCGCAGGAGGACAAGCCGGGTGATACTGTCGGTGCAGCTGCTGTAAAGCCGAAGTCATTCAGACAGAGGATAGATGACCTTGAAACGCTGGTGGCCGGATTTATTGCCGAAAACAATATTATGGCCAGATTTATCGGCCTTTTCCTTATTTTCAGCTCAGGTGTATTTATCGGAAATTACCGCAGGGAACCGAGAACGGAAAAGTTCAGGGTTGAATGGGGAGACAGGGTTGAGTCCAGAGACTGGACAGATTATTCCGATTCAGTCAGCTTCGGAAAAATGGCATTTTTTATTGTGCTTGTTTTTGCTGCAGTATCTCTGCTGAGACATTTTTTACCGAAGTTAAGAAAAATCAATCTGGACGGGTACATACTTGTAACAGGAGTTATGATGTTCGGTATATGTGCTCTCTGGAGAAACAACTCTGATTATTTCTATCTGGCGTTTGCATTCGGAATAATTGCAGTGTCGCTGATACTGCTTGCCGCATTTCTGAAGGCAGAGGATTTCGGTGAACTGAAAAAAGTTCCGAACACAGTTCTGATACCGGTGATGGGTGCGTGTGCTGCCGGTGTTGCTCTTTTCGTTGCAATGACTACTATTTTCAAGCACAAAGTGTATTTTACGGCTGTATATGACCTGGGAATATTTACTCAGATGTATCATTCGATTATTACTGATTTCACCCAGAATACAACATGCGAAAGAGGTTATGTGCTTTCTCATTTTGCTGTTCATTTTTCACCTATATACTATGTTCTTGCACCTGTATATATGCTGTTCCCTTCAGCTGAAACCCTTCTCGCATCACAGGCGGTTCTTGCAGTAAGCGGATTTATTCCTCTGTATCTTATCTGCAGAAGACGTAATTTTTCAGATATTATGTCATTTATGTTCACACTTGTGTACATATTCTCAGCATCGGTTACTTCACCGTGCTACTACGAATTTCACGAGAATGCATTTCTTCCGCCGCTGCTCATGTGGTTTTTCTATGCAATAGAAAAAAACAGCACCGTCATGATGTACATAACCATGGTGCTCGTTCTTATGGTTAAGGAAGATGCTGCGCTCTATGTTATGTGTATTGCCCTTTATCTTGTTTTCAGCGGCAGAAGCAGAAAACACGGCATTGTGATGTTCCTTGCAACTGCGGCACTGTTCGTAAATGTTCTTTCCCTTATGAGCAAATACGGTGAAGGGGCAATGACAAACAGAACCTTCGGAAATCTCATGAAAAACTATGACGGAGGGTTCGGAGAGGTAATTAAAACTGCTCTGACAAATCCTATGTATTTTATACAGCAGTGTTTTGCAAATGACGGACTTGAGAAGTTAGTATTTATAATAGTTATGCTTCTTCCGCTTCTTTTCATGCCGTTTATTACAAAGAAGGCTTCGGTACTTCTTCTTGTGGTTCCGTTTATTATAATGAATCTGGCAAGCGGATATGCCTATGCATCTAAGTTTGACTATCAGTATGTATTCGGTACTACAGCATGTCTTATTTATGCAGCGCTTGTTAATGTTTCTGAGTTTGACGCAAAAACAAGAAGAACTGTCATTCCTCTGATGGCTGTCGCGTCTGTCCTTATGTTTACAGCATGCGACATAAACAAGCTTTACTATGCAGACGTATATGACAGATACAAAGAGGTAAATGAAAGAAAGGCTTCGATACTTGCCGCTGTTCCGGAGGACGGCTCGGTACTTGCGACTCCGTTCCTTATTCCTCACCTTGCAAACAGAGATGAGCTTTACATACTTGATGAAGGCACTTCCGCAAATGAAGACACTTCTGACTTTGTTGTTTTTGAAGACCATCAGGATGAGTGGATTCTGAAAAAGCGTGAAATGCTCGAATCTGAAGGATATACAGTTTACAAAGAGGCTGAAGGAGTAATTGTTATTTACGTCAGCCCTGAATATGAAATAAAATAATAGTAAAATACCGGCGTAAACTGCCTGACAGCTGCGCCGGTACATATACAGAAAGGAAGTTTTAATTATGGGATTTAATCTTGAAGAAATGGCTGCAAATATGGGTATTGATGCAGAAGCAGTAAGAAAGGCTGCAGCATCAGGAGATTTTGCAGGTGCAATGGACAGTGTTGCAGGCGCTCTTTCAGACAAAGGCATCGATGTTAAGGATCTTATGAGCAAGGTTGACATGAACAAGGTTATGGAAATGGCTAAGGATGTTGATCTTAAGGATATGAGTCCTGAAAAGATGAAGGAAATGGCTGAAAAGCTTATGGGCTGATAAGTCCGGTACACAGATAAAAAATGCAGAGCACTCGTTTGCTCTGCATTTTTTTATCTTCTGTTGTTCATTTTGTATTTCCAGTGTCTGATTTTGAGTTTAAGCATCTGTGTAAAATCTTCACCGAAGAAAATAAAGAAATTAATCAGTGAAAACAGAATTGCGATTTTTCCGGCAAATCCCGAAAGGATGAAGGAAAGTGTAAGAAATACAGCATCAAGTATTGCAATGTATTTTATTTTTACCGGAATAATAAAGAAGAGCAGAATCCGGAAATCAGGTGCAATAACTGCAAATGCAAGGAACATTGTGAGAATCATGTAGCTGTTTTCACTTGACCCGGTAATAAATCCTGCGATTACGGCGCCTGCTATTGCGCAGCAGAGATAAAGATTAAATCTGAAGGTACCCCACTGGGATTCCAGTACCTGTCCGATCATCCAGTAAAAGTAGAGCACGAATATCATAAAGAACGGAGATCTTGTCATCGGTTCAAACACAAATGAGAGCACTCTCCATATCTGTCCGTGCACTATAGCGTCACGTGAAAACGTGATAAGCGGAGTCAGCGGCATTTTCCCGGTAAGAGGGCAGATGAATGAATCCATGATCCAGACAATAACCATACCTGTGATGATAATGTTCATCATTCCCGGAACAGCGCAGCGGCCGAATTTTCTTTCGAGTTTGTTAAGCCATTTCTGTGTATGCATATATTTACTTCTTTCTGCTGTTACAGTGAACGTCAGAATAAATCTGACGCTCACTGTAATTATTTTATTAATACTGCCCTGCACGTACGTGCATATCTGATAATAGTAAACGCAGTTTATTTATTGTGTTTACTGTAAACAAATTCAGCAAATTCGTTCATGTCTGATACTGCAAGGTCTGCAGCTTTTCTGGCTTCCTCACGGTCTGCGGATACAGCATCGTAGAAGGCCACGGTGAAAAATCCTGAATCACGGGCGGCTTCTATGCAGTGAACGGAATCATCCACAACTGCGGTTTCTGAAGCTTCAGTTCCCAGCAGACTGCAGACCGCAGGGAAAAATGCGGGATCATCTTTTTTTATACCGTTTTCAGCGCATGTATAGATGAATTTAAACCGGTCATATATACCGAAACGCTTAAGAATAACATCGGTCAGTGAGCGGTAGTTAGCTGTGGCAAGACAGTACGGAATACCGAGACTGTCAAGTATGTCAAGCGTTTCAGTAACATTTTTCTTCAGAGGTATTGCAGAGGCATACTCTTCGTATACAAGCTCCTCGACGCGTCTGGTGATTTCCTCATGGGTCATTCTGACTCCAAGGTCGATAAAGTACTGGGCTGCCTCTCTCATGCTCAGCTTTTTCATAATATCTGAAACGCCCGGCGGCGGTTCAATTCCGTTTTCGAGAAGAAATCTTCTGTCAGCATCTGACCAGCTCTGCATTGAGTCAATCAGAGTGCCGTCCATGTCGAATATTACGCCTTTAATCATGACAGGTTTGTGAGACTTTCAGACAGACTGTTTGTCAGAGTCTGAACGACATTTATCTTTGCAGTGTAATCTGTTCCAACCGGACCCGGAATGTCATATGCGAGATTGTATATGTCTGTTGAAAATGATTCGAGATCTGCAAGTCGTTTTGCAACTGCATTTATTTCGCTGAGTCTTGCAAGGGAAGTGGCGAGAGGAAGACGGGATTTTTCCTTGGCGATATGAAGAATATCAGTTCCTCTTTCGTTTACTGCAAGAATGCGTCCGTAAACAGGAGGTGTTTTCAGGTCGTCATTTGTAATGCCGAGAAGAGAACAGAGAAGTATTCTTCTGAGTCTGGACATTGTGTATCTTTTGGTTTTAATCTGTTCGAGCATTTCCTGAACAGTTGAAGCCGAACGTGCTTCGTAGATTCTGTGCTCAAGTCCCTGACCGACATCAGGTACATCTCTGAGCTGTGCCGGTGAAGATGTTCTTATGTGATACATAAGTGCTTTTTCAAGGTTTTCGATGGAAGCACTCTTTCCTGATGCAACTGCTTCCGAAAGAATGTCGTACATTGTTTCCGGCATGAGGTCGGAGTAGTTGATTTCCTTGACGTTCTGTCTGATGAACGATGCACTTGCAAAGTTTTCCTTTATATTCATATCGTCGTGGTCAGTATGCTTTCGCTTTACCGTAAACGGTTTGATTCTGGAGTTCAGATACGAGATAGCCTTGATGTATTCTATAGCCAGCACGTTATTTGGCGTATTCAGAATTTCGCTTGTTTCTTTGCCGTATTTCTGTTCAACAAGCTGGTTCAGTGCAGAAGGGAATGATGCTCCGTTATCCAGCATCAGCTTCAGTTCAAGTGAGTCTGCACATGTGATTGTGGCATGTGCTGCTTCAATCAGCATTTCAATGTCTCCGCACTCACTTCCGAAAGAAAGCTCATCAATGCATCCCATTGAATTCAGAATATACAGGGCGGACCTTGCAAAGCCTTCTGCGCTTGAAAGAACATACGGTACAGGGAGCTCTATTACGAGATCGACTCCGTTCTGTACTGCTGCTCTTGCTCTTTCGAACTTGTCCATAATTGCAACATCACCGCGCTGAACAAAATTTCCGCTCATTACAGCTACGATGTGGGTTGCGCCGTTTTCCCTGGTTTTAGCGATTTGATATTTGTGTCCGTTGTGAAAAGGATTGTATTCGCAAACAATACCTGCAACCTTCATCAGATCATCCTCCGGTCAAAAAAATACTTTACTTAAAATTATAACATAAAAAGAATTCTGTGTAAATACATTTTTGCATGCTGGCAAATGTGGAAAATACGAAATCCGTGACCAGTTCTGATGCCTGAAACCATGTATTCGCTTAACGGGCTGAGGTGTTTTTTGTTTAAAAAGCTGATTTTCCCGAAAAGTACTTGAAATTTCATATAAAAGGTATATAATTAATTATTGGACTTTGATCTGAAATATGATGTTTATCACGTATTTTCAGTAAAAAATTTATACATTCTGAAAGGAACGAATACAATGAAAATTTTAGTAATCAATGCCGGAAGCTCATCACTTAAGTATCAGCTTATCGATATGACTGACGAATCAGTTATCGCAAAGGGAAACTGCGACAGAATCGGTATCGGCGGTCACATTTCACATAAAACATTTGACGGAAGAACAGTTGATACTGACTGCAACTTTCCTACACATACAGAAGCTTTTGAAAAGCTTGTTGAAGTTCTCACAACAGGTGATGCTTCAGTAATCAAGTCAATGGACGAAATTTCAGCAGTTGGTCACAGAGTAGTACAGGGTGCTGAAGTATTCTCAAAGACATGTATCGCTACAGACGAAGTAATCGACCAGATCGATGCTCTTTCAGAACTCGCTCCTGTTCACAATCATCCGCACGCACTTGCTCTCAGAGCATGTAAGAAGGTGCTTCCTGCAGATGTTAAGCAGGTTGTTGTATTTGATACAGGCTTCCACCAGACAATGCCTAGAAAGGCATATATGTACGGCGTTCCTTACGAATGCTACAAGGATTTCCACGTTCGTAAGTACGGCTTCCACGGTACATCACACCGTTTCGTAACTGCAAAGCTCGCTGAAGCAATGGGCAAAAAGCCTGAGGAACTCAAGATTGTTTCATGCCACCTCGGTAACGGTTCTTCAATCACAGCTGTTGACGCAGGCAAGTCAGTTGACACAACAATGGGCTTCACACCGCTCGATGGTCTTATCATGGGTACAAGATGCGGTGCCATTGATGCTTCAGCTGTAACATACCTCCAGACTAAGCTTGGTCTTTCACCTTCAGAAATGAGCGATTACCTCAACAAGAAGTCCGGATTCCTCGGTCTCTCAGGCGTTTCAAGCGATAACAGAGACATCCAGGCTGCTATTCTTGAAGGAAATGAAAGAGCAGCTATCACATCAGAAATGCTCACATACCAGATCAAGAAGTACATTGGTTCATTCGCTGCTGCAATGAACGGTCTTGACGCAGTAATCTTCACAGGCGGTATCGGTGAAAACGCTCCTGAAGTCCGTGAAGGTGCATGTGAAGACATGAGCTTCTTCGGAATCGAAATCGATAAGGAACTCAACAAGTGCAGAGGTGAACTTAAGAAGATTTCAACAGAAAATTCAAAGGTTCAGGTATGGGTTGTTCCTACAAACGAAGAACTTCTTATTGCAAGAGATACTCTTGAACTCGTTAAATAATTTCAGGAAATACTGATTTACCGGGAGTCCGCGGATTTTTATGAATCTGCGGACTCTTTTTGCGGGACCCTGCGGCTGTTCCGCCGGTCAGTACGGGTCCGCAGAACAGCAGGCAGATTATCGCTGATCTGCGAATTTTTGCATTGCATATTTTGCTGGAATATAGTATAATTGTAGTGAACGTCAAATTCATTTTATTGCGTTTACTATATAACAACACAGCTTTTAAAAGCTGCAGTCACGGAGGGCGAAAACCTTTTGTTCTGCCGTGTAATTCAGAACACTGTTACCGGAGGCATTTTTTCTATGTGCGGATATGTAGGATTCACTAACACAATTGACAGCGCAAACGTCGTTTTAAAAAAGATGATGGAGCGCATCAGACATCGCGGACCAGACGGAGAAGGACAGTATATTGATGACGGAATTGCACTCGGTCACAGAAGACTGAGTATTATTGATATAGACGCAGGCGCACAGCCTATGTACAACGAAGACGGCTCTCTTGTTATTGTATTTAACGGTGAGATATATAACTACCGTCAGTTAAGGGAAGATCTTGTTAAGGCAGGTCACACATTTGCCACTCAGTCAGACACTGAAGTACTTGTTCACGGATATGAGGAGTACGGCACAGACCTTCTTCCGAAACTCAGAGGAATGTTTTCGTTTGTAATCTGGAACAAGAAAACAAAGGAACTTTTCGGGGCAAGAGACTTTTTTGGAATCAAGCCTCTTTTCTATGCGGAAATGAACGGTACATTCATGTTCGGTTCAGAAATAAAAAGCTTTCTTGAGCACCCGTCATTCAGAAAGGAACTCAACGAAACAGCTCTTGAAAATTATCTGACATTTCAGTATTCACCGACTGACGAAACATTTTTCAGGGATGTATTCAGACTTCCTCCTGCACATTATTTCATAAAGGACAGCAGCGGTTTCAGATGCAAGCGTTACTGGGAAGTTAATTTTAATGCAGATGAAAAGCCTGAGCTTGATGAATGGGTAAACAGAATTTCAGACACAATGCATGATTCCGTAGAGGCTCACAAGATAAGTGACGTTGAGGTAGGAAGCTTCCTTTCAAGCGGCGTTGACTCCAGCTATGTTGCTGCCATTGCAAATGTTGACAAGACATTTACGGTTGGCTTCGGAACGGACGAAAGATATAACGAGATCGGCTGGGCTAAGGAATTTTCAAAGGCGATAGGCAAGGAAAATACCAGCAAGGTTATTTCACCTGAGGAATACTGGGAAATACTCCCTAAGATTCAGTATCATATGGATGAACCGCTTGCTGACCCGTCAGCTGTTGCACTCTACTTCGTGTGCAGTATTGCCTCTGAAAAGCTCAAGGTTGTTCTCTCAGGCGAAGGTGCTGATGAGATATTCGGAGGCTACAATGTTTACAGCGAGCCCGGCGGAACAATTTATGACAGGGTACCTATGGGTATCAGAAGGCAGGTCGGAAAACTCTGCAGCAAGCTTCCTGCAAGACGCGGACTTAACTTCTTTATCCGAAAAGGAAAAACTCTTGAAGAGAGATTTATCGGCAACGCATATATGTTCACACCTGCCGAGAGAAAGGCTCTTCTTAAGATAAAAACAGATGCACCTCATCCTTCCGCAGTTACTGCGCCGTTCTATGCGCAGGTAAAGGGCAAGGATGATGTGACAAAAATGCAGTATCTTGACCTTCATATGTGGATGGCAGGGGACATTCTCCTCAAGGCAGACCGTATGAGCATGGCTAATTCGCTTGAGCTCAGAGTTCCGTTCCTTGACAGGGAGGTAATGGCTCTTGCGGAAAGAATTCCGACAAGATACCGAGTTACAAGAAAAGAAATCACCGACGAAAAAACAAAATACATAACCAAGTATGCAATGAGAAAGGCAGCCAGAAAGGATACTCCTCCTCAGACTGCCAGGACTGCTGCAAAGAAAAAGCTTGGTTTTCCTGTACCAATCAGAGTATGGCTCCGTGAGGAAAAATATTATACTGTAGTTAAGGAAAAATTCACTTCCGGAATCTCAGAAAAATATTTCAACACGGCAGAGCTTGTAAAGCTTCTTGATGACCACAGAAACAAGGTTCGTGACAACAGCAGAAAAATCTGGACAGTATTCACATTCCTTGTATGGTATGATGTTTATTTCGGAAGTGACAGCAAATTTGTAGACAACGGAACAGCTGTTCTGTAATTTATATATTTTTAAGGAGAAAAGAATATGCAGCATTTAATTGATCTTGATGATTATCCTGTTTCATGGTGGAACAGAGTTATAGCACTTGGTAAGGATATTTACACAAATCCGGGAAGATACAAGGGTGCATGCAGCGGAAAAGTAATGGGTACTCTTTTCTATGAACCTTCAACAAGAACACAGATGTCATTCCAGACAGCTATGCTCAGACTTGGCGGCTCACTCATCGGCTTTGACAATCCTGCTACTTCATCAGTATCAAAGGGTGAAAACCTCAAGGACACAACAAAGATTGTAAGCGGTTATTCAGACGTTCTCGTAATCCGTCATCCGCTTGAGGGTGCTGCAAAGGCTGCTGCTCTTACAGCAGAATGCCCGGTAATCAACGCTGGTGACGGCGGACATCTTCATCCGACACAGACCCTTACAGATATGCTCACCCTTACAATGGAAAAGGGCAGAATCGACAATCTTGTAATCGGTATGTGCGGTGACCTTCTTAACGGAAGAACAGTTCACTCACTCTGCAAAGCTCTTTCATGCTATCCTGACAACGAGTTTATATTTATTTCAACTCCTGAGCTTATGGTTCCTCAGTATGTAAAGGATATTCTTGACTCACACGGCTGCAAATACAGAGAGGTGTCATCTCTTGAGGAAACTATTCCTGAGCTTGATGTTCTCTATATGACAAGAATCCAGTCGGAAAGATTTGCATCAAAGGAAGAATACGAAGCACAGAAGAACGTGTATGTTCTTGACAGAAAGAAGCTTAATCTCGGAAAGAGCGACCTGGTTGTTCTTCATCCGCTTCCGAGAGTTGATGAAATTACAATGGACGTTGACGATGACAGCCGTGCAATGTACTTCAAACAGACAAAGTACGGTATGTATGTTCGTATGGCTCTTGTTCTCACAATGATTGAGAGCGTTGGGAACAATGAAACTGTACAGCTTCTTAAGGGCTCAGTTCTTAAGGATGCTAAGTGTACAAATCCTAAATGTATCACTCATCCTGAGTATTATCTGCCAAAGAGCTTTATTAAGTCAGGTGATATTGCTGAGTGTGAATACTGCGACGAAAGAATTCTTCTTAAATAATCAGCAGGGTAACATTTTACCTAAGGAAATACAGGGGGATATTTATGAAAAAAGGGGTTGTGTTTTCATTTGCAGCAGCTGCTGCCTTATCGCTTTCAGCAGTGTATGCGGATTCGTCAGCTGTTAATTTTTCTTCAGTAAAAAACAGTATTCTTCGTTATGAAAAATACGATAAAACACTTGATATTAACGGTGACGGCAGGGTTGATGTGCTTGATGTAATGCGCGGAAAAGCCATTGTTATCTATCCTGAAAAGTATTCGCTGCCAGTGGCACCGACGGCAGCACCAACAGTAACACCGACGGTGGCACCAACAGCAAAGCCGACGGCAGTGCCAACAGTAACACCGACGGTTGCACCGACAGCAAAGCCGACGGCAGTACCAACAGTAACACCGACGGTGGTGCCGACCCCGGTACCAACAGCAGCACCAACACCGGAAAACAAAATTTACTCATTTCTGAGTCTGGGCAGTGCAAAAGCTGACCTGTCTGCAGGAAAGCTGACCGTTCCGCTTGAGATGAAGGCAACTTATATGGACATAATGAATCTCGGATTTAATATGGAATGGGATTCAGAGATGTTCAGCCTGAAAAAAATAACCCCCGGAAATAATATTTTCGGCTCATGGAAGTTCAGCAGCGGACATGGAGTTCTTAATGCGGTATTCACATCAGGAAGCTCTCTTGGCGGCGGTGGTAACGTAATAAATTTTGAATTCGATATTATCGGAAAACCGGAGGGAAGCTACAGCTTCGGTCTGAACGGAATAACGGCAGGAATTGACTCCGAAGGTACAATAACTGCTCTGACAGGAGAAAAGTGTCCGGATGAGGCTGCTCCGTATTCAGTTGAATTTAAGAACGGAACGGCAGTATCAGTGATTTACGATAATCCGGCTTCGGACTATCCGGTTTCAAAGCCGGTGCTCAGTCCTGATGATGTGTACAGGGTTATGACTGCTCTGAAAGCTCAGTATCCGGAAGGTATGAGGTGGACAAATGACAACTACTACGAATGGAAGGGCGGAATATATTCCGGCGGTTACGGATGCGTAGGGTTTGCATTTATCCTTTCAGATGAAGCATTCGGAAAGCTGCCGGCCAGACTGATTAAAGATTATTCTGTTTCTGATATAAGAGTCGGTGATATCCTTCGTATGAACAATGATACGCATTCTGTTGTTGTTCTTAGTATTGACGAAAGCGGTGCGGTTATTGCAGAAGGAAACTACAACAATTCTGTTCACTGGGGAAGAAAGATTTCTTCAGCGGAGCTTGAAAAACTGACATATATCATGACCAGATATCCGGAATGATTTTTAAGGAACCACAATAAATTGCATTTACTGTATTTTAAAAGTACATATGATAAGTTTAAGGAAGCACTTTATGTGCTTCCTTATTGAATAAATAATGAAAAGTGAGGTTGCATTATGGCAAAAGTTTTGGTCGGAATGAGCGGTGGAGTTGACAGCTCTGTTGCTGCCAAGGTTCTTCTTGACATGGGATATGATGTTACGGGAGTAACTCTGAAGATGTTTTCATCAGAGGATATCACAGAAACTGAAACAAGAACCTGCTGCTCACTTTCTGATGTTGAGGATGCAAGGGCGGTAGCCTGGAAGCTTGGATTTGAGCATATTGTTCTGAATTTCAGGGATAAATTCAGGAAATATGTTATTGATAATTTTATCAGCAGCTATATTTCGGGAAGAACACCTAATCCGTGCATTGAATGCAACCGTCATATAAAATTTGACAGGATGCTTCAGAAAGCTGAGGAGCTTGGATTTGACTATATTGCAACCGGACATTATGCACTTAAGGAGTATAATGAGGAAACCGGAAGGTATTATCTGAAAAGACCTGCGGACAGATCAAAGGACCAGACCTATGTTCTGTACAGTCTGACACAGCATCAGCTTGAGAAGGTTCTCTTTCCGCTTTGCGGTTACGAGAAGACTGAAGTAAGAAAAATTGCTGAGGAGGCCGGACTGATTAATTCCAGAAAGCCTGACAGTCAGGATATCTGCTTCGTTCCTGACGGAAAGTATGCGGATTTTATAAGGAAAAATACAGATAAGGGAACACAGGAAGGTAATTTTACAGATACTGAAGGCAATGTTCTCGGCAGACACAAGGGTATTATTCACTATACAATCGGCCAGAGGAAAGGTCTTGGTATTGCGCTTGGAAAACCTGCATTTGTAGTGAGCAAGGATGCAGAGACAAACACGGTTGTTCTGGGCTCGGATAAAGATCTTTTTACAAATGAACTTGTTGCTGAAAACGTGAATTTTATGTCTGTTGCCGGGATTGACGGCGAAATGCGTGTAACAGCGAAGCCGCGCTACAACTGTACTGATTCACCTGCGACTGTTTCCATGCTTCCTGACGGCCGCGTGAAGGTTGTTTTTGATGAGCCTCAGAGAGCAGTAACAAGCGGACAGGCTGTTGTATTCTACGACGGTGACATTGTAGTCGGCGGCGGAACTATAGTTTGACATAATTGAAATACTGTGATACAATAACTATATGTACATGACATTTGTACGTATCTGAAATATTACTGCGTATTTATATGGAAGGGGTTATTATTATGGAAAACAGAAAACAGCGAATTCAGGCTATGCAGAACAGCCGTATCAGCTTTGACGTAATTGAGGGACATTTTGTAACAAGCAATTCACATGTAAGCTCATATGTGGATATGAATGAAATAAAGAGCAATTTCAAGTCAGCAAAGGAAGCTGCCAAGGCTCTTTCAGTCGGAATTTACGGTGTAATTCCTGTTGACACTATTATCTGTCTTGAAGGAACCAAGATGATTGGTGCATTTCTTGCAGAGGAACTTTCGGAAGGTGTTCACGGAATCAACACCGGAAATGATATAATGGTTATTTCACCTGAGTTTAATTCAAGCAATCAGATTATTCTCCGTGACAATCTTCAGCCTATGGTAAGGGACAGAAACGTTCTTCTTCTTGCCTCATCAGTTTCATCAGGCAAGAGTATTGTTCAGGCGGCTGAGTGTCTCGCTTACTACGGAGGAAAGCTTATGGCTGCAGCGGCTATATTCAGTGATGTTGACAATGTAAGAGGACTTCAGATTCATCACATTTTCGGACATGATGATATTCCTTCATACAGAAGCTATAAACAGGAAGAATGTGAAATGTGCAGAGCCGGCATGAAAATTGATGCGATTGTAAACAGCTTCGGTTATTCAAAACTGTGATAATTCAGATAAAAAGCAGTACGGAAAAAGCGGCGTAAACATCGGTATTATGATGTTTACGCCGCTTCTGCGTTCACTGCGGACTATACTGCTGAAGCAGATTCGTAAAGCTTTCGGTAAAATCCGTCCTTTTCCATAAGCTCGCTGTGATTTCCGTATTCAACAATATTTCCGTCTCTCATTACAAGAATAATATCCGTGTTCCTTATAGTCGAAAGGCGGTGAGCTATGATAAAGCTGGTTTTTCCCTGCATCAGCTTTTCAAATGCCTGCTGTATTTTTACTTCGGTACGGATATCAATATTGCTTGTGGCTTCGTCCAGAATAAGCATAGGCGGATTGGTAAGCATTATTCTTGCAATTGTAAGAAGCTGTTTCTGACCCTGTGAAAGACTGCAGCCGTTTTCACCTACTACAGTATCGTAACCGTCAGGAAGTCTTCTGATAAAACTGTGTGCATATGCTGCCTGAGCGGCTTCCGTTATTTCCTCATCTGTTGCATCAGGCTTTCCGTAGGCGATGTTTTCCCTTACAGTACCGCTGAACAGCCAGGTTTCCTGAAGAACCATGCCAAATCCTGAACGAAGGCTGTCTCTTGTTATATTCCTTACATTGCTTCCGGAAATAACGACTCCGCCGTCAGTTGTATCATAAAATCTCATAAGCAGATTAATCAGAGTTGTCTTTCCGCAGCCGGTAGGTCCTACAATTGCAACACGCTGTCCGGGTCTGATGTTTATGCTGATATTTGTAAGGAGAGGCTTTTCCGGTACGTATGAGAAGCTGATATTGTCAAATACAACTGATCCGTCCGGATGACCAAGCTCTGCACAGCCTGTATCGGAAATTTCATCAGGTTCATCAATTACTGCAAATACCCGCTCTGCTGAAGCAAGAGCATTCTGAAGCTCTGCAATTACTCCTGATATTTCATTGAACGGTTTTGTATACTGGCTTGCATATGCCAGAAAGCTTACGAGAGTTCCGACCATTACAGGTTCTTCAGAACGTGCAATTCCCAGTGCTCCTGCAATAAGCACCAGCGCGTAAATAATGCCGTTGATAAATCTGGTAAGAGGATTTGTAATGGATGACAGGAATGTTGCCTTAAGGCCCGCAGCACCGTATCTGCTGTTAAGTTCATCAAATCTTTTCTGTGCTTCATCTGAGTAACCGAATGCGCTGACTATGTTCTGATTCTGAATCATTTCATCGGCATAGCCCGAAAGTTTGCCGCGGATTTCTGACTGTGCGGTAAAGGCATTATGCGTAAGTCTGGTTATTATCCACGCAGCTGCAAGTGAAAGAGGCGTAAGAACTATAACTACCGCTGCAATTCTGTAATTTATGTAAACCATAAAAGCAAGGGTTCCTGCTATTGTTATTATTCCGGTAAGGAACTGGGTAAATGCCTGTGTAAGGGCGTCTGATACGGTTTCGATGTCATTTGAGGCACGGCTTACCAGATCTCCTCTTGAATTCCTGTCAATAAAGCTTACCGGAACTCTGTTGAGCTTTTCAAAGTATTCATTTCTTATATCCCTTGCTGCAATGCTTGAGATAACGCTGGTGTTACGGGCAGTTATCCACTGGGATATTCCGCTTGCTGTAACTGCGGATACAAGAATTATGAGTATTGTGAGTACATTCCGGAAATTTACATTTCCCTCAGCTATGATGCTGTCAACTGCACGTCCGGTGAGAACAGGTGCCAGAAGTGAGCCGGCGACACCTGTGAATGCAGTAATTACGGCCAGAATAAGATTCCTTCTGCAGGATGAAGTGTACCTGAGTATTCTTTTCAGTGTTTTCATTTATTCACCTGCTTTCTGAATTTCGACAATCTCACGGAATACTCCGCAGGTTTCCTCAAGCTCGCTGCTGTTTCCGAATCCTGCACATTCGCCGTCTTCCATAACGAGTATTTTGTCAGCATTTTTCAGGGAGGTTGCACGCTGCGAAATCATTATGACAATGGTGTCTGACAGCTTTTCAGAAACTGCCTTTCTGAGATTATAGTCAGTCTGCATGTCAAGTGCGCTTGTACTGTCATCGAGAATCAGAACAGCAGGTTTTGAAACAACGGCTCTGGCAATGGTAAGCCTTTGCTTCTGTCCGCCGGAGAAATTCCTGCCGTACTGGAGAACCGGTGCGTTAATTCCGTCAGGGAGTCTGCTGACAAAATCCCATGCCTGTGCTGTTTTAAGTGCATCTGTTATTTCCGCGTCTGTTGCGTCTCTTTTGCCGATACGTATATTGTCGGCTATTGTTCCGGAAACAAGTGCTGCTTTCTGAGGAACCGAAACCACAAACTTTCTTACATCTGAAATTCTGTAGTCCTTTATGTTTCTGCCGTAAATTCGTATTTCGCCCTCAGTAACATCATAGAATCGGGGAAGCAGTGA
>DCGK01000076.1:27835-28087 GCA_002315235.1 Ruminococcus sp. UBA1780
GCAATTGTTGACTTTCCGCTTCCTGTACCTCCGATAATACCCATGGTTTCACCTTTGTTAAGTGTGAACGAAATACGGTCAGCTGAATTTTCGGAAGCACCGTCATAGCGGAAGCTTACATTGTCAAATTCTACTGCAGGATGGTCATTTTCCACGATGTTTTCAGTTCCGTCCTTCATTGATGAGGTTATTTCAAATACATCTGCAATTCTGCCTGCACCAGCCATAGCCTTGTTGAAAAATACAATGAGG
>DCGK01000076.1:28158-28383 GCA_002315235.1 Ruminococcus sp. UBA1780
TCTGAGTCATGTAGTTTACAAATGCTGTTACGTCGCCCTGTGTAAGATTTCCGGTATTTACTCTTACGCCGCCGAACCATATAATAAGTGCTGTGGCCAGATTCATTATCATAAATGTTACCGGATTGAGAAATGCGGAAATTCTGCCGGCGATAATGACATTTCTGCTGAGGTCTTCTGAAGCTTCACGGAAATCTTTGGTTTCTTTTTCCTGCTTTGAAAATG
>DCGK01000110.1:0-11150 GCA_002315235.1 Ruminococcus sp. UBA1780
CCCAGCTGAGCTATGCTCCCATTTGTCTTATCATCTCTCCGACGACGATATTTATTATACTACATATAAGAATTAATGTCAATACTTTTTTCAAACTTTTTAAAATTTTTTTTAGTATCCTCAAACTTGAAAATACTGATGTTTTCATTTATAATAGTTATATCGTTATTTACTATGATTATGAGGTTTATACAATGAAAAAAATTATCGCAGTATTACTTGCTTTTACTACTATATCAGGATATTTCCTTATTAACAGCACGAATTCAGTCACTGCATCCGATTCAGATACGTCAGTCACAGAAACCGAAGCAGTACCGCAGGATCCTGTACGTTTAAGATATCAGTACCTTCTGAAAAGAGGACTTGAAGAAGTTCTTGCAAGAGAACCTTTCTTCAGCTACTTTCCGGACTACATCGGCTTTGATATACAGGATGTTACAAACGACGGAACTGAAGATCTCATCATGAGAAGAAAAGACGAAAACAAAATGTATGTTTTTGACACAGACAAAAATATCGTCGGTGAGTTCCCTTCCGGCTCTGTTTTCTACTACAATGGTATCGCAGCTGTTCTGATGCCCCAGAACAGACATCTGTCAATGAGTTTCAAACCATACACACTTTACGGATATAACCCTGAAACCAACAAATACGAAGTTATAGGCTCAGCTGACGCATGGTCAAAGAAAACCGCGGGAATCGATGACAACGGAAATCACTATCCTGACGATATTGATGTTTCAGGAGCAGGAACCGTTTATTTCATTGACGACAGCGAACATGACAAAAACACTCCTGTTGACGAATCAGAATATATTAAGTGGAAAGTCAGGTATCTCGGCGGAACCAGTACAGTAAAGTTTGATTACAAGGATCTGACAGAGGGAAATATAGCACGTATAGACACTGCCCTGCATACCCCTGAAGAAACAACTGTAACCACTGAAGCCACCACTGCCGCTCCGGTTACAACTACTGTAACAACAACTACTACCGTACCGGTCACAACTACAGTTACAACAACTACTGCAGCACCGGTCACAACCACAGTTACAACAACTACTACGGCACCGGTCACAACCACAGTCACAACTACAACTACAGCTCCTGTTACAACCACTGTTACTACTACGACTACAGCTGTTACCTTTAAAAACTGCGAATACGATGTAAACAGTGACGAAACTCTTAACACTACAGATCTTGTCGCTCTTATACAGTATGTAGTAAATCCTGAAAAGCACAAATCAGACATAACACGCGGAGACATCAATCACGACGGCAAAACAAACGCTGCAGACATTATTGCACTCAGAACTTTTCTCTGTATCTGACAAACATTTTATTTTTATTGCCTTGCACATCCGATGACAGCAGTATCCTGCAGTAAACTTCAGATTTCTTCTGGTGTTCACTGCAATCCCAAAAATTTCAGGGCGGTCCGAATTAACGGACCGCCCTGATTGCATTATTCATGTATCTGTTATTTTTTTCGTGATTACGGCTTAACTCCAAGCCAGTCAACAACCTTTGAGATGTACTGTTTGAAATGTGCAAGGTCAGTAATACCAACTTCCCCGTCACCGTCTACATCTGCTGCCTTGTTCTGAACATCTGTGAAAGGTGTCTTGTCAACAAGATGAACAGCAAAGATTGAAAGGTCTGTAATGTCAACTCTTCCGTCCGAGTTAATATCGCCATATTTGAAGCTGCCCGGAGCAGGCTGTACTGTTGCTGTTGCAGCAGGAGTTGCTGTTGCAGCAGGAGCTGATGTAGCTGCAGGAGGATTCTGTGTAGCTGCAGGAGCAGACGGTTCAGTTACAGGAGCAGCTGTTGTTACTGCCGGTGCAGTTTCCGCAGGAGCCGGAGGATTTGTAACAGGCTTTACTTCCGGAACAGTGTCATTCTTTGTGAAATGAGCACCGAGCTTTGCATACTGGCCTGATGATGCTGTCTGGTAAAGTCCGCCTGTCCAGATTGAACCGTCAGGATTTCTCCATGCTGTGTGGAAATCTGTTCCCTGTGCCGGTGCCTTTCCGTATGCTGCGAAATCTGAAGCAGCAGGACCTGCTGAAAGCTTTGTACCTATCTTGGCACCGTTTGTTACATTTGTCTTTGCATCTACCTTGTAGTATCCGCTGTTGTAGTAAACACCGTTTTCAAATGTACCAACAAACTTATCGTTTGATCCACCGCCTGCAAGCTTGCCGTCAGCAATCTTTACGCTGCCGTCATATACTGAAAGAATGTTTTTGAAATCACATCCGTCATCTGTACAGCGGTAGAGTGAGAAGTTAGGCTTACCCTTGCCTTCCATGTTGTTATTGAATGAAGTACAGTTTGTAAGGCTGCCGAGCTTCGGATTGTTGTTGTCTGTAAATCCGCAGTGAAGATTTTCAAAAGCGAGACAGTTCTCAACTACATGAGCTGAACCTATTCCGGAACCGCCGAGCTTGAAACCGTTACCGTCACAGTCGCCGTAGCCTTCACCGAATTCTGTAAATCCGTTTCTGAAAGCTATTGAGTTCTTTATTGTTACGATTCCGATAGGACCTGTTGCTTCCTTGGCGAAGAGATCCCATCCGTCATCTGAGTTATTGTATGCCATACATCCGTCAAATACGTTGCCCTGACCGCATGTAAGCTTTGCCGCAAATCCGTCTGCATTTTCCATTGTCTCATCATCACAGTTATTCTTCGATGTACAGTTGAGCACAAGGTTGTTTGACGGCCATGTATCGATTGTAGCAGCAGATGTATCATATCTTGAAATCTGAAGACCTGTATCCTGGTTATCATTGAATACCATCATTTCGATTTTGTTGTTGCTGCCGGCGAGAAGCATACCGTTGTCTCCTGCCTTTGTAATTTCAAAGCCGTAGAAGTGCCAGTATGAACCGCAGAGAACAAAGCCTCTTGAAGAAGCATCTGTCTTCTGGCCTGTGAAATCAAACTTAACCTTTGCACCAGGGTAAGCTGAGATAGTCTTTAATGCTCCTGCCTTACCGCTGTTGTCCTTGTCAATCATGATTGTTTCAGTAAACTTGTATGTACCTTCAAGAAGATAAATTGTTCCACCTGCCGGTACCGCCCTGATTGCTGAAAGAACATTTGCCGGGCTGTCCATAGACTTTCCGTCCCCGCTGCCTGACGGTGAACAGTATATTACATTTGCACTGGCTGCCGGTGCCTGAGTTACAGGTGATTCAGCGGATGATGCCGGTGCTGAAGTAGCCGGTGTCTGTGGTGCTGATGTTGCAGGTGTCTGTGATGAAGCAGCACCGTCCACAACTATGTAGTAGATATAACTTTCGTTTGTGCCCTTTGTAATTGTGTATGTGCCTGCTGCAGGAGCCTTGTATGTGTAAACTCCGCCGTTCATGGTAATTCCTGAAACGGCATTTTCACCGTTTACCTTAAGAATGCCGCCGTCAGCCTTGGACTTTGCAACGATTGTAACTGTCGCAGGGCCTGAAGTTGTGAATGAGAGACTGCCCTGTGAATCCATCTTGAGACACTTTGTAAGTGTGAGTCCGTTATGTGTAAGAGCGCCCTTGTCATTCTGAACGCTTCCTGCCGTAGTGAATACAGCAGATGATGTATCAGTTGTGAAATTATATACAGCTGCTGAACCTGAAGCCGGAGGCTGTGCAGGTGCAGATGTAGGTGCCGCCGTTGCAGGTGTCTGAGGAGCTGATGTTGCAGGTGTCTGTGTTGGTGCCGGTGCATTGTCCTCCTTAAATCCGCTTCCCACTGCAACAAGGGATGACTTGTAGCCTGTAAGGGCAGACTTAAGAGCTGTATTAACCGCATAGCTTGCATCATCTACGGAATTGTTAAAATTCCACTTAAAGTCGCCTCCGTCAACACGGCCTGCTTTTGATGTTACAATTGACGGAACATCCTTTGCAGCATCAACTGTATATTTGTAGAAACCTGAAGCAGTATCAAAGTTATTGTATGTGGCCCCGCCGTTCTTTGCCTTAACTGATGAAGGAACCTGTTCTGTTCTTGAAGAAGCAACATATGCATCAAAATCCGTATTGTTATCCTTGTATGATACAAACTTTCCGTTGCCTTCAATCACATTTCCGTAGGCCTTGATCATACCTCCCGGTTCACCGGAAAGAACAAGACCGCCCTCAGAACCCTGGTTTGAGATAAGCATCGGCTTTGCACAGTTTCTGAAATAGTTGTTTTCAGCAAACACATCAGAGTCTGTTGTTGAACCGATACCATACTTGGCATTTCCGTCATAGTAGTTGTTGTAAACGTGAACTGTCGCAACTCTTACTCTCGGATGACGCGAGTCTGAGTGGTCATACCAGTTATGATGATATGTAATATAGTTTGAAGTATCACTCGCATTTGCACCCTGAAGATTACATTTTCCGTTATCAAAGAAATGATTGTACGAATGTGTGATGTTATGGGATTTTTTTGTATCAAGCGCGCCGTCGCCCTTTACCTGATCAGCATCGCTTCCTGCGTCACCATAGAAGAAATCACAGTTGTGTACCCAGCAGTATGAGTTACCCTGCTGAAGTCCGCAGTCATCGCCTTCCTCACTGTTGCAGTTCATAAAGCCAAGGTTACGCACTTCAACGTTTACACAGTTCTTGAGCACTATTCCGAATCCGTTGATAGTTGCATCGTTTCCGATACCTTCAACTGTCATACCTGCTGTAACTGTATCAAGATAAAGATCGCCCTTTGTAAGAACAGCAGGGTCAGTTATGTTACCGATAATTCTGACTGCCATCGGACGTGTTTCCTTGCCCTTCTTGTAACCGAGGATGATATTCTGAATGCCTGTGCATTCAACTTCACCCTTGCCCTCAACATTAAGCTTAGCCTTGACTGTATCCTTGTTACTGTTTGTAACATAAACAACAAGAGCGTTACTCTTAAGTGTTCCGTCATTGTTGTAGGCACCTGATGATGAACCGCCTGTAAAGCCGTATCCGCTTCTGTCGTGAGCATAAGCTGTTGCCGTTGCCTGACCAGCCTTTGATGCATCTTCCTTACCGTTGATTACAGGTACAATCTTCATTGTATGTGAACCTGCCTTAAGGCCTACAGCATCAGCTCTCATATAGCCGCTGTACTGTCTGATAAGCATTGAATCAATCTGTGTTCCGTCAACATATACGTTATATCCTGATGCACCCGAAACAGATGACCATGTTGCATACATACCTTCACCGAAGCCTGCAGACTTCTGAATCTTTACTGAAGCTTCAGCTGCATATACAACAGAAGTGTTCTGATATACTGGATCAGCAGTGCCGTTAAAAGATACGGCTGATGATGCCATCATAACTGCTGCTAAAAAACATCCCGCAAATCTGGCTGCTTTGTTCATTTTACCAATCCTCCAAAATTAAATAAATAAAATACAATATTCACTTTATACACAATAACAGTTTACGACCAGAATAACAGTGACAAAACTATCATCTGCTCCATTTGTTATTTATATTATATTATTTTTTTTATATAAATTCAATAACATATAATATTTTCGATACTGATATATAATCTTTTTTCTCGAGTTTCCATCAACAATAGTTCAGTACAAATTCAAAATATACAAACCGATATACATTTAGCATAAAACTCGTTCTTTATGAATGTTGTAATATACCATTATTTTGTGTTATAATAGTATTGACTTTTTACACAATCATATCTGTTTACGGAGCCAGGAGGTGAACCGGATGAATATCTTTTTCAGAAGATGCACGGCAGTGCTGACTGCTGCTGTACTGGTCAGCGCCGTCCTTTCAGGATGCGGCAGCGATAACAGCAAGGCGAAAAAGAAAATCACTGTTTCATGGTGGGGCGGAGAATCACGTCACGAAGCCACTATGAAAGCTGTGGAAGCTTTCGAGAATAAAAACAGCGATATAGATATAGATGTTCAGTTCGGAGCATGGGACGGCTGGGAGAATGCAATGACAGCAGCCTTCTATGCAGGCACACAGTCCGATGTAATTCAGATAAACTGGAACTGGCTTAACGAATACAACCGCGACGGAAATCTTTTCCTGGATATCAGTTCTGTATCAGATTATTTCAGTCTTTCAGAATATGACCCGGAAGAGCTGAAGCTGTGTACAGTAAACGATACACTTTACGCCGTACCTGTATCCGTAACCGGAAGAATATTCTACTGGAATGAAGCTGTTTTTGAAAAGGCCGGAATAACTCACCCGGTGAGCCTCAGTGAACTTTACAGAGCAGGTGAAATATTCCGTGACAGGCTCGGAGACGATTACTATCCTCTTGCCCTTGGTGAATACGACCGTATGATTCTTATGGTAAACTATCTCGGAAATATATACGGGAAACCATGGATTTCTGACGGCGTACTCAATTATTCGGAAGAAGAGCTTATTAAGGGTACAGAATTTATCGACTCCCTTGAAAAAGCTCATGTCATTCCTTCCATCTCCGAAATTTCCGGAGACGGAGCAGTTACGTTTGACAAATCATCAAAATGGATGAACGGCAGTTACGCCGGAATATACGAATGGGATTCTGCAGCAGCAAAATACCTTCAGTCACTTTCAGACGGAAGCAGATTTACTGTCGGCGAGTATTTTGAGGACATGGGCGGCAGCAAAGGCGGATACTCAAAAATATCCGTTGCTTTTGCAATCTCTAAAAACACAAAATATCCCGAAGAATGTGCAAGATTTCTCGATTTTATTCTTAACGACCCTGAAGGCGCGGTACTTATGGGCGTGGAACGAGGAATTCCGCTGAGCAGATCTGCAGTCAGAGCCTGCGACGAAGCCGGACTTCTGAACGGAACAGAGGCAGAAGCAAACAGAAGGGTTCAGGAATGGTCAAGCTTTTCTCTTGACATTAATTTCGAGGATCCGAAACTGAAGGTTAATCCCGAAGGCGTATATTATGATGCGTTCAGCGGTCTGAGCTACGGTGACTATTCAGCCGAAGAGGCTGCTCACATCATTTCGGAAGGCGTAAAGGATGTTCTGTCCGATTAACCATTAAGGACATCAGATATGATTACAGAACAGTACATAGATACCTATCTTAAAAACTATAAAAATTACAAGAATTACTGGAACTATGAGGACGGTTGTATTCTTTCCGGCTGCATTCGCCTGTTCGAGGCAACCGGTCTTGAAAAATACAGTAATTTTATTTTCAGATATCTTTCCTCCGTCATCTCAGATGACGGACAAATAATTAACTACGACAATTCAAAACACAGCATAGACAGCTTCAACTCCGGAAAATCCCTTATCTTTGCTTTTGAAAGAACAGGTGATGAAAAATACCGGAAAGCAGCCGAATTTCTTTACAGCAGGCTGAAAAGCTACCCCCGTACCGGAGAAGGCAGCTTTATTCACAAATCAATCTATCCGGATCAGGTATGGCTTGACGGTCTTTACATGGCCCAGCCGTTTTACGCATCCTGCATCAGAATGTTCGGAAACGGGGATTTCAGCGACATCACGGTACAGTTCAGCAATGCAAGAAAAAACATGTTCCGTCCCGAAAAAAAGCTTTACTGCCACGGATATGATTCAGCACGTATTCAGCCATGGGCTGATACCGTAACAGGTCAGTCCCCTTCGTTCTGGCTAAGGTCATCAGGCTGGTTTCTTATGTCGCTGGTTGATACATGGGAGGCAGTCGGAAACGAATCTGACCCCTGCAGCATACTGACTGCCGAACTGTTCCGGGAAGCGGCAGAGGGACTGCTCGAATACGCAGACAAAAAATCCGGACTGTTTTATCAGGTAACTGATATGGGCAGTGACCGCAGAAACTATACAGAAACATCAGGCTCACTTATGATTTCCTACGCTCTTTTAAAAAGTGTTCATCTTGGCATTAACGGAAACAGCGGTTTCGCCGAAGCAGGAAAGAAGATTTTCAGGAGCGTTATTGAAGAGAAAATGAAAACCGACAGCTCACAGATAAGACTTACTGATATTTGCTGCTCTGCCGGTCTTGGTCCCGGAAAAACAAGAAACGGAACCGCCGAATACTATTATTCCGAAAAAATAGTATCAGATGATCCCAAAGGTGCCGGCTCACTGATGATGGCATACGCGGAAATTCTGAAAGAAAACAGCGTTCACAGGGAGGCACTTGGATGAAAACCAGAAAGACTTCATATTTTCGCAGGCGCAGATACGAGGGACTTGCTTTCATAAGTCTGTGGCTGACCGGTTTTCTGATATTCAGACTGTTCCCGTCCGTTTTTTCACTTGTCTGCAGCTTTTCGGATTTCAGACTGTTCGGAGGAATAACCCGCTGGGGACTTATGAATTATTCTGAAATTATCTCTGACAAAAGTGTAATTTCATCATTTGCTGTCACTCTCAGATACACGTTCATGACAGTTCCCCTGAGAATAACGGCGGCACTGGCGGCGGCTCTTCTTTTAAACAGCAGTGTACGCGGTTCTTCTTTCTTCAGAACAGTATTCTACATTCCTTCGGTACTTGGAAGCTCAGTAGCTGCTGCTATTCTGTGGAAAGCAATATTCCGTGATGACGGTACAGCAAATTCATTTTTAAGCCTGTTCGGTCTGGAACCGGTAAACTGGCTTTCCGGAAAAAACACTGCACTTTTTGTAATATCACTTATGCGAATCTGGCAGTTCGGTTCCTCAATGGTTATCTTCCTCGCAGCACTCAAATCAGTTCCGCGAGAACTGTACGAAGCTGCTGAAATTGACGGAGCAGGAAAAATCAGAAAATTCATTTCTGTCACCCTTCCGTTTCTTACTCCGGTCCTTTTTTTCAGTCTCGTTACACAGACAGGACTCGCCATGCAGGAATTCAATGCTCCTTTTGTAATAACTCAGGGCGGTCCGCGCGGAGCAACGACGCTCATTTCAATTCTTATCTACAACACTGCTTTCCAGTTCAGGGATATGGGAATGGCTTGCGCACTGACATGGGTATTCTTTATCGTTACTGCTGTTCTTATTTCACTGGTTTTCTGCAGTCAGAAGCTCTGGGTGTTCTACAGCGGTGATTCAGAGGAGGAGTTATGAAAAGAAACAGGCTATCAGGAAATATTATGATTTACACGGTTATGTCAATATCCGGGTTTATCATGCTCTATCCCCTGCTCTGGATGATTTCTGCCACATTCAAAACCAACCCTGAGGTTACTGAAAATATATCACTGTTTGTAAAGTCTCCTGTTTTTGACGGATACCGTGATCTCCTGAACAGCTACGGAGGAAACATCACATGTTTTCGTGCGCTGTTCAACACCTGGTCATTTCTCATTCCAAAGGTTATCTTCACCGTGATTTCAGGTGCCGTTACAGCATACGGATTCAGCCGTTTTTCATTTCCTTTTAAAAAGCTGCTCACAGCACTGCTGATTTCATCCATGTTCATTCCTGATACTGTTATGATGATTCCGCAGTTCATTATGTTCAGCAGATTCGGATGGGTTGATTCGCCTCTTTATCCGGCACTTGTGGTTCCTTCAGTATTTGCCTTTGATGCATACTTCGTTTTTATGCTTATGCAGTTTATGAAAAGTCTGCCATCAGAGCTTGATGATGCAGCCAGAATTGACGGATGTTCATCAGTACAGATACTCATTCACATAACCGCTCCGCTGATGCGGCCTGCACTGGTTAGCTGTGCAGTATTTCAGTTTATATGGACATCAAATGATTTCACAGGCCCGCTCCTGTATGTGAATACTCCTGAAAGATATCCTCTGTCGGTATTTATCAGGCTTGCAATGGATGCCGAAAGCGGATTTCAGTACAACAGGGTTCTGGCATCAGCACTTCTTGCTGTCATCCCTTCACTGATTGTATTTTTCTGCTCACAGCGCTTTTTCACGGACAGTATAACATCAGGTGCGGTTAAAGGATAAAATATTATGACTATTACCGATATAAGTTTTAACAGACATGAGGATGAATTTTACAGACCATCCTTCAGAACACCGGGAAACACACTTGTTCTGTACATTCTAAAATCACCCGCCGTTTTCAGCTTCAGCGGAAGCTTCACTCAGAAATTCAGAACATCATTCATTATAATAAATGAAAAAACTGCCTACAATATCTATGCCACCGGTGAGGTACTTGTATATGACCGTATTGTTCTCAGAACTGACGGAAAATCTGATGCTGTAATTCCTTACAATATTAATACAAATACGCTTTACCAGCTCTCCTCCTGCAGCAAAACAGATTCTCTTCTCAATATCATTCTTAATGAATACTACAATCTCGGAAACCACAAGAAAGAGCTTCTCGAACACTACATATCCTCACTCTTCACTGTTCTGGGCAACGAAATAAAAACAGACAGCACAGCTGCAAGAACACCATACTATGACAAGCTTTTCGAAATCAGAAAAAACATACACAGCCGGCCGGAAGAGAAGTGGACTGTCGACTCGATATGCAGTCAGGTAAATCTCAGCCGCTCGTACTTTCAGCTTCTGTACAGACAGGCGTTTGGCATAACATGCATCAACGATGTTATCGAATGCAAAATAAAGCTTGCATGCAGTCTGCTTGAGTCAGGTTCGGATACTGTATCTGCCGTGGCTTCAATGTGCGGCTATGACAGTGATGTTCACTTTATGAGACAGTTCAAAAAAATTACAGGCTGTACTCCTTCAGAATACAGAAAAAAAACAGTCAGAGGAAGCTGATTACTTCCTCTGACTGTTCTTTTTATCCTTTGATTTTTTACGTACTGAATAACCGAATTCTCCAAGCTTTCTGCCTGTTGCAAAATACTCTCCGTGGGCATATGACATAAGTCCTGCCTGCTGCAGGTTAAGCTTCCCCTTGCTGTCTATATATCTTTCATCGATATCCACCGCAACAACCTCAGCCAGAAACATGTCGTGAGTTCCAAGCGGCTTTATCTCTGTGACACGGCATTCAAGACTCAGCGGACTTTCAGCTATAAGAGGCGCAGAAATCTGACTTGCCGGTTCCTTGTGCAGCCTGCATACCTCAAGCTTGTCAACTGTTTTACCTGATCTTACACCGCAGAAGTCAACAGAATGAACCATTGCGGAAGTCGTAAGATTAATGACAAACTCACCGCTTTCCTTTATCATGCTGTATGAGTGCCTTGAAGGTCGTACTGAGATATATGTCATAG
>DCGK01000110.1:11236-11378 GCA_002315235.1 Ruminococcus sp. UBA1780
CATTGTTCCGCACGAAACAAGTACGGCAGGAAGCGGAGCAAGAAGAGTTCCCGGTTTCCATACTGCCTTAGCCATTTATATCATCTCCGTTTTCTGAAACTGATGACCGAAGCCTGCCTTCAAAGCTCTGCTTTTAACAAGC
>DCGK01000110.1:11475-21977 GCA_002315235.1 Ruminococcus sp. UBA1780
GGGGATATCCTCTGTGTTGTTATCAGTTTTACTTTATTATTTCAAATAGTATTCTGCTGAGAATGCTCATAAAGCTGACATCCATCTGAGGCCACTTTTTAAAATGGCTGGTAAGCTCAAACGATATCATTCCTCTTACTGAATCATTTTCCCTGCATACGCACTGCACTGACGCCTGAACTCCGTCTTTTTTCAGGCATGAAAACGCTTCTGTATTTCTTCCTTCAAGAGCATCTGTATTGTCAGTTACAAATACCCCGCTTTCAGTGAAATTATTCAGATATCCGTCACTGAAAACATATCCTGCATTTTCATTCTCATCTGACTGAGGAAATGAATACCTGAGTGAAAGTTCAAATCCTATGTACAGTCTGATACGGTCAAGCTCAAAAAGTGAAATCATTGTCTGAACCGCCTGCTCTGCAGTAACAGTTCCTGTTACAGTCAGTCCGGATATAATTCTGGATACAACCTCTGTCTTGTCTGCATTTTCCTTTACAGAAAGCGCAGTGTTTATCGCCGTTGTATCCTCATCTTCAACCGCACCGTGCTTTTCACGGTTATAGATAACGTAACGGTCCTTCCCCTTTTCCTTTGCAATATACAGAGCCTTGTCCGCTGTTCTGAAAAGCTGCTGATATGACTGCGCATCATCCGGGAAACAGGCAGTCCCCATGGAACAGGTAACCTTCAGACCTTCCTTCTTTTCCGCACATTTCATTTCTATATTGGAACGTATGGCTCTGAGTATGCTTCTGAGTTCAATCTCGTCCGATACATTATCAAGAACAATCATAAACTCGTCTCCGCCTATACGTCCGGCAGCACCCTTGTTTCCTGTTTCCTTCTTGATGACAGCTGCTGCAGTACAGATGATGTCATCACCGAAGAGATGTCCGTAGGTGTCATTGATATACTTGAAGTTATCAATATCAATTATTGCGACAGTAACAGTTTTCTGCTCACCGGATTCAATTCTGCTTTCAGCATAGCCGGTGATATTTTTTTTGCTGAACAGTCTTGTAAGTGAATCAAGGTTTGCCTCATATGCAGGATTTCCGGCAGAGAGTGCATCTGAAAGTGTTTTCTTTTCTGAAATAAGTCCAAGAACGATAAAGTTTTCGTCACTGTCAGTCTCCGTAAATCCGCTGAACTGCTGAAGACTTGTCTGATCACCGTTTGTAAGAACCGATGTCTCCATCTCAAAGCTGAAGCGTGAGATACCACCCTTAACGCTTTCACAGAAACTCTCGAAGGTTTCCCTGCTGCTTTCTGAAATAAAGTTTTCCGAAAGCATATGAAATCTGAAGTAATCAAAATCCTCATTGTAAAAAACAGTGTTAGCATTATAGTCAAATGAATATATATAGAAACGGCTGGTCTGACTGCTGTATTCAAAAATTATTGATTCCTGAACACTGAGGAGAAAACGAAACCGTTCGATAATATTTTCAAGTCCTGTAGTGCTTCTTTCCAGTCCCACTGCGTCCTTTACGACAATATCAGTGAGTCTTATACCTCTTGCAAGCATCTGAACATTCAGTGACATTTTCATAATCATCCAGCGGTATTCACCCTGCATATTTTTCATACGGATTATGCAGTGTCTTATCTCATCACCTTCAAGACTGCTGACGGAATCCTTAAAAAAACCGACATCATCCGGATGAACAGTTCTGGTCATCGAATACAGTGTATCATTTCGAAAATACTTATAGAAGTTTTCATCAGCACTCTGTGTATGAAAGCTGCTGTCAATTGTAACCTTTCCTATTCTGTAGCCTGAACTGCTGTCATCTGAATCAAAAAACATATATTTACTCCATTACTTAAGAGGCATTTCTCTTTCGTGTCTGCTTGGTCTGTCCATAAGTGATCTCAGCGGCTTTGTTACGTCTCCGCCCTCAAAAAGAACCTTATGGAGCTCAGCTGTGATAGGCATCTCAACATTCATTTTCTGTGCAAGCCCGAATGCAGCCTTGCAGCAGTAATAGCCTTCAACAGTACCTACCTGCTTTACAGCATCATCAGGTGAAACGCCCTTTCCTATAAGAGTACCTGCCCGTCTGTTTCTGCTGTGAAGACTTGTACATGTTACTATAAGGTCACCGATGCCTGTAAGCCCGAAAAATGTGTCAAGTCTTGCGCCCATTGCAACTCCGAGTCTTGCAATCTCGGTAATTCCTCTTGTCATAAGAGCCGCAATTGTATTGTCACCGTATCCGAGACCGTCACATATTCCTGCGCAGAGTGCAATAATATTTTTCAGTGCACCGCCAAGCTCACATCCGATAACATCGTCATTAAGATATATTCTGAGTGATTTGTTTGAAAGTGTGTCCTGAACTGTAACTGCAGCCTTTTCATCTTCTGAAGCTGCTGATATGGTTGTAGGAATTCTGCGTGAAACCTCCTCAGCATGTGAAGGTCCGGAAAGAATAACTATCGGTGAATCACTGATTTCCTCACGGATAACCTGACTCATCCTGAGATATGTTCCGTCTTCAAGTCCCTTGCTTGTATTTACAATAATCATTTCAGGAGTAATATACGGAGCCGCCTGCTTTACAACATTACGAACAAAAATTGACGGAACACCTATAACCACCATGTCGCATCCTGAAACGCATGATATATCTGATGTGAAACTGATTTCTTCGGGAATCTTTACACCAGGAAGCTTTTCCCTGTGTTCCCTGTCACGAATAATACTTTCTACTTCGCTTTCAAAAGCCGACCACATTGTTACTGTGTGTCCTGATTCAGCCGCCATAATAGCAATACTGATTCCGAAAGCCCCTGCCCCTAATACAACTATCTTTGACATAACTGGTCCCCCTCAGTGTTTATTTTTTTGAAAATGAAAATTTATTCTCAGTACCTTCCCTGAGTCGCTGAATATTTGTGCGGTGCATATAGATTATAAGAACTGTACTCATGCAGACAAGTCCTGTATGAATAAGTACTGTACTGAGTTCCATATGCTTTACGCAGTACTGAATTATAAATGTAACAATCGGATAAGCAACTGCAGCAGTCATTGATGATACGGAAACGTATCTTGTTATAAATAATATGAGTGCAAAAAAAGGTATAACAATTGAAAATGTAACCGGATCAATTGCAAGAAGAACAGTTGCCGTAACAAGAACGCCCTTTCCTCCCTTGAATCCGTAATATACAGGGAATACGTGACCAAGCATTACAAGAAGTCCTGAAAGATAGCTTACAGCCATCATATCACCTGTGAAACCGGCCGCTTTTAAAACGGCTCTGATAAGAACTATGGTAAGAGAGCCCTTCAGAAGATCTGCAAGCAGTGTCGCGAGAGCAGGACCTTTTCCGAAACATCTGAGAACATTGGTAAGACCTGCATTCTTACTTCCGAAATTTCTGATATCCTCATGCTTCAGAAGTCTGACAACTATGATTGCCGAATTGCAGCTTCCTATAAGATAAGCACCGACAAAGCACACCGCAATAATAACATAATATAAAACTGAATTCATACAGTTCCCTCCGAGGATTATTTTGTATCTTTTGTATCGCGTTCCCTGACAATAAATCTGACAGGCGTTCCGTCAAGACCAAATGTCTGACGAATCTGATTTTCAATATATCTCTGGTAAGAGAAATGGAAAAGTTCTTTTCTGTTTACGAACGTTACAAAAGTCGGAGGATTTGTGGAAGGCTGAGTCATATAGTAAATCTTGAGTCTCTTGCCCTTGTCTGAAGGCGGCTGAACTCTTGTTGTTGCGTATGCAAGAACGTCATTAAGCATACCTGTGGAAATTCTCATTGAATTCTGCTCATGAACATGAGTAATCATCTCATAGAGCTTATCCACTCTCTGACCGGTTTTGGCAGATATGAAAAGGAACGGAACGTATGACATGAAGCTGAAATCATTTGAAAGCTTCTCTCTGTACTCATCCATTGTTTTTGTGTTCTTTTCAATAAGGTCCCATTTGTTTACAACAACTATGGAAGCCTTGCCCTGCTCGTGAGCATAACCGGCAACCTTTGAATCCTGTTCAGTAAACCCTTCAACAGCATCAATTACTATTACGCATACATCTGCTCTGTCAACAGCCATATATGCACGAAGTACACTGTAACGTTCGATGTTTTCAGTAACCCTGGCTTTTTTTCTGATGCCTGCAGTATCAATAAATACAAACTTGCCTTTTTCGTTTTCGATAAGTGTATCCGTAGCATCACGTGTTGTACCGGCAATATTTGAAACAATAACACGTTCTTCACCGGCAATGCGGTTGATAAGCGAAGACTTTCCTACATTAGGCTTGCCGATTACAGCAACTCTGACACAGTCATCATCATAGTCGTCAGTATCATCCTCCGGAAAATGTCTGAACACCTCATCAAGAAGATCACCTGTGCCGTGACCGTGAGCTGAAGAAATCGGGAACGGATCACCAAGACCAAGGTTATAGAATTCGTATACTTCCGCCGGTGTCTCACCTATCTCATCGCACTTGTTTACTGCAAGTACAACAGGCTTGCCGCTCTTCTGAAGCATTGCTGCAACATCAAGGTCATTAGCTGTTACACCGCATCTTACGTCTGTTACAAGAACAATTACATCTGCTCTTTCGATGGCAAGCTCAGCCTGTCTCTTCATCTGTGAAAGAATAATATCGTCCGTCTTCGGTTCAATACCGCCTGTGTCAACAACCATGAACTCCCTGCTTCTCCACTCGCACTTCGAGTAAATACGGTCTCTGGTTACACCAGGGGTATCTTCAACAATTGAAAGACGCCTGCCTATTAATTTATTAAAAAGTGTAGACTTTCCTACATTAGGACGGCCCACAACTGCAACTACTGGTAATGGCATAAAATACCTCCTTAAACTATGTTTTCAGCCGGCTTTATCAGGAAACCTTAGCATCAGATTATTATTTCCCGTAATTTCTGAACAAAGCCCGCTGAAAAATGAAAGCAAAAAAAATTAGAGGAGAATCGCTCCTCCTCTAATCACTGGAAAGCGGGTTAATTACGCTTCCTTCTTAATTACTTCAACGCCCTTATAGAAACCACAGTTCTTGCAAACCTTATGTGGTGAAGTAAGTTCTCCGCAATTTGTGCACTTGCTAAATGCCGGAGCATCTAACTTCCAAACGCTTGAACGTCTTTTATCACGTCTTGCTTTAGACGTTTTTCTCTTTGGTACAGCCATGATTAAACCTCCTGTCAAGCATAAATTTATTAAGATGAAAAGCAATCACACTGTGATTCGTTCAGGTTACAGCCACATGATGAACAAAGACCCTTGCAATCTTCATCACAGAGAATCTTTGACGGGAGCTGCAACAGTAAATCTGAAATTGCAATTTCCTTCAAATCAATGCTCTCGTTATCCGCAACAATATACTCATCATTATCTGTTGAAAGAGACTTGACAACCACATGTTCAAAATCATAAACATACGAACGCTCAAATTCTTTCAGGCATCTGTCACATATAAGGTTCAGGGTAAACTCAGTAGTAAATTTAATCTTAACTATTCCGGCACGATTGAATGCCTCACCCCTGATAACAACCGGAGAAGCAAAATCATAACCATGTATATCGGTGATATCTTCCTGACTGACAGCAACATCAACAGGCAGAGTCTCGCCCGGTAAATTGAATATTTTTCTTAAATTAATAGTCATTGTTCAACACCCTTAGAGCATCACAAAAAATATTATACCAAACTAATGAAAGCTTGTCAATAGTTTTTCGCTTTTTTGATTAGCCTACGTACTTTGTAACTGAAGCAGGCATGTCAGCGTCGTTTGCTGATACAGTAAAGATAACTGTTGTAGCATCACCTGTAAGAGCTGCGAGCTTATCGAGCATTGCTCCGAGAGCTTCGTAATCTCTGCCGCCGATTTTGAGGATACCGTCAACAAAAATCTTTTCGATATCGTAGTTTCCTGCGAGCATACCTGAAACGAAACCGTAGAAAGCTTCGAAACCGTCTACCTTATAGAATTCTGTATCACACCATCTAACCTTGTAGTTAATCTGTGTTCTGAGGTTTGATCCCTTTTCGATGCATACGAGGCTGCCGTTTGTTGATGAGATAGCTTCGTTCATCATATCGATCATTATCTTGGTTTTTCCTGTTCCCTTTTCACCTGTGATTAATTTAATCATAATTTTCTCCGTTTCCGCCGTCCCTGAGGACAGCTTTTTTCCTCAATAATTTTTATTTTTATCAATAAAGCTTTGCTTCAAGCGCTGCCTTTTTATCTTCGTAGCCAGGCTTGCCGAGAAGAGCAAACATGTTTGACTTGTAGCTTTCAACGCCAGGCTGGTTGAATGGGTTTACGCCGAGAAGGTATCCTGAAACTGCACATGCCTTTTCAAAGAAGTAAATCATATATCCAACGCTGTATTCTGTTGTGTCTTCGAGTTCGATAACGATGTTCGGAACGCCGCCTTCTGTGTGAGCGATAATTGTACCTTCCTGAGCCTTCTTGTTTACTACTGACATGTTCTGGTTTGTAAGGAAGTTAAGTCCGTCAAGATTGTCAGCGTCATCTTCAAGGAAGAAATCCTGCTGAGGCTTCTTTATATCCATAACTGTTTCGAACATGATTCTTGAACCGTCCTGAATGAACTGGCCCATTGAGTGAAGGTCTGTTGAGAATGTAACAGCTGAAGGGAAAATACCCTTGTTATCCTTGCCTTCGCTTTCGCCGAAGAGCTGCTTGTACCATTCTGCCATCATTGTGAAGCTCGGATCATATGAAACGAGGAGTTCCACGCTCTTGCCTTTTCTGTTGAGAATGTTTCTTAATGCTGCGTACTTGTAGCAGTCATTGTTGTCAAAATCAGCTGTATAATCGTTCTGAGCCTTCTTTGCACCTTCCATGAGAGCATCGATGTCGCATCCTGCTGCAGCGATTGGAAGAAGACCAACTGCTGTAAGAACTGAGAATCTGCCGCCTACATCATCAGGTACTACGAATGTTTCATAGCCTTCAGCATCAGCAAGTGACTTGAGTGTTCCCTTTGCCTTGTCTGTTGTAGCAAAGATTCTTTCCTTTGCGCCTTCCCTGCCGTACTTGTCGATTACCATCTTTCTGAATACTCTGAATGCAAGAGCAGGTTCAGTAGTTGTACCTGACTTTGAGATTACGTTTACTGAGAAATCCTTGTCCTTGCAGATAGAAATTACCTGATTGAGGTATGAAGGGCTGATGTTGTTACCTACGAAATAGATATCAGGTGTGTCCTTGCTGAGATTGTTGTAGAATGGTGACTTGATAAGTTCCATTACTGCTCTTGCACCAAGGTATGAACCGCCAATACCGATTACGATGAGAACATCTGAGTTTTTCTTTATCTTTTCAGCAGCAGCCTTGATTCTTGCAAATTCTTCCTTGTCATAGTTAGTAGGAAGATCGAGCCAGCCTAAAAAGTCATTTCCGAGACCTTTCTTGCTGTGAAGAAGTTCTGCAGCTGTTTCAACCTGTGGCTTGATTCCTGCCATTTCGTCACTGTTGACGAAGCTGTCAAGATACTTTGAATTTAACTTAAGTGTCATAGTATGGACCTCCATAAAATATTTACTTACCTTATATCAATTTTACTATATTATGATATTTTTTGCAAGCAGATAATTCATTCTTATATAAACTTAACAATATAATCTTTTATTATTTGCACATTTTAACTATTATTTCTTTGAAAGCTGTGTGAAATGTATTTTTTATACACTTATCTGCGGCAAAATAACGTCATAACTTACAAAAAAAAATTACACAAAAAATTACAGACAGACACTGAAAGCATCTGTCTGTACTATACGTCCTAATGCGCCGGAAACGCATATTATTTTCTTATTTTGAAGCGACAAAAGGAGCAACTGCTGATATAAAGCCCTGGTCGTCTGTTTCCGCGTTCATAAGAACCGGCTTTTCAAGATCGAGGCTGAAAATACCCATGATTGACTTTGCATCGACAACATATCTTCCTGATACAAGTTCTATATTGAAATCATATGCTGAAACAAGGTTTACAAATTTCTTGACTTCGTCCACGCTTTTTAAAAGTACATTTTCTGAATACATCAAAATACCCTCCGTATGTTTTTTTACGTGACTGCGGCTATCCTGCATTCACCATCCTAAAAATGATATCACCAAAAATAATAATAGTCAAGTCATTGAATTTTTTTTGTAAGTTTAGTATAATTGAAATATAATTCGAACACGGCAGTTATAGCAAACGACAAAAGAATTTTGACGTTCACTGCATTTAAAAAGGAGACAATCTTTTTGACAGTTTTTTTCGTTACTTTCGGATGCAAGGTTAACACTTATGAAACCGAATGCATCAGAAAAAATTTCACTGAAAACGGCTTTGACGTTTCAGATACATCAGACGGAGCAGACGTAATTGTAATCAACTCATGTACAGTAACATCCGCCAGTGACAAAAAAGTTAAGCAGACTCTCAGAAAGCTCAGAAAGGAAAACCCTGACTCAGTAATAGTCCTCACGGGATGCTATCCTCAGGCCTTTGAGAGCGAGGCAAGGAAAATCACTGAGGCTGACATCATCACCGGTACTCAGAACAGAAACTCTCTTCCGGATCTCGTAAGGGAAAAGCTTGAAAACGGCACAGGAACCGCCTGCGTACAGCAGTATACCGGAAAAGAAATATTTGAATCAATGTCATGCTCTTCCTTTGAAAAGAAAACACGCGGTTTTGTAAAAATACAGGACGGGTGCAATCAGTTCTGCTCATACTGCATCATCCCTTATTCCAGAGGCAGACTGAGATCCAGACCTCTCAGTGAAATCAGAACCGAGGCTGAGGAACTCGTCAGAAACGGATATCAGGAAATTGTTCTTGTCGGCATAAACCTTGCCTTCTACGGTGCGGAATGCGGACTTACACTCACCGATGCCGTAGAGGAAGTAAGCAGAACGGAGGGTGTCAGGCGAATACGTCTGGGTTCTCTCGAGCCTGAGATGATAAGCAGAGAGGATCTTCTGCGGCTTGCTGCAGTAAAGAGCTTCTGTCCTCAGTTTCACCTTTCGCTTCAGAGCGGATGCGACAGAACCCTTAAGGCAATGAACAGAAAATACACAGCCGCAGAATATGCCGCACTCACTGAACAGATCAGAAGCATTTTTCCGGATGCTTCGCTGACAACGGATATCATGGTCGGTTTTCCGGGCGAAACCGAGGAGGATTTTGCTGAAAGCATGGAATTCGTCAGTAAAGTATCCTTCAGCAGAATTCACGTATTTCCCTACTCGGCACGTTCAGGGACACGGGCAGCTCAGATGCCTGACCAGATAAGCACCGAAATAAAAAACGAACGTGCAGCAAGGATGACAGAGCTCGGAAAAATACTCGAGGAAAAATTTCTTGCCGGACAGGTCGGCAAAACCTTCCCTGTACTGTTTGAAAAAGAAAACTGCACAAGTTTTCACAGGGGATACAGTCCAAATTATACATTAGTTAAAATTAAAAGAAATCCCTCAATAAAAAGTTTGCGTAACAACATTTTTTATGTTAAAATTAAAGAGTCTATGAATGGATTCTGCATCGGTGAAATCACAGATGCGGATCAGAATAAATAAAATTTCCGCAGGAACTGCTCTGACCGGATTTTACGGCTTCAGACAGCTGACACAATTATATGCGGAGAAATGGAGTTTAACATGTCTGTATTTAGAATCTATGTTGAAAAGAAACCAGAATTTGCAGTAGAAGCAAAGTCAGTTCTCAGCGACGTTAAAACAGCGCTCAGACTTAATTCTCTCAGGAATATCCGTATTCTGAACCGTTATGACGCGGACAGACTTCCGGAGGAAAAGTTTGAATATGCAATTAACACTGTATTCTCTGAACCGGCTGTTGACGTTACATACAGAGAAATGCCAGCACTTTCATCAGACGAAAGAGTATTCGCAGTAGAATATCTCCCGGGTCAGTTCGACCAGAGAGCCGACAGCTGTGAACAGTGTATCCAGATTCTCTCACAGGGCGAAAGATGCAGAGTAAAGAACGCCAGAGTTTACATCGTCAGCGGTTCTCTCTCAGATGCAGAATTTGACAGACTTAAGTCATATCTCATAAACCCGGTAGAAAGCCGCGAAGCATCACTTGATACTTTCGAAACACTTGATGTAAAATACAATATCCCTACAGAAGTAGCTACTCTTGACGGATTTATCGGCTACGGCAAGGAACAGCTCAGAAGCTTTGTTTCAGACTACGGTCTTGCAATGGACTACGACGACATCTGCTTCTGTCAGGATTACTTCAAAAATACCGAAAAGAGAAATCCTACCATCACAGAAATCAGAATGATTGACACTTACTGGTCAGATCACTGCAGACATACAACATTCTCTACAAACATTGAAAATGTTGAAATCGACTCACCATACATTCAGGAATCATACGAACTCTACAGGGAACTCAAGAAGGAGCTCGGACGTGAAAACAAGCCGATGACTCTTATGGA
>DCGK01000036.1:0-3369 GCA_002315235.1 Ruminococcus sp. UBA1780
GCAGTCGCCCGCACTGAGCCGGCTTGTATAAATGACCATAACATTGTTAGATCAGACAACCCCACACGGGATTAGGGACAACAAAAAGAGCTGCGAAACGGCGAAGACAAGGGTGACTGTAAAGTCTGCGGCACGTTATACTAAATACTAACGTAAATATCACTTTAAATCACACCGTTTTGAGCAGTTACCTGGATTTTATAAATCTGACTGTATCTGAAACGGCGTGGATCAGGGCGAAAACAGTTAGGATTGCCATAAAAATGATAATAAAAAAATTACTCATGAGTATCTGGTTTCTGTGCTTGTACATGTAGAAGCAGATTAGCCACGGAATGGCCGAAATCGCCACGGGTACCCAGGAAAACAAAACATTTTTCAGGGACAGTCTGTTTTCGTTTTCGGTTATAACTATAGCTTCAGTTTCTATAGCTTTGCTTTCATGTTCCATTATAAAATCTCCGTTCATAACTTTACAAATATATCCTGTTTCAATTAATTATACATTTACATCGGTTTTTTGTCAAACATTTCATATTAGCCTGATTATGCTTTAATCAGTGTTTCCTTAAAGTTTGCAGTAAGTAAATGAAGAAATCTGATGAAAGAGAAATTTGACAGCATTCAGAACTTCAGAAAATAAAAGCAACAGCACCTCAGTTTTATGCGATGAGGTGCTGTTGCTTTGTAGTATAATTGCGTTTACAAAATTATTTCCTGTCGGTACTGCTGACGGATGTTTTTTTCTGTTTATAGAATATAAGTATTATCAGAGCAAGTGCAGCAGTTATTACAGTGAGTTTATAGATGTCTGAAAATCCTTTGTTAAGTGTTTTCTGGAAAACAGATTCGTATTCGCTTCGGTTGCTTTCGATTTCATCAGTATAGTTTTTAAGAGCAGTATCAAATGCTTCCGGTACAGCATCGCGAAGGACTGTCATGTGTTCCTTCATAGCTTCCATATCAGCTATTTTTTCATTCATTTTTTCAATGGCAGCTGACATATCCGGCATTCCTTCGGCAGGCATACCTTCAGGAATGCTGACACCCTCCGGCATACCGGCAGGCATACCAGGCATCTTTTCAGAAGCGGCAGACATCTGTTCGGCAGCATTTTTCATTGAATCAATACCGGTGCCTATTCCTTCGATACCTTTGTTGATTCCGTCAGTTATTTTTTCAATAACGCCCGGAGTCATCTGTGCAAACATTTTCTCTGACATTGTTTTCATATTGTCGGTGATAGTTGTTACATCACTTGACTGAAGCATCTCAAGTGTTCCTTCAGGGAGTGTAATGCCGCTGCTGCCGGACATGTCCATTTTTACTGATTTCATGGATGAAAATGAAGGCATTCCTTCAAGCATTTCGGAAAACTGCGGATTTTCCTTCATTTCATTGAGGGATGCTTCAATTTCGTCTGCATACGGAAGCTCTGGAACTTTTATTTCCTCAGGAAGAACAGCCATGATTTCAGACTGAACATTCATTCCGGCGGAGGCTACAAAGCCAACCATGATTGCCGGTGCGATTGCGGTTCCTACGGAGCGTACAAGTGACAGTGCAGCGAGCGATGAGTTTGACTGCTTTGGGTCTGTTTCAGCAAGCATCATGTAGTTCACAGGTGTGCCCATAGTAAATCCCATGCCGAGTCCGGCAAGAGCAAGTCCTGTAAGAACGGTTATAATCGAAGGATGCTTCGTGGTTACAAACATCATGAACAGTGCACCTGCAGCCGTGCATAAAAAACCGAATGCAAGAATAATCTTTGGTCCGTATTTGTCGATGA
Organism: Ruminococcus sp. UBA1780; assembly: GCA_002315235.1. Taxonomy (GTDB): domain Bacteria; phylum Bacillota; class Clostridia; order Oscillospirales; family Ruminococcaceae; genus HUN007. The sequence continues at coordinate 1,790 of DCGK01000036.1, forward strand.
GCTTACCTGATACCGGAGCGCCGACGCCGGCGAAGAGTCCGAGAGCGATGACAAGATATCCGCCGGAACCACTCTGAAGCTTAAGACAGTTTTCAGCAAACTGCGGAACAAAGATTACTCCCATCATAAGAAATCCGCTGACTGTTGAGAGAATCAGTGTGATCAGGATGTTTCTTTCGGTAAAGTATCTCAGACTCAGAACCGGGTCCTCAGCTTTCTTTTCGGCAAATATAAATACCGGAACAAAAACTGCGAATACGATCAGGAAAGGATATACCTTAGCAGATGCAACTGATTCCGTGAAATTAAAGAAGTCAATATTCTTAAGTCCGTAAAGCAGTGAAAGTACCATTACTGTCAGTGCAGTGATACCGAAAAAGTCAATTTTTTTGTTGTTTTCCATATCGCGGTTGTTTTTCAGTACAAGTGAACCGCAGATAACGATGAACAGGGATATCGGAATATTGATGTAGAATATAAATGCCCAGTTTTCGGTGCCGAAGATATCGAGTACCGCACTGCCGGCTGAGGCTCCGAATACGTTGGCAATACCGTATACACCGCCTACAAGACCGAGTGCAAGGCCTCTTTTGTCTTCAGGAAATGTTGTTCCGAATTCAGCAGTGGCAATCGGCACTATACCGCCGCCGCCTATAGCCTGAATGACTCTGGCAGCTATAAGGACCGGAAATCCGCCGAATAATCCGGAGAGTCCGCAGAAAAGCGAACCGAGTCCGAAAAGAGTGATGCATATTATGTAAACATATTTTCTTCCGAACTTGTCAGCAAGTTTGCCCATAACCGGTACGCTTGCTGCATACGAAAGAGTGTAGATGGTAATCATCCAGATTCCGCTTGAAGCGCTTACTCCGAGTTCGTTCTGTATAATTGTTCTGGCCGGTGTTACTATACCTGTGTCTATGGCGCCCATAAAGATTCCCGCAAGATAAAGAATCATAATGAGCACATAACCGGATTTTTTGTCTTTTTCCTTACTCATTTTTTCATACCTTTCAAAATAATGTGAAATACACTGAGATTCATTGATTTATGCCCTGTCACGAAATCTGCAGTAAAACTGCAGAGCGTTTTCCGATGCTTTTTCAAGCATTTTCATGAAAGCAACGGTCTCATTTTCATCAAGTCCTGATACAAGCGCGTTTTCCCATTCAGTAAATACCTTCATGATAGTTTCCTGGATATCTTCGCCCTTATCAGTCAGAACAAAGAGAAATGAACGTGAGTCGGCAGGATTTTCACTTCGGGTGACATAGCCTTTTTCTTCAAGTGACTTCATTGTTCTGGTCATTACGCCTTTGTCATAGTGAATTTCTCTGATGATTTCGTCCTGAGTTTTTCCGTTAAATACGCTGTCTGTGCTTTCTGCTGATTTCATTTTCATCATGTGAAGAACCAGTCCTTCTGCTGCATTGATTCCATACTGTTCGAGTGCATCACGCAGATACAGCTTAAAATATTTTTCGGAAATCATTATATTTCTTCCGGCACCTGTAAAATGATTCATTTATTCTCACCACTCTTTCGGATTAGTTTTTAAGGAAACACTGATTAAGTCTGAC
>DCGK01000036.1:3388-23056 GCA_002315235.1 Ruminococcus sp. UBA1780
TCGTCAGACGTGATTTAATCAGTGGTTCCTTAAATATAGTTGCAAAAGCAACTATATGAAATTTTATCACATGACGGAAAAAAAGTCAAATCCGGAATGCCGGCTGATACAAACGATATGAGTTAATGTATTGTCAGACTTCGGTGAAATATGTTATAATAAATCCATGTATAAACAGTAAGCGGGAGCAAAAAAGATTTAACAATTATATCGGATTATGTTGAAAGAAGGGAAGCAATGCTGAAGTTCATACTTGGTGAAGCGGGGAGCGGAAAGACTTCACGGATAACAGAAACAATAAAGGAAACAGCTCAGACCGGAAAGAAAATCTATGTGATTGTACCGGAGCAGTTTTCATATGAGTACGAAAGAAAAATGTATTTCAGTCTCGGTAGTGCTGTGTCAAACAGCATAAATGTCCTGAGTTTTACGCGTCTGGCGAAGCTGATTTTCGATGTGTGCGGAAACCGTTCAGGGGAGTACGCCGATGACAGTACAAAGGCAGTGCTCATGTATCTGGCGATGAAGAAAATACGTCAGAACAAATCAATGATGCATTTTGTGAAGCAGGCTGAAAGCAGTTCGTTTATAAATGATGCTCTGGGCATCACAGGGGACCTGCGCCGTGCTGCGGTTACCGCTGACGGATTTGCGGCAAAGATAATGAACGCTGATACGAAAATCCGTGACAAGGCGCAGGACATAGCGATGATTTACTCGGCATGGGAAAGCGTACTTGAAGAATACGGATACCGTGACGGTCTGACGGATATAACAGAAGCGGCGGCCATCGCGAACATGAATGATTTTTTTGAGGACTGTGTCTGCTTTATTGATGAGTTTGACAGTTTCAGTCCGGATGAGCTTGAAATGATTGACACGGTTATGTCTGAATGCTCGGAAATGTACATTTCACTGTGTACACCTGAAACTGAAAAGAAGGACTATTCACTGTTCGTGACTGTAAACAGAACTTTTTCACAGCTGGTAAATACGGCGGAAAAATACAGAACTGAGTACCGGACTGAGCTGCTGGAAAAGCCGTTAAGATTCAGTAATGCACCTGTTGAAAAGCTCAGCCGCAGTATTTTCAGAAAGAAAACTGTACCGTCGGATTCGGAGGGTTTTGTTCAGATTACGGAAGCAAAGGATATGTATCAGGAAGCAGATTTTGTCTGCGCATATATCCGTAAGCTTGTGAGTGAAAATGTGTGCAGCTTTGGTGAGATTTCAGTTGCTTCGGGACAGCCTGAGGAGTACGACATGATTCTGAAGGCGGCAATGGAAAGATATGAGATACCGTATTTTTCTGACTGTGAAAACTCAGTTATGCACACGTCAATAGTAATCCTTATAACGTCTCTTATCGAAATGGCGGGTGCCTCAGAAACAGACAGCGATGTACTGTTCAGATATGCAAAAACCTTTCTGGTACCGCTTGCACCTGACCAGACCGCATTTCTTGAGAACTTCTGCTACAAATGGGATATCGACGGCGAAATGTGGAACAGGCCTTTTTCAGAAACTGACCTTGCCGGAACGGAAAAGAAGGAAACACTTGAGCTTGCCGATGAGTACAGAAAAATACTTGCAGAGCCGGTGAGAGAGCTTCGCGAAAAATGCAGAAACAGCACAGTATCAGAGATGTGCAGAATGATTTATGAGTTTCTTGAAAATCAGAAAATCACTGACAGTGTGGCCGGGCTTATCTGCAGATACAATGACAGCGGAATGACAGACACGGCATCAGAGCTGAACCGTCTCTGGGGCTGTATAACGGACACACTAAGTACATTGTCGGATGTGCTGGGTGATGATAAAATGAGTACATCCGAATTTTCGGAACTGTTTAAACTTATCATAAAGCAGAACAGATTTTTGAATCCTCCTCAGAAGCTTGATATAGTTTCGGTTGTTTCTGCGGAGAAAGCACGTCTCTCAGGACAGAAGGTCATTTTTGTAATGGGCGTAAATGAAGGAGTTCTTCCTTCCGGTGCAGGGAACAGCGGACTGCTGAGCGATACGGATATCGAAGCTTTTGAAAAGCTCGGACTTGACCTTGGAAGAGACACAAAGCGTATACTTGCTGACGAAAGATTTGTGGTTTACAGGCTTCTTTCGGCTGCGTCAGACCGTGTGATTTTAAGCTGCAGCCTTTCGGATGCGCAGGGAGGAACACGTTTCCCTTCGTATATCCTTTCGCAGATCCGCGGAATGTTCAGTGACTGCATCTGCAGAGCTGCAGATGAATACGATATACTTTTCTATTCGCCTACGCCTGCATCTGCATATCACAATTATGTTCAGTGCATGTTTGACAGCTCGGTAAAATCCGCATCTCTCCGCGCCGCGCTTCTTGAAATTCCGGAGTACAGACACAAAATCGAATATCTTGATTCGCTCACTCCGGACAGCGACCATAAGGTTGAGGACACGGAGCTTATCAGGCGTCTTATGGGACTCAGCCTGACAGTTTCCGCAACCTCGTTTGAGGAATACACGAAATGTCATTTCAGATATTTCTGCCACCATGCCCTGCGGATTGCCGCGCGTGACAGAAAGGAACTGAATTACCTGGAGCTTGGAAGTCTGGTTCACAGCTGCCTTGAAAATATTTTTGCGCAGTGCAGCTCGAGGGAAGAGTTTTTGAATTTATCCGATGAAAAAATAACGAACAGCATTGCTGAGTTTTCAGAAAAATACAGGGCAGAAAATCTCGGCGGTGATTTCGGCAAAAATGCACGTCTCGATGCAAAGTTTGAAAAATTCACGGAAGATACGCTGTATCTGGTAAATCACCTGAAGCAGGAGCTTTCAGTATCTCGTTTTGTGCCTGAAAAATTCGAATTTGAAATAAGGCAGCCTGACGGAAGCAGACCGGCTGTGATAAAGAGATCAGACGGAACAGAGGTTGTGCTAAGCGGAAAAATAGACCGTATTGACTCGTATACCGACGAACTGACAGGCGAAAAATTTATCCGTGTTATAGATTATAAAACCGGCAAAAAGGTTTTCCGTCTTGAAAATATTGTTTTCGGAATTGATGTCCAGATGCTGCTTTATCTTTTCTCGCTTACAGGACCTGGAGGTGTAATGGCAGACACTGTTCCTGCAGGAGTACTCTATATGCCGTCAGGAACAATCGGACTGGACAGAAAAAGAGAGGGCGACGACAGCATACCTGATTATCTGAACAAATTCTATCGCATGAACGGTGTGGTTCTGAAGGAGCTGAGAGTTCTCAGGGCAATGGAGGAGCAGATTGCCGGGGTGTACATTCCGGCAGAGCTGACTTCAGATGCTGTAAAATCAGGAACCTTCGAACTTAAGAAAATGAGCTCAGTTCTGACACGTCCTCAGTTTGAACGCCTGAAAAAGCATACATACAGTCTGATTGAGAAAATGGCTGAGTCATTTTACGGCGGTGATATTTCCGCATCACCTCTTGTTTATGATAAAAACACTGACGTGTGTGCTTACTGTGACTACAGGGAAATCTGCGGAAACTATCCTGCAAAACGTGAAAGACTGGTACCGGACGATGCGGAAGAAATACTGACCGGAATACTGGGCGGAGATGAATCAGAAGAAAAGGAGGCTGAGTAATATGGCATGGACAGCTGAACAGGAAAGTGCGATAAATGCCAGAGGCTGCTCAGTACTGGTTTCGGCAGCGGCAGGAAGCGGAAAGACATCAGTACTTGTTGAGAGACTGATACGTATTCTTTCGGACAGTGTAAACAGAGTGCCTGCTGACAGAATGGCAGTTGTAACATTCACGAAGGACGCAGCCGCAGAAATGAAGCAGAGACTGTCAGCAGCTCTTGCAGACCTGACTGAAAGGGAACCGGAAAACCAGTGGCTCAGCGAACAGCAGCTTCTGCTTCAGAGCGCAAAAATTTCCACTATTCATTCCTTTTGCTTTGACCTTATACGTGACAATATTCATGAGCTTGAGCTTGCAGGAAGTTTCCGTATCATGGATGAAACCGAAGCTAACCTCATGGTTTCGGGAGTAATAAAGGAAATAATAGATTCGCGTTACGATACTCATCCTGAGATGATGGAGCTTCTTTATGACCAGTTCTGTGAGAAAAATGACAGCGGCATAGAAGAGATTCTTAAAAGCATATACGAATTTATATGCTCTCTGCCGTTCGGTATTTCCTGGCTTGGAAAGGTTACTGAAGGCTATTCTCCGTCAGGAAATATACTTGAAGCATTTCAGAAGGAATACATGAAATACATTACCGCAGAGATTCATAAGGCGGCTGAGATGTCTGATGAATGCATTCAGCTTGCGCTGGAAGGCGATGCAGGGGAAAAGGCATCAGACCTGCTTCAGACAGAAAATGATGCCTTCAGAAAAATAAAATCACTGTTCGCTTCAGCTGATAAAACACCTGCTGAAAAGCTTGCGGAATACGCAGAGCCGGGATTCGGACGACTTACTTTCGCTAAAAATGCTGACCCGGAAAACAAGAAAAAGATACAGACTCTCCGGGATGAGTACAAGGATGTAATCAAAAAAAAGCTCAGTCAGAAAACCGGCATACTTCAGCATTCAGAAGAAGACATCAGCATGCATTACAGAGTTCTTTCAGCTTTTCTTGAGCTTGTAACCGAGCTTGATGAGAAGCTGTGGAAGAAAAAAACGGAGAAGAACTGCATAGGCTTTGCTGATGCTGAAATGCTGGCGGTAAAGCTTCTGGCACGCCGCGGAGAAGACGGCAGCATACACAAAACGCAGCTGGCAGATGACCTGTCTGAATACTATCAGATAATAATGATAGACGAATTTCAGGATACAAACAACAATCAGGACCTTATTTTCAGAATGCTTTCAAAGGGTGGCAGTGCGGAACGTCCGGGAAGCAACCTGTTCATGGTAGGCGATGTAAAGCAGTCAATCTACCGTTTCAGACTCGCAAATCCGAAGAATTTTATCAGTACTATGGATAACTCGGTTGAGTATACTGAAAATAACAGCGGAGAAAATTCATTCATAAGACTCAACAGAAATTTCAGAAGCTCTGCAGATGTCATAAACCTTGTAAACTTTGTGTTCAGAACGGTTATGAGCCGTGAGGTCGGAGAGATTGTTTACGACAGCGGCGAGGAGCTTGTTCAGGGTGCAGTATTCAGCGACAGGGACAGAAAAACAGAAGTTGCTCTCATTGATTCCGAAGCTGAAAATGCTCCGTCTCAGGCTGAGTACACTGCGGAAAAAATTGCTTCCATGCTCCGTGAGGGAACGCCGGTTGACAACAGGGACGGAACCACAAGACCGTGTCAGATGAAGGACTTCTGCATACTCCTCAGGTCGAGAAAACATGCGCAGGAGTACAAGACAGAGCTGGCAAAGAGAGGAATAAACGCGTACAGTGAGGAGACGGCCGGGTATCTCAGTTCAAGGGAGATTTCAGTGCTGCTCAATCTTCTGCGTGTTACTGACAATCCGCTTATAGACACGTCATTTGCTGCAGTGCTGCTTTCGCCGCTGTTTATGTTTACCGATGATGAGATGATTATTCTCAGACTTGAAAAACGAAAGGGGCATCTTTACAATGCCGTGTATGCAGCTGCCGAAGGTGAGAGTACTGTGGAAATGCCGGACGCACTGAAGGCAAAGAGCATTCATGTTATAGAAACAATGAGTGACCTTCGTATGCATGCTGCATCCAAAAGTCTTGTTGAACTCATTCAGTATATTTATGAAAGAACTGATTTTATTTCACTTGTTCACATGTACGAGGACGGTGCAGGAAAGCGTGCAAATCTCAGAGCACTTCTTGAATATGCGAAGACATATCAGCAGAGCTCGGATGCAGGGCTTAACGGTTTTATCAGATACATTGACCGTACACTGATGCTAAAGGGTGATTTCAAGCCGGGTCAGACTGCAGCCACATCGGAAAATGCAGTTTCCATAAAAACAATTCACAAGTCAAAGGGACTGGAATTCCCGTTTGTGTTTCTGTGTGAAACTCAGACAAGGTTTAACAGACAGGACAGTCTGAAAAAATACCAGTTCAGTTATGAAAGCGGTATAGGCTTTAAGCTTCAGAGCAGGAGAGAGTTTATGAAATACACAACTCTTCCGTATGAGGTAATAAACGGCATGAACATGGGAGACTCTTTAAGTGAGGAGATGCGTCTTCTGTACGTTGCGCTTACGCGTGCAAGGGAGAGACTTTTTATTCCGCTTGATACCGGAAAGGCTGAATCAAAGCTCGGAAAATATGCTCAGAAGATTCATCAGAACCAGGGTGTGACACCGGGTCTTTCACGAAGTGCTGATTCAATGGCGGACTGGCTTCTTATGGCGTTCATAACCCACAGAAACGGCAATCCGCTCAGAGTGATGAGCGGTTATGATATGTTCTGGATTCAGGACAGCGGTTTTGAAATTGATTTTACGGAAGTAACAGAAAAGTCCGGCGACGGCTGCAACTCTTTGTCAGTGCAGGCTTCTGCGGAACCGGATCCGAAACTCACTGATGAAATACGCAGAAGATTTGAAGCTTCACGCTGCGGGGACGGCGGAAGACTTCAGGCCAAGTTCTCAGTATCTGATATTACAAAGGATCACAGTAAATTCGGAATTACGCTTAAGAGACCTTCGTTTATGAAGGAGCAGACAGGAATGACTCCTTCGGAGAGAGGTACTGTTATCCACAGTATTCTTCAGCATGCTGATTTTGAAAATCTCAGAAAAAATCCTGAGGAAGAAATACAGCGTGCTGCAGACAACGGATTTATAACACAGAGCCAGGCTGACCAGACTGATGTCAGATATCTTAAGGCATTTACAGATTCTGATATTTTCAGAAGAGCGGCCGCGTCATCCCGTATGGAAAGGGAGCGTAAGTTCCTTGTGAGGATAAGTGACCTTGAACTTGAAAATGAGTATTTCAGAAAATTCAGCGGCACTGACTGCATGGTTCAGGGTATCATCGACATGTATTTTGAAGAGGATGACGGGCTTGTTCTTGTTGACTACAAGACTGACAATGTTTCAGATATGAACACGCTTGTCGAAAACTACGGACTGCAGCTGGAACTTTACAGGGGCGCACTGGAGAAAACTGAAAACAAAAAGGTTAAGCAGACGGTTATTTATTCGCTGTGGCTGTCGCAGACCGCAGAGATATGACAGTGTTCTGCAGTATTCTTTCCGGTAACATACCGGAGCAAGGCAGTTGCTGTGAAGACTTCGCACGGTTTTTCAGATTCGCATAACGTGCCGGGGCAAGTTCATGTATACTGCAGCTTTCATAACAAATCGAGCCATGTATGTGCGAAGCCGGAAGAGTGACTGCCTTGCGAATCGGTCCGGACCTAAAAAAATGAAAAGGAGACGAAAAAATGGAAAACAGAAATAATTCAGGCTATATGCCGTACAATGAGGAAACTTATTATTTTGATGAATACAGGAGCAGTCTGAGGAGGCTGAATCGTGCAAGGAACATCACAGCCGGAGCAGATGCGGCACTGATAATTCTTTGTCTGATACTGTTCCTTCCGTCATTTGCTTATACCGGAGTATCATCATTTGTATACATTATACGGGCTGCTCTTGCAGCTGCATCAATAGTTGCCGGCACTCTGTTCAGACTGAATACAAAGGCAAACGGTATTGTTATCGGTGCTGAAGCTGCATGCGGAGTTATATCGCTGGCAATAGGAGCGTCTGCATTTTCAGTATTTATGTATGCCTGGCTTCTTGTATGTCAGGGAGTCCTCACCTATCTCGGAATATGCGAAAAACCACTTTCAGAAAAGGTGGGATATCCATATTTCAACCGGCTTTCATATGAAAATGCACAGAAAAAGGAATATATTCCTGATCACAAAATTTATGAATCAAGAGGAAGCATGGATGAAATAAATACAGAGGGTATAGCTATGGATGAAATAACCTCTGATATTTCCGGAGGAGAATACAATGGGTAAGATATACTGCATGATCGGCAAGAGCGGAGCAGGTAAGGATACTGTATTTTCCTCACTGATGAAAAGAAGAATACCTGCACTTGCGCCGGTTGTTACCTATACGACCAGACCGGTTAGAACCGGTGAAACTGACGGCGTCGAATATCATTTCACTGATGATGCCGGGCTTGCGGAGCTGGAAGCGGCCGGAAAGGTTATAGAGAAAAGAACATATCACACAGTACACGGCGACTGGCATTATTTCACCTGTGAAATCGATATTTCGCAGAATACGGACTATATAATGATCGGAACACCTGATGTTGTGGATAAACTGTATGAACATTACAGCGCTGATGATATCTCAGTAATCTGGCTTGACATGGATGACGGGGAGCGTCTTAAGCGATGCATTAACCGTGAGGCGCAGCAGAAAAATCCGAACTACAGTGAGGTGTGCAGAAGATTTCTTGCTGACGAAGCTGATTTCAGACCTGAGCGAATGGAGAAATATTCCGGCATGAGAAAAGTGGATTCATCTGTGGATATTGATATTGTTGTCAGTGAAACAGAACATCTGATTGTAACAGACAGAATATCACACTGAGAAAAAGCCTGGCCGCTGCGGTCAGGCTTTTTTGATAAATCAGATTTTTTCTGATGTTAAAAATCACAAAAAAGGAAAAAATACTTCCATACCTTTTTTTCTTATTTTAGTGCTATATTAATTGACAAGATACCGTATATAGTGGTAAAATATTATTGGCATTATCAAGAGAACATTAAACCGCAGAAAATGTTCTCAGGCACATTCTTTATTAATTCTCTCATCTGCGGAGAAACGGAGTAAATTAATGGGACTTACTTTAACTGAAAAGATTCTCAAAAACCACATCGTTGACGGAGAAATGATCAAAGGTAACGAGATCGGAATCCGAATTGACCAGACATTAACACAGGACGCTACAGGAACAATGGCATACCTCGAATTCGAAGCTATGGGTGTTCCGAGAGTTAAGACAGAACGTTCTGTTGCATATATTGACCACAATACTCTTCAGAGCGGCTTCGAAAATGCTGATGACCACAGATTTATCGGTTCAGTAGCAAAGAAGCACGGTATTTATTTCTCAAGACCGGGTAACGGTATCTGCCATCAGGTACACCTCGAAAGATTCGGCGTGCCTGGCAAGACTCTTATCGGTTCTGACAGCCATACACCAACAGGCGGCGGTATCGGTATGATTGCTATCGGTGCAGGCGGACTTGACGTTGCTGTTGCTATGGGCGGCGGCGCATACTACATCACATGTCCTAAGGTTGTTAAGGTTGAACTTACAGGAAAGCTCAGCCCGTGGGTTGCTGCCAAGGACGTTATTCTTGAAGTTCTCAGAATCATGTCTGTTAAGGGCGGCGTAGGTAAGGTTATCGAATACTGCGGCGAAGGCGTTAAGACACTTTCAGTGCCTGAAAGAGCTACAATCACAAACATGGGTGCTGAACTTGGTGCCACAACATCAATCTTCCCTTCAGACGAAACAACAAAGCAGTTCCTTAAGGCTCAGGGCAGAGAAGAAGTATGGGTTCCTCTTGCAGCTGACGAAGACGCTGTTTATGATGAAGAAATCAAAATCAATCTTTCTGAACTCGCTCCTCTTGCAGCATGTCCTCACATGCCTGACAACGTTAAGAGTGTTAAGGAAATCGGCAATATCAAGGTTGACCAGGTATGTATCGGTTCATGTACAAACTCTTCACTTCTCGATATGATGAAGGTTGCTCACATTCTTAAGGGTAAGACAGTTCATCCTGACGTTTCACTTTCAATCGCCCCTGGTTCAAAGCAGGTTCTCAACATGATGGCTCAGAACGGTCTTCTCTCAGATCTTATTGACGCAGGTGCAAGAATTCTTGAAAGTGCATGCGGCCCTTGTATCGGTATGGGTCAGTCACCTAACTCAAAGGGTATCTCACTCAGAACATTTAACAGAAACTTCGAAGGACGTTCAGGCACAAAGGACGGCCAGATTTACCTCGTATCACCTGAAATGGCTGCAATCTCAGCAATCACAGGCGTACTTACAGACCCGAGAGAAATCGGCGAAATGCCTGACTTCAAGCTTCCTGAAGAATTCGTTATCAACGACAACATGATCGTTCTTCCTGCAGATGAAAAGGATATGGACAGCGTAGAAATTCTCCGCGGACCAAACATCAAGCCATACCCTGAAACAGCTCCGCTCGTTAAGGATATTAACTGCAAGGTATCACTCAAGGTAGAAGACAACATCACTACAGACCACATCATGCCTGCAGGTGCAAAGATCCTTCCGCTTCGTTCAAATATCCCTGCTATCTCACAGCACTGTTTCACAGTATGTGATGAAAAGTTCCCTGAAAGAGCAAAGAGCCTCGGTCAGTCAATTATTGTTGGCGGTGCCAACTACGGACAGGGTTCATCAAGAGAACATGCAGCTCTTGCTCCTCTCTACCTTGGTATCAAGGCAGTTCTTGTTAAGAGCTTTGCAAGAATTCACAGAGCAAACCTTATCAATGCAGGTATTCTCCCTCTTACATTCGTAAACGAAGCTGACTACGACAAAATCAGCGAAGGCGACGAAATCGAAATTGCAAATGTTCGTGCTGATATCGAAGCTGACAAGACAGAACTCACTGTAACAAACAAGACAACAGGTGCTCAGATTCCTGTTCTCTGTGAACTTACAGGACGTACAAAGGATATAATCCTTGCCGGTGGTCTTCTCGACTACACAAGAGAAAATTTAAAATAATGTAAAACTGCAATGGTGCAGGATGGACTGTAAGCCTATGAAAATGCTTATATGTTCAGCCCTGCACTGAGTTTTTATATCAAAGCAAAGCTTTGAAATATTTCAAAAAATATTTAAATCGGAGGCTATTACAATGGCAAAAATTCAGATGAAAACACCGCTCGTTGAAATGGACGGCGACGAAATGACAAGAATTCTCTGGAAGTGGATCAAGGATATTCTTATTCTTCCTTACGTTGATCTTAAATCAGAGTACTATGACCTCGGACTTGAACACAGAAATGAAACTGATGACAAGGTAACAGTTGAAAGTGCTGAAGCTACAAAGAAATACGGCGTAGCAGTTAAGTGTGCAACAATCACACCAAACGCAGCAAGAATGCCTGAATACAACCTCAAGGAAATGTGGAAGTCACCAAACGGAACAATCCGTGCAATCCTCGACGGTACAGTTTTCAGAACACCAATCCTTGTTAAGGGCGTTACACCATATATTCCAACATGGACACAGCCTATCACAATTGCCCGTCATGCATACGGCGATGTTTACAAGAACACAGAAATGCAGGTTAAGAAGGGTTCAAAGGCTGAACTCGTTGTAACAGACGAAAACGGCGAAGAAACAAGACAGGAAATCTTCAGCTTTAAGGATACAGACGGTATTATCCAGGGTCTCCACAACAAGGACAACTCAATTGCAGGTTTTGCAAGAGCTTGTCTTAACTACGGTCTTGATCTTAAGCAGGATGTATGGTTTGCTTCAAAGGATACAATCTCAAAGAAGTATGACCACAGATTCAAGGATATTTTCCAGGAAATCTATGATAACGAATATAAGGAAAAGTACGAGGCACTCGGCATCGAATACTTCTACACACTTATCGATGACGCTGTTGCACGTGTAATCCGTTCAAACGGTGGTTACATCTGGGCCTGCAAGAACTATGACGGTGACGTTATGTCAGACATGGTTTCAACAGCTTACGGTTCACTCGCTATGATGACTTCAGTTCTCGTATCACCTGACGGAAAGTATGAATACGAAGCTGCTCACGGTACAGTTCAGAGACACTACTACAAGTACCTCAAGGGTGAAACAACATCAACAAACTCTGTTGCTACAATCTTTGCATGGAGCGGCGCTCTCAGAAAGAGAGGAGAACTCGACAATACTCCTGATCTCTGCGCATTTGCTGACAAGCTTGAAAAGGCTACAATTCAGACAATCGAAGAAGGCGTAATGACAGGCGACCTCTATATGATTTCAAAGCTCGAAAACAAGAAGAAGGTTGACTCTGAAGAATTCCTCAAGGAAATCGGTAAGAGACTCGAAGCAATGTAATTATAAATCATAAATCAGTTTTGATTACATTAAAAAGGCGTTTCCGGTGAATGGTCCGGAAACGCCTTTTTTCAGCATCAGGCCTTACTGTTTTTCAGTACGCTGCGGCTGCATATACAGTAAAAGTCAAAATTATTCTGACTTTTACTGTAACAGCACAGCGCTTTGAAACCATGGTAAATGAAACATCCCCGCATGAAAATGCGGGGATGTTTCCGGATGAATTGGATTATGTTGAATAAGATTTAGATGATTACATAAATTTGTTTTTAAGCTGGATCAGATCGATGATTGAGATCTTTCCGTCTTCGTTCATATCAGCAGACTTAATCTGGTCTGCACTGAGAGTCTTAAGACCAATCAGGTGCTGCATAAGTGCAACTACATCGGATGAGTTTACTGTTCCGTTTCCGTCAGCATCACCCTTAACATCTGCAGATTCATTTTTTTCAGGTTCCTGCGGAGCTGCTGAAGAAGCTTTAAAAATGTTTCTGAAGAAGTTGTAGAAAAGCGGTGTGCCTACACTTGCATCATGTCCGCCGCCTGGAACTTCAAACCAGATGTGGTCCTGACCGTTTTTGGTGTAGAGTTCGTGGTACTGCTTAGGGAATGTACCTACAACGCTGTCGTTTGTTCCGCCTCCGATCATAAGGAGATACGGAGCAGTTTTGAATTTGAATTCAGATTCTGTCATTGATCCGCGGTGATTAAGGAACATATCCTTTGCAGGAACAATACCAGGAGCAGGTGATGACGCAGCTACGTAACCAATCTTGTCACATGCCATCATACCGATGTAGAGTGATTCGCGTCCGCCCATTGAGAATCCGGCGATAGCTGTGTTTTCTCTGCCTTCAGCTACTGAATAGTGTTCAGACATGTAAGGCATAAGGCTTTCTGTAAGATCATAGAGGAAGTCATCATAACGGTCCATTCCGTCCTGAGTGATGCCTGCCGGTCTGTCAGCCTTAGGATCTGTGTACATCTGAGGGAAAACAATGATAAACGGCTGAACTTCGCCTTTCTTTATAAGGTTGGAAGCCATTTCTGTAATACCCCAGCCTTTTGTCATATCATCTTCTCCGCCCATAACACCATGGTTCATGTAAACAACAGGATATTTTTTATCTTCAGAGTATCCTGCAGGAAGCCATACGTTTGCCGGCTTGTTCTTCTGAGCCTTCTTTGAGAAATACTGAATTTTTGTAAGCTTGCCTGTATCGCCTGTCTTCATATCAGCAGGAACGGATGAAGTGAAGTTTTCCTTTGCTTCAGCCATAATGCTTCCGGATGAAACCGGTCCGTCTGTTGTTCCGGGATTCTGAGGAGTATCAGGGATGTCTGTGCTGCCTGTATTTCCCATGCTGTCAGTGAGCTTTATGTCATCAACATAGAAGTTAATAAGGTCAGAATCCGAGTCGTTTTCAGAATATGTTGTCTGGAAGTAAAGGGAGATATTTTTTGCATCTGTCGGAATTGTGAATGCATCGCCTATCTTAGCCCATTTTCCTGCTGCTGTTGATGCATTCGCGATATCCTTGTACTGGGTTTTTCCTGATGCATCATCATACTGATAACCAACAGTAAATCCTGCTGATTCGTATGATGCATTGTATGTTACATAAGCTTCAATTGAATAAAGACCGCCGGCCTTAAGCTGTGAAGAAGCATTCTGGATACCGTTCCATGAAGCTGATCTTCCTGTAACAGCAAGTGACTTTGAACCGCCGTGCTTCTGGTCACCTGTAAGCAGAAGCTTAACGCCGTCGCCTCTTGATGTCCATTCGCCTGCATCTGATTCACAGTCGGTTGTAACACCTGTGCCTGCTGAAGGAGCCGTACCTGCCGGAGTTTTGTCAGAGCCTGAAGGAGCAGACGGATTACCTGAATCAGGATTTGTTACAGGATTAGGATTTGCAGAACCAATAATAAGCTGGTTCTTGTTTACCTTAGCACTGCCGTTTGACTGATAGCCTTCGATGTTGAGAGCAACTTCATACATCTTGCCCATTGTCATGCCGGACTGTTCCCATACCTTGAAATGGTCTGATACTGTAATGGTTCCCTCCATGTGAGTGTTTGAGTAAGCCTTTGCAGGGTTTTTCTGATTTACACTCCAGTACTGTTCAAAAGTTTCAGTACCGTGGATGGAAGGCTGGTTTACTCGTGTTGATGTGTAAACATCATATTTTTTGCCGTCCGAATTTACTGTACCCTTTGAAGGAGCATTTCCCGGTGGTCTCCATGTACCCCATGCTTCTACTATATAGTACTCAACAGTAGGCTGTTCAGTCCATCCGTATACGCACATGTATGAGTTGCCGTCCGGCTTGTAGTCAACGTCATAATTGATGCTGATATTGCCGTAATCCTTGTATCCCTTTGTGCTTCCGAGTTTTTTTCCGGTTCTGAAGAGACAGTTTTCAATTCCGCTCCATGAGCAGGAAAAACCGCCGTTTGTGCCGAGCTTCATATCTACAGTGCCCTTGCCGTACTGATTCCAGAGTTCGTAGTCATATCCGTCATCAGTTTTGCCTGTCTGCTGCTGATCGGCAGCTTTTACAGTTAATACATCTGAAAGGCTTAAAAGCTGTGCAGGTGCAGCAGCCGGGAAAGCCAATGCCATTGCCATGAAACCACATACTATCTTTTTTGTGTGTTTCATTTCATCACCTCTTTCTGTGTGCTTAGTATACAACTTTTTATATTTTATGTCAAGTTCGATAGAAAATAATGTATGACCTTAATTACAATATACAAAGTGACGAAAATGAATGATACAAGTGATTTTGAAGGCTGTCTGCCGGAATTTGTGTTGTGCAAAATGCTGCCGAAAATTCAAAATCATTTGCCTGTAACCGGTAAAAAGTAAATTACGAAAGGAAATTATGTTTGCGACAAGTTTTAGACATACTAAAAACACATTTAAAAATGATAAATTTAATCATTTAAGCGCAAATTTAAGTAATAATATTTCATAATCGTGTAAAAATAATACTAATCGAAGCAAATTTTTTACCTGTTCAGCGATAAAAATCAGGACAGACAGCAAATTTACCATCAATCACGATAATGTCTGAAAAAATGCCGATTATTATTTGAAAAAATCAAATAGTGTCTGGATTTCCCAAAAAGAAAAACAGCCCGTACTTTCATACGAGCTGTTTTCTGTCCGTAAGGACTGGATCTGGATTGAATTGAATTTTAGATAAGCTTATTTTTTAGCATGATAAGATCGATAATTGTGATGATTCCGTCACCGTTCAGGTCAGCATTTTTCTTCTGGTCAGATGAAAGTGTCTCCTTACCGATGAGAGCGTGCATGAGTGAAACAACGTCATTTGAATTTACTGAACCGTTGGCATCAACGTCACCTGAAACTGCTGAAGGCTTCTGGTCCTGTGCCGGAGCCTGAGTTGGCTGCTGAACAGGAGCCTGTGTAGGAACCTGGGTCGGCTGCTGAACAGGTGTCTGTGTAGGAACCTGAGTCGGCTGCTGAGCAGGTGCCTGTGTCGGAGCCTGAGTCGGCTGCTGAACAGGTGTCTGTGTAGGAGCCTGAGTTGGCTGCTGAACCGGAGCCTTTGATGTATCTACTGACATAACTGCAGTGTAGTCATCCTTCGGCTTGTATCCTGATGTGAAGAGGAGAGGTGATTCACTTCTTCTCCAGCTGATATCATCATGCGTTCCCCATACTGTCAGAGCAGGAATCTGGTCAGCATGATCAACTGCCATCTGGAATACGTCAGCGAAGAGTTTAGCACGAGCTGAAGGATTGCTCTTTGTTTCGATATCGAGCTCAGTTATCTGAACTTCAAGACCTGTGCTGAGGAACTTTTCAAGACCTGTCTTGTAAACAGAAGCACTTGGATAGTTAGTAGCAAGGTGTGACTGCATTCCGATACCGTCGATTATTCCTTTTTCCTTGAGCTTCATAGCGATATTGTAAATATCGTCTGTCTTTGCAGGAATATATTCGTTGTAGTCATTGATATAGAGCTTGCATCCCTTAGGAGCATACTTTCTTGCGTATGTGAAAGCGTTGATTATGAATTCATCATTGTTGTCGCCGTAAACTGCTGTCCAGCCTGAGTTGCTGCCAGGACGGAGTCCGCCGCCGTCATTGATGAAGAGCTCATTACATACATCGTATGCATAGAGATCAAGCTTCGGATACTGTGCAGCAATTGCTTCGAATGTATCCTTGATGAAGTTTTCAAGACGCTGGTTCATGATATCCTTTGATACATAAGCTGCGCCCTGCTGGAAGTTCTGTCTGAAGAACCAGTCAGGAGTCTGGCTGTACCATACAAATGTATGACCGCGAAGTGATATTCCGTTGTCTTCACAGAACTTAAGTGTAGCTGCAGCTCTCTGAAGTGATACCTTTGCACGTGTGTTGTCTGTGCCAGGTGAGAGAAGTGCATCAGGCTTGAGTTCGTTTTCAGGTGTGATTGAATTGAAGTGCTTCTTTATGAAGTCAGCACCGGAATTGAGTTCGTTAGGGCTTACTGAAGTACCGAGCTTGAAGCAGTTAGCGAACTTGCCTCTGAGTGAGTCAGAGCTTGCAGGTGTCTGTGGATTTGGATTAACTTCCGGATTCTGGCTGTCTCCAGGTGTTGCAGGATTCTGGGAATCTGATCCCGATGCGCCTGTGATTGAAATGTCATCAACATAGAAGTTAATCATATCAGCAGGGCCATCACTTTCAGAGTATGTAGTCTGAATGTAAAGTGAAATATCTGTTGCACCTGCAGGAACAGTAAATGTGTCACCGAGCTTAGCCCATTTGCCTGCTGAAGCAGTAGCATCTGTGATGTTATCGTACTGTGTTTCTCCGCCTGATTTATACTGAAGACCAAGTGTAAATCCTGCTGTTGCATAAGAAGAATCAGAGTATGTTACATATGATTCAACAGTATATGTACCGCCTGCTTTAAGTTCAGAAGATGAATTCTGAATTCCGTTCCATGAAGCAGTTCTTCCTGTAACAGCGATTGACTTTGAACCGTCGTGCTTCTGAGCACCTGTAAGGCCGATCTTAACGCTTTCACCACGTGCTGTCCAGCCGCCTGCACTGCTTTCAGCATCTGTTGCGATGCCTGAGCCTGCAGCCGGTGCTGTCATTTCAGGATCCTTTTCTGTAGTTACAGGCTGCTGAGGTGTTGTATCGTTACCTGGTGTGCCTGCACCCATAACAAGCTTGTTCTGTTTTACATTTGCCTTACCGCTTGAACGGTAGCCTTCGATGTTAAGAGCAACTTCGTACATCTTGCCCATTCTCATGCCGGCTTTTTCCCATGCAGCAAAATGGTCTGATACTGAAATTGTACCCTTGAGGTTCTTCATCTGATTAACCTGTGCCGGGTTTGTTTTATTAACACTCCAGTACTGTTCAAATGTTTCAGTACCGTGAATTGACGGCTGATTTACACGTGTTGATGTGTATAAGTCATAAGTTTTTCCGTCTGAGCTGATTGTAGCCTTTGAGTTGTTCATTCCCGGTGGTCTCCAGTCGCCCCATGCTTCTACTATATAGTATTCAACAGTAGGGTCTTCTGTCCATCCGTAAACGCACATGTAAGAGTTACCCATTGGCTGATAGTCTACATCATACTGAATTGAAATTCCGTTGTAGTCCTGCCATTTCTTTGTGCTTCCGAGCTTTTTACCTGTACGGAAGAGAGCATTCTCGATATTGCTCCATGAACAGGTGAATCCGCCGTTTGTACCAACGTCCATACTTGCCTGACCCTGTCCGTTCTGGTTCCAGAGCTCAAAGTCGTAGCCGTCAGATGTTTTACCAGTCTTTACCTGGTCGGCTGCTTTTACAGTTAAAATATTGCTTACACTGAGAAGCTCTGCCGGTGCAGCTATCGGCAGCGCCATTGACATTGCGATGAAACCACTGATTATTTTTTTTGCGTGTTTCATTTTACCACCTCTTTCTTGACATCATTTTAACCCGAAAATACACCTTTGTCAAGTATCGATAAATACGCGCGGTTATAGCCTGACAAAACTATCTACTATTACCTAAAAGGAATGGGTATGTGCAATACGTAAAATACAGCCGGTAATACTGTTATTCTACTGTAACAATAAACAAATTGGAAAATACAGTAAAGGAACAATATGGCGCTATTACCAGTTGTATCTTGCAGTAATAGATGAGTTGTTATAACTCATATGTTCATATTTATATAGTGCTGTGTATACTATATGTTTAATACATAAACAATATATTCTTGCTTTTTTAGGCGGTTATATGATATTATTATAGAGAAAGCAATATTGGGTCAGCATTTATGGTATATAAAGAAAGTGATTCGTTCACTGTAATAACAATATTTAATAATCGGGGTGACAGGATATGAATAGTCCGGAATACAGGGAATCAGTCTGCGGTTCTCTTTACAATACTGGAAACAGTGTAAGACTCCGCAGAGCACTTGAAAAGAAAAAAGTAAATCTTGCATTTGCAGGAGGGTCAATTACAAAAGGCTGGGACGGAAAAGGGTATCTTAGTGAAAACTATACAGACTATATCACAGGATATCTTACGGGAAGATATCCGGATACGGAATTTGTTTCATCAAATCTCTCAACAGAAAGCGCAAACTCATTTATAGGATTGTCAATAACTGATAAAGTGATTGGCGAAACCGGTCCGGATATAGTATTTATAGAATACGCAGTTAATAACGAATGCGGACATGAACATATAGTATCGTATGAAAGTCTGGTAAAGCGGATGCTGTCGCTTCCTTCAGCTCCTGCGGTAATTCTTGTTTTCCTTATAAACAAGTCTCTTTACACCAGTCAGGGATATATGAAGCGTATAGGAATGCATTATGACCTTACATCGGTAAGTGTGGCTGATACAATGAAGAATATGCTTGAAAACGGTTTTGAATGGGAGAAGTATTCTGATGATGTTATTCACCCGAATATCTGGGGCCACCGTTTTATAGCTGACTGTGTAATAAATGCTCTTGAAAAATCATGCAGCGATACCTGTAAAACTGAGTATACAGTTCCTGATCCGGTATTCTCACTTGATTACAGGGATTATCACACTGTAGAGTCCACTGATTCGTCAGTCCGGGCGGATGGATTTGAGAATTTTTCATGTCCTGAGTACGGAGAGTATTTCAGCAGCGGACTTAGATATATTAATGGCCACAGAGATGCTTCAGTAAAATTTGAAGGTGAGTTCCGTACACTTTTTGCTGCGTATATTCATGACAAAACTGACCGGTTCAGTGACGCTGACATTCTTATAGACGGGCATAAGAAAGCAGTTCTTCAGGGAACAAGTATTTACGGATGGGGAAATGTAAACCTCAGAAATGTTTTCAGCTTTGAAACCAGCGGCAGACATCAGGTTGAATTAAGGGTCAGAGATCCGAAAAAGGAATTTATTCTTATTGAATTCGGAATAAGCTGATAATTTCACTTTTACAGATGACGAAATACAGTTTGTTCTGACAGATACAGAAACAGGGTTACATCATTTGCGAATGATGTAACCCTGTTTGCACATATATAACAACACAGAGGATATCCCCCGACTCTATAGGCGGCGGGGTCTATTCT
>DCGK01000036.1:23142-23357 GCA_002315235.1 Ruminococcus sp. UBA1780
TGTTAAAAGCAGAGCTTTGAAAAGAATATCGTACAGTGAAAGCCAGCGATTCTGACATTCACTGTAAATACTCATTCAATACATGACTGATGATTAGTCAGCAAAATATCTTACGCCGCTTTCGAAGATGAACTGGTCCTTGTCACCCTGAACGTTCTTGCAGATATCTGTACCCTTTCTTTCGCTGTGACCCATCTTACCGAGTACACGTCCGT
>DCGK01000046.1:0-28631 GCA_002315235.1 Ruminococcus sp. UBA1780
ATTATGATAAAAGTTGGAATAATAGGTGCGACGGGATATGCGGGAGCAGAGCTGGTACGTATACTGATAAACCATCCCGAGGCAGAGATAGTATGGTATGGTTCCAAGTCTTATGTGGATCAGAAGTTTGCTGATATATATAGAAACTTCTTTAAGATAATAGATGAACCCTGCAAGGGTGATGATTTAGAGCAGCTGGCTGAGGAATGTGATGTGATCTTTACAGCTACACCTCAGGGTTACCTGGGGGGTATTCTGACTGCAGAGGTGCTGAAAAAGGTTAAGGTTATCGACCTGTCAGCTGATTATAGAATAAAAGACGTGGCTGTCTATGAAAAATGGTATGGAATAGAGCACAAATCACCTGAACTAATTACGGAAGCTGTATATGGTCTGTGCGAGATCAACAGAGTTGATATAGCAGGGACTAATCTTCTGGCAAACCCAGGCTGCTATACGACCTGCTCAATTCTTACAGCATATCCATTAGTAAAGGAAGGTCTCATTGATCCGGCTACTCTGATTGTTGATGCCAAGAGCGGTACCAGCGGGGCTGGACGTGGAGCCAAGGTTGCCAATCTCTACTGTGAGGTAAATGAAAGCATCAAAGCTTATGGAGTAGCAAGCCACAGACATACACCAGAGATAGAGGAACAGCTGGGATATGCAGCAGGCAGTCAGGTTGTGATTAATTTCACCCCGCATCTGGTGCCCATGAACCGAGGCATTCTGGCTACTGAATATGCAAGTCTGGTAAAAAAAGCTGACGGAAGCCTGCCTACTACAGAAGAAATAAAAGCAGCTTATGATAAATATTATGCTGACGAATATTTTGTAAGAGTTCTGGAGCCTGGAATATGTCCTGAAACCAGATGGGTTGAGGGAAGCAATTTTACTGATATTGGATTCAAGATAGATGAGAGAACCGGCCGCATCATTATGATGGGCGCTTTAGACAATTTGGTTAAGGGTGCAGCGGGACAGGCAGTTCAGAACATGAATATCATGTTTGGCATTGATGAGACAATGGGGCTTAAACTTATGCCGGTATTTCCATAGAGATATAGAGGGATGAGGTGACGAGGAAAAGGTTTGTTCCCGTTGAAGTACATTATATATGAGTAAAAAGAATAATTTTTTAGCCCAGGCTGGAATACTGGCAGTGGCAGGGCTTCTGTGCAGAATAATAGGACTTTTGTACAGAAGCCCGCTTACAGCGGTTATCGGAGATGAGGGTAATGGATACTACAGCAGTGCCTACAATATGTATGCGATAATCCTGCTGATATCGAGCTATTCTATTCCATCTGCAGTCTCCAAGATCATATCAGGCAAGATAGCCCTGGGACAGTATAAAAATGCACAGAAAGTATTTCGCTGTGCCATATTGTATGTGATTGTAGTGGGAGGAGCTTGTGCTGTTCTCACCTTTTTATTAGCAGAAATAATGGTGCCTGCCAATGCTATTATAGTATTGAGAGTATTCGCTCCAACTATATTTTTTTCAGGACTCCTGGGCGCCTTTAGAGGTTTTTTTCAGGCGCAGAAAACCATGGTTCCGACATCTATATCCCAGATACTGGAACAGATACTGAATGCTGCCATAAGTATAGCGGCGGCATTACTATTCATATCCTGGGTTGAGGATGCTAGTGATACGACCAGAGCTGTCTTTGGAGCAGCTGGCAGCGCTGTGGGAACCGGGGCAGGAGTACTGACAGGTCTGGTATTTATGATAATTCTCTATCTGATAAAGAGTCCGGAATTTAGAAAAAAAGCTGCCGCCAGCACAGATGAAAAGATACAGAGCTATGGGAAGATATATGGAGAAATATTTACTATAGTAACGCCTATCATCATGAGCACCTTTGTATATAATCTGTCTACGGCTCTGAATCAGAATATCTTTCAGAGAATAATGATGGATACCAAGGAAATGGCCCAGAATCTGGTAGTTACCCATTATGGGATATTTGCGGGCAAGGCGGTGGTTATATCCAATATTCCCATAGCACTGGCGGCCAGCATGTCTTCGGCTTTGATACCGGTTATATCAGGTGCCTTCGCCAAGAAGGACCTGGCAAAGGTATATGAAAAGTCCGGGCAGGCGATAAGAGTGACTATGCTTATAGCTATACCATCTGCAGCTGCTTTTATCTTCCTGGCTAAGCCTATTACGGCACTTTTGTTTCCGCAGAAGAATTCGTTAGATGAGGCATCACTGCTCTTGGCAAGCATCGGTATCACCGTAGTATTCTATGCTCTTTCAACTGTAAGCAATGGAATATTACAGGCTATAGGAAAGGTTACGACACCCCTTAAGAATGCTATCCTGGCACTGGTGGTTCAGACCCTTGTTCTGGTGCTGCTACTGCTCACAACCCATGTGGATATATATGGCTTGTCAATCGCGATGATCGTATATTCCTTCCTCATGTGTGTATTTAATTCCATGTCTATCAAGAAGTATCTGGGTTACAGGCAGGAGATAAAAAAGACATATATTGCACCTGCATTTGCAGCTCTGATTATGGGCATAGTATCAAAAATAGTGTATAATATACTGTTCCATGCGCTGGGGCGCAACTGGCTTGCACTTGGGATGACAGTGGTAGTAGCTGTACTTACCTACGGTTTGACAGCTCTCCTCTTTGGAGCTGTGGATGAGCAGAGCCTTAGGATGCTTCCTGGGGGAACGAGATTAGCTAAGATATTATATAGGAAAAAATAGAAATTGATTGATCTACATACACATACAACTAAATCAGATGGAACCTTTTCGCCATCACAGCTTATAAGATATGCCAAAGAAAAGGGCTTGTCCCATATTGCCGTCACTGATCACGATACAGTAGAGGGCCTGGATGAAGCTATTGAAACTGGCAGGGAGATAGGGATAGATGTCATTCCTGGGATAGAATTCTCCACAGCCTTTATCGTAGATAATGATGCCCCGGTTTCAAACGAACATGGCAGATGTAAAGAACGTGATATTCATGTCGTAGGACTCTTCATTGATCATAAGAGAGAGACCTTTGCAAAAAAGCTGCAGGAATTTGTTGATTCCAGAATTGCCAGAAATAAGAAGATGTGCAGGCTTTTGTGTGAGACCTATGGCTTTGACATTTCTTTTGAAAAACTTCAGGCCAGATATCCGGAGGCTGTGATAACCAGAGCTCATTATGGAGCATACCTGGAGGAAAAGGGCTATGTAAGCAGCAAAAAAGAGGCCTTTGACCGCTACGTGGGTGACCATTGCCCATGTTTTGTACCCAGGGAAAAGATCCGTCCTGAGGATGCCGTAGAGCTGATACATCAGGGGGGCGGACTGGCAGTGCTGGCTCATCCCGTCTTGTATGGACTAGGTAAGGATAATCTGCAAAAGCTGGTGGCAACTATGTGCAATAAGGGCCTGGACGCCATCGAGGCGGTATATTCGACATATACACCTGCGGATGAGAGAGATATCAGGGCAATAGCCGAGAAAAACGGGCTATTGATCTCAGGGGGGTCGGATTTTCACGGAGCCAACAAGCCTGATATAGATCTGGGAACGGGCAGGGGCAGACTCTATGTACATGACTCAGTATATGAAGAACTGGCAAAGCGGCATAGGAAAGTGAATGCTTGAAAAAAAAGATATTTATAGCTGAAGGGAACTGTCAGAGACAGATTCCTTATGATGATATGCGGGATGGATGTGAATAATATGAATACAGAGCGGATAGCAGTCAGGGCTATGACACTGGATGACTATGATGGAGTCTACAATCTGTGGTGCAAGATAAGTGGTTTTGCCATGCGAAGCATAGATGATTCCCGAGAAGGGGTTCAGAGATTCCTGGATAGAAATCCTGGGATAAGTGTTGTAGCCGTGGATATGGAAAAAAATAAAATAGTGGGAGCAATACTGTGTGGGCATGATGGCCGAAGAGGATGCCTTTACCATGTGTGTGTGGATGAGGAATACCGACGGATGAAGATAGGCACCAAAATGGTGGTTCACGCCATGGAGGCTCTCAAAGCGGAAAAGATTAGCAAGGTGAGTCTGATAGCATTTACACAGAATGACATTGGCAATGCATTTTGGAACCGCATAGGTTGGACACAGAGACTGGATCTTAACTACTATGATTTTGTACTAAATACTGCAAATATTATAAAGTTTAATGAATAACTGGCAAGATACACATAATAGTTTTATGCAGACATAAACTTTTATACGTGTAGTTCCCCAAATGGATAAAGAAAGAATAGAATTGAAGACAGATTTTGAAAAATTTTAGACGAGGGAGGAAGCAATATGCAGGTAATAAGTGGAGGAATAACAGCAGCCAAGGGTTTTGAAGCTTCAGGCGCGGCAGCTGGAATAAAATATTCGAATAGAAATGATATGGCTTTTATATATAGTACAGTGCCATGTACAGTGGCCGGAACCTTTACGACTAATGTAGTCAAAGCGGCTCCGGTTATCTGGGATATGGATGTGGTAAAAAAGAGCCCATATGCGCAGGCTGTGGTAGTAAATGCAGGCATCGCTAATGCATGCACCGGACAGCAGGGACTGGATTACTGCAAGGCAGAGGCTGAAAAAGTGTCCGAACTATTAAATGTACCTGCCGATGCTGTTCTGGTAGGGTCAACTGGCGTTATCGGAATGCAGCTGCCCATGGATAAGGTGCTTAAGGGAATAGAGATGCTGGTGGATGCAAAATCTGATTCCGAAGAAGCTGGTTCAATAGCAGCCCAGTCCATTATGACTACGGATACAGTTCCCAAGGAGATAGCTGTTACAGTCGAGATCGGTGGCAGCACCGTTACTATCGGTGGTATGAGCAAGGGTTCTGGAATGATTCATCCTAATATGTGCACCATGCTTGGCTATGTAGCTACAGATGTTGCTATTGAAAAATCCCTTCTGCAGGAAGCCCTCAGCGATATAGTAAAAGATACCTTCAATATGATTACTGTCGATGGAGATACCTCAACCAATGATACTCTGCTGGTATTGGCTAATGGTCTGGCAGAAAACAGCCTTATATCAGAAAAAAATGGTGATTATGAAGCTTTCAAAGAAGGACTATTCTATGTGTGCAGATTCCTTGCCCGCAAGATGGCTTCTGACGGAGAAGGCGCAACTAAACTCTTTGAGGCTAAGGTCGTAAATGCCAAGTCCAAGGAGGATGCAAGAACACTTTCAAGAGCTATAGTGGGATCCAATCTTTCTAAGGCTGCTATATATGGATGTGATGCCAACTTTGGCCGTTTCCTATGTGCCATGGGATATTCAGGGGCTCAGTTTGATCAGATGGATGTGGAACTGTATTTTGAAAGCAAGAATGGCAGACTGAAGGTTTTTGAGATGGGAGTTCCCCTTGAATTTGACGAAGAAAAAGCAGTCGAGATAATGAAGGCAGATGAGGTGACTGTATATGTAGATATGCATGAGGGAGATGCTGAAGCTACTGCATGGGGCTGCGATCTTACCTATGATTACGTCAAGATCAATGCAGATTACAGATCCTAAATAGACGATTTTTTAATATTAGTTGCATGCCGGTAGAAAAGGCTGCAAAAGCTGGAGGAGATTATGAACGATTTAGAGATGACACAGATTCAGAAAAAAGCTGAGGTGCTGATAGAGGCACTTCCATATATACAGCAGTTCAACAGAAAGATAATCGTAGTAAAATACGGCGGTTCTGCCATGAGCGATGAGGAATTGCAGAAAAATGTAATCAAGGATGTAACCCTGC
This sequence comes from Ruminococcus sp. UBA1780, assembly GCA_002315235.1. Taxonomy (GTDB): domain Bacteria; phylum Bacillota; class Clostridia; order Oscillospirales; family Ruminococcaceae; genus HUN007. Next base: position 5,757 of record DCGK01000046.1, read on the forward strand.
TCAAACTTGTTGGATTCAAGCCGATCATCGTACACGGAGGTGGCAAGGAAATCAGCAACTGGATTAAAAAGATAGGAAAAGAGAGCCAGTTTATCAACGGACTGAGAGTGACAGATGCTGAGACAATGGAAGTGGCAGAGATGGTTCTGTCTAAGGTGAATAAGCGACTGGTTACCATGGTTGAGGAACTGGGAGTCAGAGCTATCGGTATCTCTGGAAAAGACGGCGGGCTGCTTACAGTTGAGAAAAAGTTGTCAAACGGACAGGATATCGGATTTGTAGGCGAGGTTACTAAAGTAGATCCAAAGATTCTGTTAGATATGATCGAGAATGATTATCTGCCAATCGTAGCACCTATAGGACTGGATGAGGATTGCAACAGCTATAATATTAATGCTGATGATGCAGCCTGTGCAGTAGCTAAAGCTGTTGCAGCTCATAAGCTGGTATTCCTTACAGATATTGAAGGCTTATATAGAGATATCAATGACAAGACATCATTTATATCAAGACTTACAGCTAGTCAGGCAGATGAACTGATAGGCAGCGGTATCATAGGCGGAGGCATGCTTCCGAAGCTGAACAATTGTACAGATGCGGTTAAGAACGGCGTTAACAATGTGCATATCCTTGATGGAAGAGTTCTTCACTGCCTGCTGTTGGAAATCTTTACTGACAAGGGTGTTGGTACAGCCATAGTACAGGACTCACAGATGGATGAGAGATGCCATATATAGAGGACAATAAGAAAATTTGAGAACCGGCAAGTGGCTCAAAAATGGTTAGGCGCCAGGCAAAAAAAGGGAAGCTTATCGGAGATTGATATCAGAAAAGAGGAAGATTATGAAAACTATTATAGAACGCGGTGAAAAAGCCTTGCTTCATACCTATAACCGTTATCAGATAGTACTTGATCATGGCAAGGGAGTATATCTCTATGACAAGGATGGAAAGGAATATCTGGATTTTGTATCAGGAATAGCGGTATTTGCTCTGGGTTATCATTACAAGGATTTCGATGATGCCCTGAAGGCACAGATAGATAAGCTGCTTCACACATCTAATTACTATTACAATGAGCCAGCGGTTGAAGCTGCAGAAAAAATCAAAAAAATATCAGGAATGGACAGGGTATTTTTTACCAATTCCGGAGCAGAGGCGGTGGAGGGTGCTATTAAGGCAGCTCGCAAATATGCATACTTAAAGGATGGAAGCACAGAACATGAGATAATTGCCATGGAGCATTCCTTCCATGGACGTACACTGGGAGCTTTGGCCGTAACAGGCAATCCAAAGTACAGAGAGGCATTTTATCCTACTGATAATGGTGTTGTATTTGCCCAGATGAATGATCTGGAATCAGTAAAAGCTCTGATAAATGAGAAGACCTGTGCTATTATGTTTGAGACAGTTCAGGGCGAGGGCGGAATATATCCTGCTGATCCTTCCTTCATCAAAGAAGTGAGAGCCCTGTGTGATGAAAAAGATATCCTGCTGATTCTCGATGAGATTCAGTGTGGTATGGGGCGTACGGGCAGCTTCTATGCATGGCAGCAGTACGGGGTAAAACCTGATATCATGACTACAGCTAAGGCATTAGGCGGCGGTGTTCCTGTTGGAGCCTTCCTTATGACTGAAAAGGTGGGACAGAATTCACTGGTGGCCGGGGATCATGGAACTACCTATGGAGGTAATCCTTTTGCTACAGCAGCTATATGCAAGATGATAGACCTCTATGAAGAAAATAATATAATAGGACATGTAAATGAGATAGCACCATATCTGGAAGAAAAACTGAACGAACTGGTTAAGAAGCATGATTATGTAGAATTGAGACGTGGAATGGGGCTGATGCAGGGTCTGGTATGCAAGGGACCAGTAGGTGATATCATCAAGAAGGCTCATGAGCGAGGATTGATTTTAATAAATGCAGGTTCTGATATTATTCGATTTGTTCCATCTCTGATAATAGAAAAAGAGCATGTGGACAAGATGGCAGAGATCCTGGATGGAATCCTTTCAGAACAATAATTTTGTCCAGAGGGCTGATTGAATTTTGACTGTTAAAAGATAGTATACAAAAGGAAATAAAAAATATGACTTTTGGACAGAGACTGTTGTCTGTGTGCCTGTGCGTATTTCTGATTATGGGAGTCGCCGGTGCGGGAGCCTTTATGGAACCTGACTATGTCAACGCAGACAAGGATGATACGATAGAATTTGACATATCTCAGACTGCCTTTTTTGCAAAGGATACCCTGGAAATGTGGTATACGGATGAGGCATTGTCAGATTACCTAACTAATATGGCGGCTGCCTATTATGAAGATACGGGGATTCAGGTCGTGCCAAGACTGGTAAGTGCGGTAGAGTATCTGGAGAATGCTTATGAGGCTTCGGTAAGAGATAATGCTGATAATGGAATGAAAGCACCTGATTTGTATATTCTGGGTACCGACAAGCTTGAAAAGGCTTATCTGGAGGGACTGGCCTGTGAGATAAAGGATTATGACAAGCATGTTGCAGCGGACTTTTTCTCAAAAGCCGGAGTTGATGCTGTCACCTATCATGAAAAAAAGGTTGCCCTGCCATTTTATTTTGAAACCAGCGCCATGCTTTACAACAAGACTTATATGGATGAGTCGGGAAGAGCTTTTCCCCAGACGCTGAATGATCTGCAGGACTTTGCTGATGCCTATGAAGCACCTGAGACTATGGAAAGTGTGTTTAAGTGGGATCCGTCAGATATATTTTACAATTATTATATAGCAGGTAATTATCTGCAGGTTGGTGGAGACACCGGGGATGATGAGTCGCTCATTGATGTCAATAATGCTGATGCGGTGGCATGTCTGGATGCCTTTAAGCAGCTGAATGAATTCTTCTATGTGGATAGAAAAAATACGAATTACGAAAGTATCATGGAAGACTTTATGAGTGGCAAGATGGTTTTTACCGTCGCTACTTCGGATTGCGTGGCAAGGCTTGAAAAAGCAAAAGAAGAGGGGACTTTTGAGTTCGAATATGGTGTAACCATGCTTCCAAATATCTCGGCTGATTACAAAACCAGGAGTCTGTCTCAGACCCAGGCAGTGGTAATAAATGGTTTTTCCACCAAGAGAGATATGGCCGAAGAATTTGCCACATATATTACCTTTGACAATGCAGACAAGCTCTATGAACAAAGTGGCAAGATGGCGGCAAAAAAGGGAGATTCCTATGCACTCCCACAGATGGAAGCTTTTTACAATGAGTATGAGGCATCCATAGGTGTACCGAAGCTTTTGGGAGCTGGAAATTATTGGGTCAGCCTGGAAATCGGTTTTTCAAGGGCACTGGATGGCGAGGATTCACAGACCATTTTGGATGAATTGCAGCAACAACTGCTTAGTCAAAATCAGTAGATTGAGAGTTTAAAATATTTTAGAGGCTATTAAGATACCAGACACATTGGGTGTCGGGGTTCTGAATAGTTACCACATTATAATAGGGAGAATAAAATGATACAGGCAAGTAATGTAACTTATCGAGTAGGTAAAAAAGCACTATTTGAAGAGGTAAATATCAAATTTACAGAAGGCAACTGCTACGGCTTAATCGGTGCAAACGGTGCCGGCAAATCAACATTTTTAAAGGTTCTCAGCGGTGAACTTGAACCGACTACAGGCGAAGTTGCAATAAAAAAAGGCGCACGTATGTCAGTTCTCAAACAGAACCACTTTGAATATGAAGAATATACAGTTCTTGATACAATTATCATGGGCAATGAGAGACTCTACAGCATAATGCAGGAAAAGGATGCACTCTATGCCAAGGAGGATTTTACAGAAGAAGACGGTATAAAGGCGTCAGAGCTTGAGGCCGAATTTGCTGAGCTTAACGGATGGGAAGCGGAATCTGACGCATCAAAGCTTATTCAGGGTCTTGATCTTTCCGAGGATATGCTTTACATGCAGATGTCTTCTCTTACAGGTAATGAAAAGGTTAAGGTTCTTCTTGCACAGGCTCTTTTCGGTAATCCTGATATTATTCTCCTTGACGAACCTACAAACCATCTTGATATTGATGCTATCAGATGGCTTGAGGAATTTCTTGCAGATTATTTCGGTACAGTTCTTGTTGTATCTCATGACAGACATTTTCTTAACAATGTTTGTACACACATTGTTGACATCGACTATACAAAGATTAAGATGTATGTAGGTAACTATGAATTCTGGTATGAATCCAGCCAGCTCATTCAGAGAATGATGAAGCAGCAGAACAAGAAGGCTGAAGAAAAGATCAAGGAACTCAAAACATTTATTGAACGATTTTCAGCAAACAAGTCTAAGTCAAGCCAGGCTACTTCAAGAAGAAAGCTTCTTGAAAAGATCACTGTTGAGGAAATGCCGGCATCAAGCAGAAAATATCCGTATATCGGATTTACTCCTGACAGAGAACTCGGCAAGGAAGTTCTGTCAGTTGATGATATCAGCAAAACAGTTGACGGCGAAGAGCTTCTTAAGAACGTCAGATTCACAGTTGGACGTGAAGATAAGATTGCTTTTGTATCTGAAAACGAGCGAGCAGTAACTGCTCTTTTCAAAATTCTTATGGAAGAGGATACACCGGATTCAGGCAGCTTCAAGTGGGGCGTATCAACATCCACATCATATTTCCCGATGGACAACTCATCATATTTTGACGGATGCGAAATGTCAATTGTAGACTGGATCAGACAGTATTCGACAACTGATGAAACAGAAACATATCTCAGAGGATTTCTCGGAAGAATGCTTTTCTCGGGTGACGATGTCTATAAGCCGGTAAATGTTCTTTCAGGCGGCGAAAAAGTAAGATGTATGTTTTCAAGAATGATGCTTTTCGGTTCAAATGTTCTTGTGCTTGACCAGCCTACAAACCATCTTGACCTCGAAAGTATTACAGCAGTTAACAACGGCCTTGAAACATTTAAGGGAGTAGTTCTCTTTACTTCGCATGACCACGAGATTCTTCAGACAGTAGCCAACAGAATTATTGAGATAACACCTGACGGAATAATTGACAGAATCGGTACTTATGAAGAATATCTTGACTTTAAGAGAAACAGGGGTTAACTTTGTGTGTTAACTGCCGATAATTATAGTAAGCGCAAATACTGCAAATACGTTAACGAGCTTATTTTGCCTGACTTTTCTGTATTCAGATTGCAGTGCAGTCCGGATACAGATCAAACGGCAGCAGAACGCAAACGTCATTTGTTCAATTCTCACAAAATTCAGATTGACAATTAGTTTTTATTTTGATATAATTTATTTGTATTTATTTTATACGGGGTTTTTATCGTAAATGGAGTTGAGAAATAATGGACTTAAAATTTGTTGTTACAGCAGTCTATTCTGTGCTGTCGCTGTGCGGCGGCTTTAACGAACTGCCTGACAGTAAGTTAACCAGTTTTGATATTAATATAGCAGGTCCGGTTTTTCAGTCGGCTGAGCCTGGTGTTTATACGACTGAATCTTTTCCTTCCGCTATAAAAAGCAATGATACCAAACAGATTGATATGATATCCGGTATGTATATCCCGGGTTTTGATATTAACCGTGACGGTCAGTTTGATGATAAGGATGTAGAAGAAATAAACAGTCTCCGAAAGCAGAAAAAAACTGAGACTGACCGTATACGTGCAGAGGAGGAAGCTGCAGAAAAAAAAGCGGAAGAGGAAAGAAAAGCAGCTGAAACCGAGCCTGCTGTTACAGAGTTACCTGAAGTAACGGAACAGTCTGAGATTACTTCGTACACAGAGGTATCTGAAGAAGAAAACAGTGAACCGGTTCAGGATGAGTTTCCTGCACCAAAGGAGATGCGCGGGATTGATGTTTCAAAGTGGCAGGGAAAAATCGACTGGAACAGAGTAAGGGATGCAGGAAAGGAATTTGTAATAATCAAAGCAGGTGAAGGTACAGAGGTTGCAAAAAATTTCTATACCAATATAGAAGGTGCGAAGGAAGCAGGTCTTGCCTGCGGAATATACTGGTTTTCAAATGCCAGATCCTATGATCAGGCGGTAGCTGAGGCTGAGGCGTGCCTTGAAGTTGCTTCACAGTATAAGCTTGAATTTCCTGTAGTTTGTGATTTCGAGTACCGTTCTATTGAAAAATGCGGAAACCCTCTTGAAAATGACAAAACAGCAGCTACAGATGCCATACTTGGTTTCCTTGATACCGTAGAGCAGGGCGGATATTATGCAATGCTTTATACAAATAAAAACTTTTCCGGAAAATACTTTGAGTTCAGTCGTATTACAGAGAAGTATGATATCTGGTGTGCCGGATATTCACTTCATGAGCCTAATATTCCGTGCGGTATATGGCAGTATTCACAGACCGGATATGTTGACGGCATTGACATTGAAAGCCGTGTAAAAAACAGTGTTGATCTTGATATTTCCTACAGGGATTATCCGGAAATAATGAAATATCTTCATATTAACGGATACTGATTAAATCACGTCTGACGACTTGACGTACAGCAAAAATTAAAGGCAGCTTTCCATGGTGAGAAAGCTGCCTTAATTGTTTATATCTTAATGTGTATGATTGCTATCTTGGCCAGATAACAAGCAGAGAACCTTCTCTGACACTTACTGATGCTTCAGTACCGCAGAATTCATTGCTTACTCCGACAGGAAAGGTGCTGGTCATAAGATAATCATCAATCTGGTATTTAAGTCCTTTTTCCGTAACGCCGGAACACTGACTGTCAGCTGCAAAAACTGAAATATACCCTGAAGCTGTACTGTCAAAGTGAATGCCGGAATTGTGAATTACCGTCATAACTTCATTTTCGGCATAGAGATAGCCCTTCATTCCGTTTTTGGCAAGGAAAGTCAGAATCTGAATGTTTGCAAATGTATGATCGAATCTGCCTCCTGTTCCACCGTAAAGATGGAATTCAGTATAGCCTTTTTCAATACCGGTTTTTACCGCACTTAGCATGTCTGTATCATCCTTGACAGGGTTCAGCCTTATTACAGTTTCAGCTTCATCGCTGTACTGGTCTGAAAGAGAATCGAAGTCTCCGATAATAATGTCAGTTCTGATATTATGCAGACTGTTAAAGATAAATCCACCGTCAGCGGCGATAACAAGATCGTTTTCTGACGGTGAAAAGTCATCTTTGAAATAATGAGAGCCGGCCCCGGTTATATAGCATATTCCGGACACAGACATAATTTAATTACCCGTTCCTGAAGGAGCAGCACTGTCTGAAATACCTACGTCGATGAGTGATGCAGCATCTGACATAACCTTAGGAAGTTCACCGTTCCATTTTTCAATCTGTTCGTATTTGATTATAAGTTCCGAAAGTGAGTTGTTAAGAAGATTGTTTGCTTCAGCCTGTGCATTTGCCTCTGTCAGGGTTGCCTTTGCCTGTGCTTCAGCAGCGATTGTCTTTTTCTTTGCTTCAGCTTCTGCAATTACAATTGCCTGCTGCTGTTCTGTTTTTGTTTTGAGAAGATTCTGTTCAGCAACCTGTTTTGCTTCGATAGCAGCATTGAATTCACTTGAGAAGTCAAAGTTTACAATATTGAATTTTTCAATAATAATACCGTAGTCCTTAACCTTGTTTTCAAGTGTATTCTTGATTTCCTCACCAACCACAGCACGTTCAGTAATAAGCTCCTCAGCTGTGTATTTTGCTGTTACTGATTTCATACTTTCCTGAACAGCAGGCATAAGAATTATACTTTCATATTCACGGCCGATTGTCTGATAAATTTTTGCACTCTGGTCGCTGCTTATTTTGTAGTTTACCGCAATATTGCTGCTTACAGACTGAAGGTCTTTTGAAACGGCTGTTGCGCTTGTCTCATAAACCTGAATTTTGTTTGACATTACTTCAATCTGCTGGATAAAAGGTGCCTTAAGGTGAAAACCTTCCTGATATGATGTGCTTGACACCTTTCCGAGTGTAAGTACTACGCCTGTATGGCCTGCAGGAACGATTGCCACAGATGAACATACAGCTATAACTGCGATAACTGCGGCAGCAATGCCTCTTGCGATTTTTCCGGCTGCTTTGTTTACCGGGACGGCATTAACATATTCTTTTTCTTTCATAAAAAATTCTCCTTTTTCTGTGTTGTCTTTTCCGGTTGTTATTCTGGCTTTCTGTTGTTCTTCACGTTTAATATCTGTTATCTCGTTTTGTTTTTCTTTGTTTTGTTTTTATTTCTCATTTACTGTTTTCTCATTACAGTGTTTTTCTCTTGTCTCTTATTTCCAGGTGTTTTTCTCTATATTTTGTATTTCTTTATATCCAGTCTTTCATATTCCTGCTCAAGCTGTGCTTTTATGAGTGATGACTGGTAGGCAAGTGTCATTATGAACAGTGTGTTTTCCAGGATACTTTCCTGTTCCTTGACATAGCTGTTATTCTGTTTTATTACTTCTCTGATTGTGTCACGTACAGGTTCCGGTTCATAAATTCTTTTTTCGTCCAGTTCACAGATAATTGTGCAGAAAATATTGTAAAGATCAATATCCGGAATTATATCATCGCTTGTATCCTCGACCTTTCCGTTGATATAATTCATAAGAACTGCAATATTTTCAAGCTGCATTGTACCGCGCAGCATGTTGATAAGAAGAATTCGTATTACCTGAACCTCGTAGTATTTTTTTCCCGGAATATTAACAACCCATCCGCGTTTTATCCAGTTCTGAATGGTTGTTCCTCCAAGTCCGGTCAGTTTTGAAAGCTGTGATAACGTAAGACCTCCTGTAGCAGAAAGAATAGGAGATATCAGTGAAAAAGCTTCCGTTTTTACTTTTTCTGAGTACTCCAGAGTTGTACCCGGTATAGTTTTTATCATTTTTCAGACTCCTTCATAATTTTAAGGAAACACTGATTAAATCACGTCTGGCAACTTGACGTACAGTATGCATTCGTAATTTCCGACAGACTTAATCAGTGCTTCCTTAAGTCGTTCAAAATCAAAAACGTTCTGACAACCTGTTTTGGGATTCACATAAACTTTTTATGTGATGATTTGATTATATCATAAGTTCAGGTGAACCTCAAATATAAAAAATACTGAAATTCAGGGAAATTTAGTGAAATTTCGGTAAATTTATTATTTATCTATCAAATACTAAATAATTTATCGTATTGCGCAGGATTTTACCTTTTGTGATAATCGTTTTGCTGTATACGGAAAAATCAGTTGATTTACCATGACCAAAAGTGTTATAATAAAAAGGTGCAGGTAAAATGCAGAATAATAATTAAGGAGTACATATATGCCTATAAAGGATACCAAATCTGATAATGGCGACAGCAACAAAAGGAAAAAAAGAGGTGCGGAAATCAAAGAAGAAAAAAAACCTGAGGGCGGAGGCTTTTTTGACAGTAATTTCTGGTCAATTATACTTCTTGCCTTTACGGTGTTTCTTACTCTTGCCGCTTTTGTTTCCGGAACTGACGGCTGGCTTACTATACATAACATTGTAAGGGGCGTATTCGGAATCTCGGTCTTTCTTGTGGTTCCGGTATTTTTCTATGCTTCATATCTTATTTCCAAGGAAAAGGACAAGGAAAAAATAGTTTCAAGACTTATACAGGGGATGCTTCTTCTTCTTCTTGCAAGTTCAATTATACAGGTAGTTTTTCTGGGAGATATTCCGGGAGAGGATTTTGACGAAAAAGTTACAAATCTTTATGAGAACGGTATTCTCATGAAGAGCGGCGGAGTTCTGAGTGCTGCATTCGGTGTGCCGCTTGTTTCATTTCTCGGACCTACCGGAGCAAAGCTTACCATACTCATTGCTTTGTTTGTTATTATTCTTTTTATGAAGAATATTACCGTTGAGAAGCTTTTTTCATGGGTTAAGACCGGATACGGAAAAGTTAAGGACTACTGGAACGGACTTAAAGATGTTTCACTCCGTGACAGATATGAAGATGAAGTTATTTCAGCTTCAAATTACAGAATAGACGAGTCTGCTGAGGAAATTAAGCTTGATGTTCTGAAAACTGAACCGGTTCCGGAGCGTGATATAGCTGCCGAAATTAAAAGCTTTTTTAAGAAAAAGTTCAGAACTGATGATCAGAGTGAGGAGCTTTCACAGCTGCTTGAAGAAAATACATCAGGTATTACAGCTGAGGAAACGAATACAAACACAATTGATATTCCTATTGTGACCGAACAGGACAATTCAGAATATCAGAGACTCAGACAGCAGACTGCTGCTGAAGAGGAAGAAGAAATAAGAGCAATGTCAGCTGACGTTATCGTACCGGAGGAAACTCCGGCTTCAGAACCTTCTGAAAGACATACAGTCAGCCTCAGCAAGACAGATGAGGCACCTGCTTCGTCACAGGAGAAAAGCATCAGCAGACCGGCTGAGAATCACTACAACTATCCTCCTATAGAATTTCTCAAAGCAAGGGAAATCAGTGCCAGCAGTATAGCTGCTGAAACCGAACAGAATGAAACTGCGGTTAAGCTTGTTCAGACACTTGAAAATTTTGGCGTAAAAACAACCCTTTCCGATATACACAGAGGTCCGACTGTTACCAGATATGAGCTTCAGCCGTCTCCAGGTGTAAAGGTTTCAAAAATAACAAATCTTTCTGATGACATTGCTCTTAACCTGGCAGCTGCCGGTGTACGTATAGAGGCTCCTATTCCGGGAAAACCGGCTGTTGGTATTGAGGTTCCGAACAGGACAAAGGATACCGTTACTCTCAGGGAGCTTCTTGAGAGTGATGAGTTCAGAAATTCACAGAGCAGACTTTCATTTGCAGTCGGACGTGACATTGCGGGTAATGTAATTATCGGTGATATTGCAAAGATGCCACACGTAATTATTGCCGGGTCAACTGGTTCAGGTAAGTCTGTCTGCACCAACTCAATTATCATGAGTATTCTCTACAAGTCATCTCCTGATGAGGTAAGACTTCTTCTGATAGACCCTAAGATAGTTGAATTCAAGGTTTACGACGGAATACCGCATCTTCTTATTCCTGTTGTAACTGATCCGAGAAAAGCTGCCGGTGCACTTAACTGGGCAGTTCAGGAAATGCTCAGAAGATACAAGCTTTTTGCAGACAATAATGTCCGTGACCTTAAGGGATATAATGAAAAGGCAGCAGGAAGCGACGGAGCATTAGAAAAAATGCCGCAGATTGTTATAGCAATCGACGAGCTTGCTGACCTTATGATGGCTGCTTCAAATGAAGTTGAAGACGCTATATGCCGTCTCGCTCAGATGGCACGTGCAGCAGGTATGCATCTTATTATTGCCACACAGAGACCTACTGTTGATATTATCACCGGTCTTATCAAGGCAAATGTACCAAGCCGAATAGCTCTTTCAGTAAAGTCATCAATTGACTCAAGAACTATTCTTGATACAAGCGGTGCTGAAAAGCTTCTTGGTCAGGGTGATATGCTTTATTCACCTTCAGGTGTTCCGAAGCCGATACGTATTCAGGGCTGTTTCTGCTCAACAAAGGAGATAGAATCAGTTGTAACATACATAAAGCATCATGCCACTGCGGAATACAGTGATGAAATCATGGAGGAAATTGAAAAGAATATTCCTGTTCCGAAGGGTGAGAAGGGAGCCGCCGGAGGAAAAACAGACACTGCTCTTGACGGCGACGATGAGCTTATTGAAAAGGCAATTGATATTATAAATGAAACAGGACAGGCATCTACTTCATCACTTCAGAGAAAGCTTAAGCTTGGTTATGCGCGTGCAGCCAGAATTATGGATGAGCTTGAGGATCTTGGCGTTATAGGACCTTCAGAAGGTTCAAAGCCGAGAAGAATTCTTATGACAAAAGCTCAGTGGGCTGAGCGGAGAATGCGCAGAATGGATGAGGAAGCCGGTAACGAATAATAATCAGGAGGTATTTTCTTGAACGAATTTTTACCTGTTTGCAGAGAAGACATGGAAAAACGGGGTATTGATCAGCTTGATTTTATACTTGTTACAGGAGATTCATATGTTGATCATCCGAGTTTCGGTATTTCAATTATTTCCAGAGTACTTGAAGACAAGGGTTACAGGGTCGGAATAATTGCCCAGCCGGACTGGAGAAGCGACCATGATTTTAAGAAACTCGGAACACCGAAATACGCGTTCCTTGTTACATCAGGAAATATAGATTCAATGGTTGCGCATTATACCGCCGCGAAAAGAAAAAGATCAGACGATGCATATACTGCCGGCGGAAAGGCGGGAAAGCGTCCTGACAGAGCCGTAATAGTATACTGCCAGTGTATAAGAAAGATATTCGGGGATATTCCGATAGCAATCGGTGGTCTTGAGGCATCACTGAGAAGGTTTGCACACTATGATTACTGGGATGATGATGTACGTCCTTCCATTCTTGTAGATAGTGAGGCTGATATTCTTATGTACGGCATGTCAGAGCATCAGATAGTTGAAATTGCAGATGCACTTAAGAGCGGAAAGAAAATAAGCGAGATAACTGATATCCGGGGAATCTGCTATCTTACAGATCCTGTAAATACACCTTTCGGAGCTGCTGAATGTCCTGATTTCAGTCAGGTACGTGAAAATAAAAAATCATATGCGAAGGCCTGCAGGATTCAGTATGACCATCAGGACGAGGTTTACGGAAAAACAGTAATTCAGCGTCACGGAAAGAAAATGCTTGTGCAGACTCCTCCTGCTTACTGCCTTACAACTGAGGAAATGGATCATGTTTACAGTCTTCCGTACTGCAGAACATATCATCCTATGTATGAAAAGGACGGCGGAGTTCCCGGAATAAAGGAAGTTGAATTTTCCATTACCCATAACAGAGGTTGCTTCGGAAACTGCAACTTCTGTTCAATAGCTCTTCACCAGGGCAGAAAAATATCCAAACGAAGCGAAGAGTCAGTTCTGAAAGAGGCTGAGCTTCTTACTACTCTTCCTAATTTCAAGGGATATATTCATGATGTCGGAGGTCCGACTGCCAACTTCAGAAATCCAAGCTGTACAAAACAGCTGAAGCACGGGCTGTGCAAGGGTAAGAAATGTCTTGCTCCTGAACCGTGCAGAGCGCTTGAGGTAGATCATACGGAGTATCTGGGAATTCTAAGAAAACTCAGAAAAATAAAAGGCGTCAAGCGTGTCTTTATCCGTTCCGGTATCAGATATGATTATCTGATTAAGGATGAAAATGATGAGTTTATGAAGGAACTCATCAGGTATCATGTCAGCGGACAGCTTAAGGTTGCACCTGAGCACTGCTCTGCAGTTGTTCTGGACAAGATGGGCAAGCCGCATATTGAAGCGTACCGTGTATTTCAGAAAAAATTCTATGATATAACAAAGGGCATTAACAAGGAACAGTATCTTATTCCTTATCTGATGTCATCACATCCCGGAAGTACACTTAAGGATGCAGTGGAACTTTCACTGTTTCTGAAGGAGCATAAAATACATCCGGAGCAGGTACAGGATTTTTATCCGACACCGGGAACTATATCAACCTGTATGTTCTATACTGAACTTGATCCGTATACAATGGAGCCTGTATATGTTCCGAAAACAGCTGAGGAAAAAGCAATGCAGAGGGCCATGCTTCAGTACTTCAAGCCTGAAAACAAGGAAACAGTACTGAAGGTTCTTAAGAAAATCGGACGAAGAGATCTCATCGGAACATCGCCTAAGTGTCTGGTTGCTGATGACCTTCCGCAGAGGAAAGCTTCTCCTTCCGGCGGCAGAAACAGCAGCGGCAGAGGCAGAAATGCCGCGGGACAGAACAGCCGTACTTCAAACGGTAAAAGCGTAAGAAACGGTTACGGGCAGGGTCAGTCAGGTTCGTCCGGCAGAAAACAGAACGGCAGAAAGAAAAAGTAATGAAAAAATTCAGGAAGGCTGCTTTTGTTCTGCTGCTGGCTGTTATTCTGGTAATGGCTCTGGCCGACACTTCCGGATTTCTGACCTATGAACAGATGATGGTTTTCCTGAAACTCAGGGAACCTTCATTTACTGAAGCCGGGCTTTCAGTTCATTTTATTGATGTCGGGCAGGGGGATTCGACCCTTATAGTATCGGGTGAGTACAGTGTGCTTATAGATGCCGGAGAAAAGGAAAGCGGTCAGACAGTGGTTTCATATCTTGCTTCGCAGAACATTTCAAAGCTTGACTACATAATAGCAACTCATCCTCATTCAGACCATACAGGCGGAATAGAGGATATACTTGAAAATTTTGAAACCGGAACGGTTATTGTTCCTCATTTTTCAGAAGAGGGTAAGGATGAAGAAGATCTTTACACATGGAAAGCTCTTAAAAAAACACTTGAAAATGCTGATGCAGATGTATGTGAAGCATATCCGGGAATGAAACTGAACCTCGGAGTTTCGGAGCTTGTCATACTTGCTCCTCTTGGTGAATATGAAAATCCTAACAACTGTTCGGTTGTTTCTGAACTTGTTCATGAAGATAATATTTTTCTTTTTCCGGGTGATGCGGAATCGGAAAGCGAAGCCGAAATGCTTTCACACGGAGTGCTTGATGATATTGATGTTCTCAAAGCAGGGCATCACGGGAGTTCAACCTCATCCGGCGGTGAATTTCTGGAAATAGTAAAACCGGAATATGCAGTGGTTTCCTGTGGTACAGGGAACTCCTACAACCATCCGTCAGAGTCAGTTATGCAGAGATTCGGAAAGTCAGGAGTACAGATTTTCCGTACTGATCTTCAGGGCAGTATTGTTGCGGAGTCTGACGGGAAAAAAATCAGTTTTGTAACTACACGCAGTGAATAGGCGGTAAAGAATTATGGGTAACAGTATTGATGTTTTTGCTGCAATAAAAAACAATTACGGCAGCATGTCAAAGGGACACAGAAAAATAGCGGAATACATACTCGAAAACTATCAGAAGGCCTCATATATGACAGCGCTTTCTCTTGGTCAGACTGTAGGTGTAAGTGAGTCAACGGTAGTCAGATTTGCTATGGAGCTTGGCTTTGACGGTTATCCGGGATTTCAGGAAAACCTTAAGACTGCCATGAAGGCAAAGCTTACCTCGGTTGAGCGAATGGAGCTTGCAAGCAGTCAGATGACAAGACGCGATGTGTATGACAAAGTTATGAGTCTTGATATTGAGCTTATCAGAGAAACAAGGGACAACGGTGACAGAGAAGCATTTGACGGTGCAGTTGATGCACTTCTTGGTGCAAAGAGAATCTATATCGTTGCTTCAAGAAGTGCTTCACCTATAGCAGAGTTTCTGAGATATTATTTCAGTATTATTTTTGATGACGTAAAGCTCATTGTCAACGTTACAACGAGTGACCTTCTTCAGAGACTTTTCCGAGTTGGTGAGGGCGATATCGTAATAGGAATCAGCTTCCCGAGATATTCAAAGCAGACGACAATTGCCATGGATTATGCTTCAGGAAACGGTGCCACAGTAATTGCCGTAACTGACAGTGTTCATTCTCCGATAGCGAGAAATGCGGATCATGTTCTTGCAGCCGGCAGCGGCATGGTATCATTTGCTGACTCACTTGCAGCACCTCTGAGCCTTATAAATGCTCTTATTGCAGCTGTAAGTCTTGAAAAGGAAAAGGATATCAACAGAAGTTTTGAAACACTTGAGCATTTGTGGGATGAATATGATGTCTATGAAAAGACTGACAAATAAAGGCGGTAAAATTTTTGAGATTTGACAGTATAATAATCGGCGGCGGTGCTGCCGGGATGATGGCTGCGGTTACTGCAGCAAGGTACGGAAAAAATGTAGCTGTTTTTGAAAAGAATGAACGTCTCGGACGAAAGCTCCGTATTACCGGCAAGGGAAGGTGCAACGTTACCAATTTCTGTGATACTGATGAGCTGGTGAACAATATTCCGGTGAACAACAGATTTCTTTACAGTTCATTTTCCGGCTTTTCACCTCAGGATGTTATGGATTTCTTTGAAAATGCAGGAGTACCTCTGAAGGTGGAGAGAGGAAACAGAGTATTTCCGGTTTCAGACAAAGCAGAGGATATAGTTGCTGCTCTTTCAGGTGAAATGAAAAAAGCAGGAGTAAAGGTATTACATGAAAACGTAAAGAGCATAATCGTGGAGGACGGAGTATGCTGCGGAGTGAAAACCGATAAGGGTGAATATAATTCACTGACGGTACTTGTTGCAACGGGCGGTGCTTCCTATCCGCTGACCGGTTCTACAGGCGACGGATACAGATTTGCCCGTGAATGCGGTCATACGGTTACGGATATTGTTCCTTCACTTGTTCCTCTTGAAATTACTGAGGATTTCTGCAGCAGCCTTAACGGGCTGGCTCTCAGAAATGTCTCACTTACTCTTATGGACAACGGAAAGAAAATATTCAGTGAGCTTGGAGAAATGTCTTTTACTGATTATGGTGTTACCGGTCCGCTTGTGCTTACAGCAAGCTCAAGAATAAGAAAAATGGAAAAGGGAAGATATTATCTTCTGATTGATTTCAAGCCGGGACTTACAGAGGAAAAGCTTGACAAAAGACTCCAGCGTGATTTTACGGAAATGTCAGGAACTGAATTCAGAAGTGTTCTGATAAAGCTTCTTCCGTCAAGGATAATTCCTGTATTTGTAAGACGCTCCGGAATATCTCCTGAGATAAAGGCAGGTCAGATTTCCAGGGCTCAGCGTCTTGAGCTTGTTAAGCTTCTCAAGAATTTCCGACTTGGAATCTACAGCTTCAGACCTGTGGAGGAGGCAATTGTCACCAGCGGCGGGGTGAGTGTAAAAGAGATAAATCCCAAAACAATGGAATCCAGAATTGTAAGCGGACTGTTTTTTGCCGGAGAGGTAATAGACGCAGACGGCTATACAGGCGGTTTCAATCTTCAGATTGCGTTTTCGACAGGCTATACTGCCGGAATGAATATATAATGAAAATGAGGTAAAATGATATGATAAATGTTGCAATTGACGGACCTGCAGGTGCAGGAAAAAGCTCCATAGCAAAAGCTGTTGCAAAGGATACCGGATATATATACGCAGATACCGGCGCTCTTTACAGATCAGTGGCATATTACATGATAAGCAGAAATATTTCACCGGATGATACTGCTGAGATTATCGCTGCTCTTGACGGACTTGAAATAAGCCTGACATATAAGGACGGTCAGCAGAGAGTTATTGCTGCGGGTGAGGACGTTTCTGACAAAATCAGAACACCGGAAGTATCTATGGGAGCTTCAAAGGTTTCTGCAGTACCGGAAGTAAGAACATTCCTTTTTGATCTCCAGAAGAAAATAGCTGCTGAAAACAATATTATCATGGACGGACGTGATATCGGAACTGTTGTTCTTCCGGACGCACAGCTTAAGATTTTTCTTACAGCAAGTGCGGAGGAAAGAGCACGAAGAAGATTTGCAGAGCTTGAAGGTACAGAAGGTGTAACCTTTGAAAGCATTCTTGCAGATATTATTAAGCGTGATGAAAACGACATGAACAGAGCTGTATCTCCGCTTAAGCAGGCAGATGATGCCGTTCTTGTTGATACAACAGATATGACAATCGAAGAAGTAATCACTCTTCTTGAAAAAATGATTAAGGAAACAGAAGAAAAGGAGAGTTAAAAGTGTTGTACGGTCTTGTAAGAAACATAGCAATTCTCGCGTACAGGTTATGGTACGGAATTTCATTTGAAGGCGTTGAAAATCTTCCTGAGGACGGAACATTTATCATAGCCTGTAATCACAGATCCTATGCGGATCCGGTACTTCTGTCACTTAAGGTAAAGAAAAGATGCGTTTATATGGCCAAGGAAGAGCTTTTCAGAAATCCTGTTTTTGCTGCTTTTATCCGTGCATGGGGAGCATTTCCGGTTAAACGCGGGGAAGGTGACAACGGTATCATTGAAACATCAATTGAAAAAATCAGATCAGGAAAGAATCTTGCGATATTTCCTGAAGGTACAAGATCAAAGGACGGTAAGGTAGGACGCGGGAAAACAGGTGTTGCACTTATCGCTGCCAGAGCAGGTGTACAGGTTGTTCCGTGCGGTATTTCCTATGAGGGAAAGCTTCGTTTCAGAAATAAAATAACAGTCAGATACGGCAGGCCGATCAGCCCTGAACAGCTCAGGATAAGTGAGACGCCGCAGCCAAAGGAGCTTAAGGCTCTTAAGACTGTAATTATGGATGCAATAACGGAACTGGTGGAGAAATAATATGAGTGTAGAAATAGCTAAATCAGCAGGTTTCTGTTTCGGAGTTGACCGTGCTGTCAAGATGGTTTATGAGGAAATTGAAAAGGGCGGAAAGGTTGCAACCTTCGGGCCGATAATCCATAACACCAGTGTTGTTTCCGAGCTTGAATCAAAGGGAGTCAGAATTGTAAATGATCTCTCCGAGCTTCAGAGTGATGAAAGACTGATACTCAGATCCCATGGCGTTGGAAAATGTATATATGATAAACTTGATGAAATGGGAAATGAATATATTGATGCAACATGTCCGTTTGTTGCGAGGATACATAAAATTGTTCAGGAACAGTCAGAACAGGGTAAAATTATACTTATTGCCGGAGACAGTAAGCATCCAGAAGTTGACGCAATTGTAAAACATTGTATCGGAGAGTGCTATGTTTTTGCCGATGAGAACGAATTGCAGGAAATTTTTCAAAAAAACTTGGGTTTTTTGAAAAAAAAGGTTGCAATTGTGGCCCAAACCACGTATAATATAATAGTGTGGAATAAATGTTTAGACATTATTCCGGATACCTTCAAGGATGTGACTGAAGTTTTCCAGACGATATGCAATGCCACATCAGCCAGACAGACTGCTGCTGTTGAGCTTGCAAGACGTTCTGATGTAATGATAGTAATTGGCGGGAAACACAGTTCGAATACAATCAAACTGCACAGTGTATGCAGTGAGTATTGCCCTTCGTATCATATAGAGAGTTCGGATGAGCTTTACGATATTGATCTGAACGGAGCGTCTGAGATTGGTGTCACAGCCGGAGCATCCACACCGGCTTATATAATTAAGGAGGTTATTCTAAAAATGAGCGAAATCCAGAAAAATCAGGAAGAAGACATTAACTTCGCGGAGGCACTTGAACAGTCCTTCAAGAAAATACATACAGGTGAAAGGATCAAGGGAATCATTGTTGCTGTAAACAATTCTGAGGCAATTGTTGATATCGGCACAAAGCACACAGGCTTTATCAGCCAGTCAGAACTTACAAATGACCCTTCAAAGAAGCCTGCTGATGTAGTAAGCGTTGGCGAAGAAGTTGATCTCGTAGTAATCAAGATCAATGACCAGGACGGTATTGCAACTCTCTCAAAGAAGAAAGTTGACGAAATGGTTGGCTTTGACAATATCGTTAAGGCTATGGAAGAAGAAAAGGTTCTCGAAGGTACAGTTCAGAGAGCTGTTAAGGGCGGCGTTATCGTTCTTGTTGACGGTGTAGGCGTTTTCGTTCCTGCTTCACACACAGGTCTCGGCCGTGATGAAGATATCGAAAAGCTCGTTAAGCAGCAGGTATCACTCAAGCTTATCGACGTTATCCCACAGAGAAGAAGAGCTGTTGGTTCAATCAAGCTCGTTCAGAAGACTATCAGAGAAGAAGCTCAGAAGAAGTTCTGGGAAGCTGCTGAAGTTGGCGCAACATACAAGGGTGAAGTTAAGTCAATCACTAACTACGGTGCATTCGTAGATCTCGGCGGAATTGACGGTATGGTTCACGTTTCAGAACTCTCATGGAAGAGAATCAAGCATCCTTCAGAGGTTGTTAAGGTTGGCGATGTTCTTGAAGTTTACATCAAGGAACTCAACCAGGAAACCGGCAGAATCTCACTTGGCTACAAGAAGTCAGAAGACAATCCATGGGCTAAGTTCGCTGAATCATACAGCATCGGTGATGTAGTTAAGGCTACAATAGTTTCAATCACACCATTCGGCGCTTTCGCAAGCATCATTGACGGTGTTGACGGTCTCATCCACATCTCACAGATTGCTAACCAGAGAGTTGACAACGTTAAGGATGTTCTCTCAGTTGGTCAGGAAGTTGATGCAAAGATCACAGAATGTGATATCGACAACAAGCGCGTAAGCCTTTCAATGCGTGCACTTCTCGCTGAAGATGCTGGCGAAGAAGAATAATTCAGAACATAATCATAATTATAGTGAATGCATTTATTTAATGCGTTTACAATGTGTTTTGATACTAATCTCCGGATTCATATCACTGTGAATCCGGAGTATTTTTATTTAAGGAGGAATCAAAATGAAGCGGCTTGTTCTTGGAATTCTTGCACACGTTGACTCAGGCAAAACAACGCTGTCTGAAGGATTGCTGTACAGTTCGGGAGATATCAGAAAACCCGGAAGAGTAGATCATAAGACATCTTTTCTGGATACTCATACTGTTGAAAAAGAAAGAGGAATTACTGTATTTTCGAAGCAGGCAGTAATTCATCTGGATAATACAGAAATAACTCTTCTGGACACACCGGGTCATATTGATTTCTCGGCTGAAACCGAAAGAACACTTCAGGTACTGGATTATGCAGTACTTGTCATAAACGGTTCTGACGGTGTTCAGAATCACACCAGAACACTCTGGAAGCTGCTTGAGAGATACAGCATACCTGTATTCATCTTCATTAACAAGATGGACCTTCCGGGCACAGACAAATCAGCCCTTATTGATGAAATGAAAAGAAAGCTCAGCTCAGGATGCTGCAGCTTTGATATTCCTGCTGATTCGGAAGAATTCCTTGAAGAGGCTGCATCACATGACGAGGAACTTATGCAGGAATACTTCGATACTTCTTCGGTCAGTGAAGGCGGTCTGGTCAGGTGCATACGTGAGAGAAAGATTTTTCCGTGCTTTTTTGGTTCTGCACTGAAGCTTGACGGTGTTGACAGGTTTCTCAGAAGCATTGACCGGTTTACAGTTTCGCCCGTGGAGAAGCAGATTTTTTCTGCAAAGGTATTTAAGATTTCAGAGGATGATCAGGGCAACAGGCTGACACACATGAAGATTACCGGCGGAACGCTTAAGGTAAGGGAGATAATTGACGGTCAGAAAATAAGCCATCTGAGAATATATTCCGGGGTAAAGTTTCAGCAGACTGAGGAAGCGTGCCAGGGAATGATAGTTGCTGCGACAGGACTTACTGATACAGCGCCGGGGCAGGGACTGGGCGATGAGGAGGATTCTCCTTCAGGCTTTTTTGAGCCTGTTCTTACATACCGGGCTGAGCTTCAGGACAGTGTAAATATTTCTGATGCGCTTAATGCGTTCAGAAAGCTTGAGAGTGAGGATCCGAAGCTTCATGTTATCTGGAGTGAACAGCTTAAGGAAATTCATGTTCAGGTGATGGGAGAGATGCAGCTTGATATTCTGAAAACTCTTCTTGATGAACGTTTCCACATGAATGTTCTTTTTACGCACGGAAATATAGCATACAAGGAAACAATAAAAACTGCGGCAGAGGGCGTCGGTCACTATGAACCGCTTCGGCACTATGCTGAGGTTCATCTTCTTCTTGAACCCGGTGAGCCGGGAAGCGGCATGGTTTTCGATACGGACTGCCGTGAGGAAATTCTGGATAAAAACTGGCAGAGACTTATACTCACTCATCTTTATGAAAAAACTCATACGGGTATTCTGACGGGTTCACCGCTTACGGATATGAAGATAACCGTGGTTTCCGGAAGAGCTCATCTTAAGCATACAGAGGGCGGTGATTTCAGACAGTCAACCTGGCGTGCAGTAAGGAACGGACTGAGATATGCAGAGTCTGTTCTTCTGGAGCCGTGGTATGAATACACTCTTGAGATTCCGTCAGAGCATGTGGGAAGGGCGATTTCCGACCTGACTAAAATGAACTGTACTTTTTCATCTCCGGAAATTGCAGGGGATACTGCGGTGCTGAGCGGAAAGGCACCTGTTGCTGCTGTCAGGGATTATCATACGGAAGTTCTCGGATACACACACGGAAAAGGTATTTTTACATGTTCTCTGTGCGGATATGAACCGTGCCACAATGCCGAAGAGGTTATTGAACAGATGGCTTACAATCCTGACAGTGACACGGAGAATTCTTCAGATTCCGTATTCTGTGCCCATGGGGCAGGCTTTGTTGTAAAATGGAATGAAGTCGGTGATTACATGCATGTTCAGGGTATTCCCGGACTGAACTACGGCAGAAAAATATCAGAAGAAGCGGAAACGGAAGCTGCTGATGCCAGACCTGTAAACAAATTCAGGGGAAGCGTTGATCAGGATAAAGAGCTTATGGCTATTTTTGAGAAAGCATACGGCAAAACAGGTGAGGAAAGAAAACGAAATGCTTTCAGATCAAAGAAGGAAATTAAGGATATGAAAGTGAGCTTTAAAGCGAAACCGCTTCCTTCAGGGCCTGAGTATCTTCTTGTTGACGGATACAATATCATTTTTGCATGGGATGAACTTAAAAGAATTTCAAAGGATAATCTTGACCTTGCGAGAAATATGCTTATAAATACCATGTGCAATTATCAGGGCGTTTACGGCTGTGAGGTTATAGTTGTTTTTGATGCATGGAAGGTTAAAGGCCAGACAAGGGAAACTGAACGTGTGGGGAACATAAATGTAGTATATACAAAAGAGGCTGAGACTGCTGATATGTATATCGAGAAAACATCGCACGACCTTAGTAAGGAACACCGTGTCAGGGTTGCTACGTCAGACGGAATGGAGCAGCTTATAATTCTTGGAAACGGAGCGTTCAGAATTTCTGCTGCTGAACTTTATGAGGAAGTTCAGCTCGCTGAAAAACATATCAGGGATTATATTAAGGAAAATACAAAATAAACAGACAGTCTGATGACCGGGTTCGTGCCCGGTCATTTTTTAAT
>DCGK01000046.1:28653-52864 GCA_002315235.1 Ruminococcus sp. UBA1780
TTAATACAAATTTCTGCCGGATTATACATATAAATCATATATAACTTTAATGAGAAACATAAATGAATAACTTTTCCCTGATAGCAAAATACTGAAAATACTATACAAGTTGTTCTGCTTAAAAACATAATTTAAGTACGAATTGATTAAATTACGCCTGGCGGCATGGTTAAAACCGGCTTGTTAAAATTAAATAATATAAAAAATATATAAAAATATTGACAAAGCTCAACTAAAGATGTATACTGTGATTAAAGGTGTACAGGAGATATTGGAACTTGTACCTGATAAAAACGTACAAATTTTTAGATGGAACCGGATTGTATTAAAAAAGGAGTAAGGTTAAAATGAACAAGAATGTTTTGAAGAGAGTGCTTTCCATGGCACTTTCAGGAACAATGGTGCTGTCAGCCGGGTACGGAAATCTAACGGCTTTTGACTTCATCGGAACAGGCACAGAGAGTGTGTCAGTAAGTGCAGCGGGACTGAATATCGCTGATTTCTCAATGACAGATCTTAAGATGACTGATGCATATGCTGTAAATGCATTTTCAAAGGAAGTAAAGTATCTGCTTTCCTTTGACAATAACAGACTGCTTGCAGGTTTCCGTGACAACGCGGGAGTAAACATGCAGAATGCCAAGAGATACGGCGGATGGGAGAATACACTCATCGGCGGTCATACAGTTGGTCACTATCTTTCAGCACTTGCACAGGCTTATACAAACCCTAATCTTTCATCATCTGACAAGACTGCAATTATGAACAAGATAAAGGCTCTTGTAGATGGTATGGCTGAGTGTCAGAAAAACTCAAAGGGTCAGCCTGGATTCCTGTGGGCTGCTATCAAGAAGAGCGGCAAGGGTGTTGAATTCCAGTTTGATAACGTTGAAGCCGGCAAGACAAGCAGTATTTTTGAAGATGCGTGGGTGCCGTGGTATACAATGCACAAGCTTATTCAGGGCTTTGTTGATGTTTACAAGTATACCGGATATGAAAATGCGAAGAATGTCGCTTCAGGACTCGGTGACTGGACGTATAACAGAACAAGCAAGTGGAGTTCACAGACACAGTCAAAGGTTCTCAGTGTTGAGTACGGCGGTATGAATGACTGTCTCTACGAACTTTATACAATCACAGGCAAAAAGAATCATGCTGATGCTGCTCACAAGTTTGATGAAACAGCTCTTTATGACAAGGTTCTTAACGGCGGTGCAAACGTTCTTAACGGAAGACATGCAAACACAACAATTCCTAAGTTTATCGGTGCGCTTAAGAGGTATATCGTTCTTGACGGTGCGGATGGTTCAGACAAGTATCTGAAGTATGCTGAAGCATTCTGGGATAATGTTATTTCAAACCACACATATATCACAGGCGGTAACAGTGAATGGGAACACTTCGGAATGGATAACATTCTCGACAAGGAGAGAACAAACTGTAACTGTGAAACATGTAACTCATACAACATGCTCAAGCTCAGCCGTGAACTTTTCAAGATTACAGGCAACAAAAAATACATGGATTATTATGAAAGAACATATTACAACTCAATTCTTTCATCACAGAATCCTGAAACAGGTATGACAACATACTTCCAGCCAATGGCTACAGGCTACTTCAAGGTTTACAGCTCTGAATTTGATCATTTCTGGTGCTGTACAGGCAGTGGTATGGAAAGCTTCTCAAAACTCGGTGACACAATGTACATGAAGAAGGGAAGCACACTTTACGTAAACTTCTATCAGAGCTCAGTAATTGACTGGAAGGAACAGAGCGTAAAGATTACTCAGGAAAGCACAATTCCTGACGGTGACAAGACAACATTTACAGTTGACGGTTCAGGTTCTCTTGATCTCCGTTTCCGTATTCCTGACTGGATTGCAGGCAGCATGACAATCAAGGTAAACGGCGAAAAGGCTGCTTATACAGAAGTTGACGGATATGCTCAGCTCAAGAAGGATTTCAGCAGCGGCGACAAGATTGAGCTTACTATTCCTGAAAAGGTAGTTGCACATGCGCTCCCTGACAACGGCGGAAATGCATATGCGTTCACATACGGTCCGATTGTACTCAGTGCTGAACTCGGCACAGCAGACATGAAGAAGGGCTCAACAGGTATGTGGGTTTCAATTCCTGAAAAGTCAACAGTAAGCGACGATACAGTCTATATCAAGGGTGAGAACGGTTCAGTTGCAAGCTATATGGCTGAGATTGACAAGTTCCTTGTAAAGGACGCATCAGGACTTAAGTTTAAGCTTACAGGAACAGACAAGGAACTCACATTCACACCTCACTACAGACAGTATAAGCAGAGATACGGTATCTACTGGCACTACAAGAACTCAGGACAGGTTGTTGAAAAGCCTGTAAAGAAGGCAGATTTTACAGTAACTGATACAGTACAGCCTGGTTACGGTCAGTACGAAATCGATGATCTTCACAAGATGGCAGAATATCTTTCAGAATCAGTTACTGATGACAGCACATACAGATTCACAACTGACGGAAACGGATATTTCGGATACCGTATGGCAGTTGATGACGAAGCAGATTACTCACTTCTTACAGTTACTTTCAGAAAGGAAGATAACGGTAAGACAATGAGAATTCGTGTAGGCAACAGAATTTTATTCAGTCAGAAGCTTAACTATACAGGAACAGAAAGCAATTATGATGTTAAGATTAAAGTTCCTGCTGACCTTGTAAAGTCATGTGCCAAAGAAGTTGAAGCTATGGGCGAAACCAAGAAGGTTGTTGATGTCTTCTTTGCATCAACAGACGGCAAGCCGAGTGCAAGAATATGCGACTTCATCTATATGACAGCTGTCAAGACTCTTTACACAAGTGATGCCACTGTTGCATACTTTGTAGACTGCGGAGACCATAACACCAACACTGTTACAGGTACTGACAAGTTTGGTTTCTTCAACAGCAGAACTGATCAGGTATACGGACCGGACGAAGTAACAGGCGCAAGCTGGGGCGTTATTGATGATACAAAGGATCAGTACAACGGCGCTTCAAAGAGCAGCGGTGTATATACAGCAAATACATGGTGTCATGAACAGAATACAGCTGACGGCCAGAACAAGGCAAATACAAACCGTTACACAAAGAATCAGTATGAAAACAATATAGCAAGACACATTGACTACGGATTTGAACTTCCTGACGGTGACTACAACGTTGAGATAGGTTTCTGTGATCCGTGGAAATGTTCAAACAATCCTACTGTATATGCAAACTACGGTCAGGATAACCAGAGCACAGTTGCAGAAAAGGTTTCCCTTAACGGTTCAAACGGAACTGCAAAGGGCAAGGTTAATGTAGAAGGCGGAAAGCTTACACTTAACTTCAGATCTGAAGACAAGGCTATTAACGTAAGCTATATTATCATCAAGGCAGCAGATAACCATTCATTTGATTCTGGTTCTCCTGAATCATCTGCATTTACTGCAGGCATCAAGGGCGACGTTAATTCAGACAGCAAGCTTGATTCAGCAGATGCCGTATTAATGCAGAAGTACATGTTCAGCGGTGAGGAACAGCTTGACGGATACAACGCTGATATGGACAATTCAAGCAGCCTTGGAATTCTTGACATGGTACTCCTTAAGAGTGCTGTTATATCCAAGTAAAATCGCTGATACCATCCTTTCATATTTTGTAAACTTAAACCGCTTTTCCTGCGTGGAAAGGCGGTTTGGTTTATATATGACAAATTTATGCTGTATTCATTGACGTATTATAATAATTATGGTAACATATAAACTGTGTACTGTATTTTCAGCACCGAAAACAAGAAAAAAATAATGAAGGAGAAAAACAAATATGCCACATTCATCAGGAGGCGGAAGTCACGGCGGCGGAAGTCACGGGGGAAGTCATCACAGCAGCAGAGGAGGAAGCAGAGGTTCATCGGGACCAAGATATTCCAGAAGACCGTACAGAAATTCCAGAAGATATATGTATTATGACAGGAGGGGGCGTGAACGTTATATTTACTGTTCTGAACGTCCTAAGCCGATGAGTCCGGTTTCATTTGTAATCACACTGGTATTTTTTATTCCTTTTCTGATATCAGGAATGGTACTGACAGCTACTTCACTGACAGGCATTTTTCCATTCCGGCTGAAGCCTGTGTATACACGTCCGGCAAGCCACATAGAGGATAATACCGGATGTATAAACAATGAATCCGAACTTGAGGAAGTTCTCGTGAAGTTTGAGAATAAAACAGGAATAAGTCCTTATATTCTTACAGTGACCAACAGCGACTGGATTGAAAACTATACGAATCTTGAAAGCTATTCGTACACAGCTTATCTTGAACGTTTCAGTGACGAACAGCATTTTCTTGTTGTATATTCAGATCCTTTGAGAGACAGAAATTCAGATTTTATTGACTGGTACTGGGAAGGCATGCAGGGAGATGACACTGATGCTATTATTTCAGAGTCTCACTTTGCGAAGTTTCAGACAAAACTTCATTCAGGACTTGTAAGGGAGAATGTATCGGTTGGCGAAGCATTTGAGGATGCGTTTTCGGATTCGCTTGATTATATGATGAAACCTTCATTTCCGTCAGCAGAAAAGGCGGAAACTCTGTTTTTTGCCTTTATATGGGATTTGTTCATCGTAATTTATATAGCAGGTATTTTAAATTCATGGTTTAATTCAAGAAGACAGTATTATGAGGACAGCACAAATCCTGTTTCAGATTCACTGAACGGCAGACTCGGAAGTTCTGATAACTACGGTTCACAGTACAGCGGATACAATACGCGCAGCTACGGCGGAGGTTACGGTTATCAGGGCAGAGGTTACGGAACTGGCTACGGAGAGATGAAATTTGATTCTGATCCGGATGCTGTCCGGAACGGATATCCTTCATCAGGTGAAGCGCAGAATATTAACCGCAGTTACGGTTCACAGTATGATGTAAGCCACATTGGTTTTGACCAGCCTGCGCCGCGCAGAAAACCCGGCAATGAGATGGATGAAATCAGTTTTGATGATATTTACGGACAGCGCACATATAACAGCAGCTCTGATTCATATCAGGGTCCGGAAATAAAATAGTTTCACAGGCTGCAGGGCATTCACATTGCCCTGTGGCCTGTATTTCGGGAAGGTGATGAAACTGAATACTGAAAAACTTGCTTCATGCAGACTGTGTCCGCGTGAATGCGGAGCAGACAGGACAAAAGGTACAGGATACTGCGGGGCACCGGCAGAAGTGACAGCAGGAAGGGCATCTCTTCATATGTGGGAGGAGCCGTGCATATCAGGGGAGAGCGGATCAGGTACGGTGTTTTTCTCAGGGTGTCCGCTCAGATGTGTTTACTGTCAGAATTATACGATTTCAGACTGCAGTAACGGAATAAAAATTACAGATGAGCGGCTTTCTGAAATTTTTCTGGAACTGCAGACAAGAGGCGCGAACAATATTAATCTTGTGACTCCGACTCATTATACACTGTCAGTTATAAATGCAGTAAAGCTTGCACGTGAGGGCGGACTTACTGTTCCGGTTGTGTACAACTGCAGCGGTTATGAGAAGCCGGAGACACTTGAACTTCTTGACGGAACAGTTGACATATACCTGACTGATTTTAAGTATATAAGAAAGGAAACGGCACAGAGATATTCCGGCGCACCGGATTATCCTGAAGCTGCTTCTGAAGCACTTGAGATTATGTTCAGACAGACCGGCAGACCTGTGTTTGACAGCGAAGGCATGATGAAAAAAGGTATAATTGCAAGGCATCTCATTTTGCCGGATCATGCTGAGGAGGCAAAGGAGATAATAGAATATCTGTATGAAAAATATTCTGATGATATTTTTCTGAGTATAATGAATCAGTATACTCCTGTGAGAAATTTTGAAGATTTCCCGGAGCTTAACAGAAAGGTTTCCGGGGAGGAATACAGCAGTGTTATTGGTTTTGCGGAACGAATAGGCGTTGTAAATGCTTTTGTTCAGGACGGTGAAGCTGCATCGGAAAGCTTCATTCCGTGTTTTGACGGTTCAGGAATAGTGTACGGAAAGAGAGGGTGATTTTTTGAATAAAGTATGGAATCATTTTAAAACTGTAAGCAGGCACAGACATCAGGTATTTCTGCACTGTATTAAAGCAGGAATACTGTTTCAGGGGCTTACGCATGATCTTTCCAAGTTTTCGTTCTGTGAATTCTGGGGAGGAGTGAAATTTTATCAGGGAACACGTTCGCCGCATGAGGCAGAAAGAGAAACATATGGTTTTTCTTATGCATGGATGCATCACAAGGGACGAAACAGACATCATTTTGAATACTGGAGTGACTACGACTATAAAACGAAAAAGCCGATGCCTGTGCGCATGCCTGTAAAGTATGTCAAGGAAATGTTCTGTGACAGAGTTGCTGCCAGTAAAATTTATATGAAAGACAAGTACACGGACAGCGCTCCTCTCGAATATTTTCTTCGTGCAAAAGGAAAAAGGGCAATCCATCAGGAAACGTCAGATCTTCTTGAAAAGCTTCTTACGATGCTTTCAGAAAAGGGTGAGGATGAAACCTTCAGATATATAAGGGAACTTAAGGAATACGATTTACAGCCGGAAGGAGTAAACAGAGATGATTAAGATACAGGTACCTGCAACAAGTGCAAATCTGGGTGCAGGTTTTGATGCGCTTGGACTGGCGCTGGGATTTTACAATTTCGTTGAGATGGAGGAGTCGGACAGAATTGATATCTCTTCAGCTGACGGGCTTGATATCCCTAAGGATGAAAACAATATGATTTATGTGGCTGCAAGAGATCTTTACGAGGTATGCGGCAGAAAAATGCCGGGAATGAAGATTGTTCAGACTAACAATATTCCGATGGCACGAGGCCTGGGTTCATCTTCTGCATGTATTGTGGCAGGTCTTGCAGGTGCAAATCATCTCCTTGGAAATCCGCTTACACAGGACGACCTTGTTGATCTTGCAGCACAGATAGAAGGCCATCCGGACAATACGGCACCGGCACTTCTGGGCGGTATTGTCACAGCGGTATTTGACGGCAGAAAGGTGCACTGGGTTAAGCAGGAGGTTTATACAAAACTCAGATTTGTTACAATTATTCCGGACTTTGAGCTTAAGACTGAAAAGGCGAGAGCGTGTCTGCCGTCACAGGTGTCACATAAGGACGCTGTCTATAATCTTTCAAGGGCTGCACTGTTCTCAGCGTCCCTGCTTACAGGAAAATTTGAAAATCTCCGTACTGCAGTTCATGACAGACTTCACCAGCCATACAGAATGGAACTTATTCCTCACTGTCGTGAAGTATTTGACATTGCATACACTCACGGTGCATACGGCGCATATATTTCAGGTGCAGGTCCTACAATCATGGCTATAGTTGATGAGGACAATACATATTTCACAGGAAAGATGAAGTTTTCACTTGAAAATGCCGGAATAAAAGGCTGGCAGGTTCATGATTTTCATATAGACAATGAAGGTACGAGGATAGTGTAATACATAACGGCTGCATGTGGTAGACAGATATCACATGCAGCTTTTCTCTTGCACAATTCTGTGTTTCAGTTCACATATATTTTTCCGGCATCACAAATACTGTTTCCGTATCACAAATGAATTTCTGAAATCACATAAGATTTTTTTAAATCACAATTTGTACGTTTAGTGTTGACACAATGAAATAAAAGTGGTATAATACATAATATAAAGTAATATATTCGCATTATTTTATGCAAATTACTCATTATGATATTAAAAAAGAATAGGGGTTGTTTTATTATGAGCGAAGAAACAAAAGATTTACTGGTTGAAAGAATGACTGAAAATCTCGTGGTACTCAGAGCAAAGCTCGGTATTACACAGGCAGAACTTGCTGATATCGCTGGTATGAGCAGACAGACAATTCTTGCAATTGAAAAGAAGCAGAGAACAATGACATGGAATACTTTCCTTTCACTTCTCTTCATTTTCTCAGTAAACAAGGACACTGCAGCACTTCTTAATCTGTTTGAAATTCTTACAGATGAACTTACTGCATACGTTACAGTAAAGAAGTAAACTGCCGTTCGTGATAGTAAGGCCGGATTCGGCGGAGGGTTCTATGGAGATTTTTTACTGTCCCGGATGTGAGGGGAAGCCGTATACAGACAGTATGAAAATGGGGACCAGATGTCCTGTTTGCGGATCAGAGCTTAAGTATGCAGATGTTACAGAGCAGAGTCTTGCAGGCAGACCGAAGCTTGAAGCCAGGGGAAGAAAAAAGGCTTCGGCAAAGTCTGAAACAAGAAACCCGGATGCTGCTGTATCAGAAAAATACAAAAAGCAGAGAATGATTTGCGGTACTGTTGAAAATATCAGGCCTCATACAGGTGCACAGCGTGGACTTTTCACAAAGATCCGGCATTATATCATGTATGGCCAGAGTTTCAGCGACACTCTTTATTCATTTGATATTCGTCCGCGTGATGATGAAACCGGAAATGACCGTGTGTGTGTTCATATTTACGGAGACTATACGGGAGACGGTGCGACAATCTGCAGCGGGTTTACTCATGCAGTCACGGGAAGAATGGCTCTGAAAAATTTTTCAGAGGATGATAATGATATATTTTTTGCACGGCGGATACGCAATGACAATACACGTATAAGATTTGCATCTTCGCCTGATGCTTTTATGATAACGGTTTTTGTACTGTATTTTCTTTATTCTGTTGTGATGTATTTCAGGGAACCTGCTTTGTCAGGAACACTTCTTGATTCAATAAGACAGATACTGACTGATTTTATTCCTTCTGCAACTGCAGCTGCGAGTATGTTCAGTATAGCATTTGTTTTTGTTTCAGTACTTGTTTATGCAAACAGGCTCAGAACACACATAGGATATAATTTCAATTCTGTCGCATGCATTTCGCTGATGATGACAGTGTTGTTTTTTATGAAGCACAAGCTAAGTTCATTCGCCGGATTAACAGTATCAGAATCCTTTTCTGATGTTTTTGCGCTTCTGGTTACTTCATCACTCAACATCCTTATCGCTTGTGTTATCGTCTATATTGTATGGAAATTCATACACATAATCATGCGTATAAGGGGATAGGGGCTATGAACGTAGGTATTGACCTCGGCACCACCAACACGGTTGCCGGATGGATGAACATATTTGGAAATATTGAATTTCTTGAGTTCGATGACGGAAGGACTTATCTTCCGTCATGCGTTTTTTTTGACAGAGGAAATGTAATAGTCGGAAGTAAGGCAGCTGAAAAGGCAGCTGAAAATCCGGCTGCTTTTGTTTCTGAGTCAAAGGTATATATGGATGACAGAAAAAAATTCTGGGAAGCTGACGGAAAAAGATACAGGGCTGAGGATATTGCCTTTGAAATTCTCAGGAAAGTCAGAATGACTCTGTCTGAAAAATTCCCGGAAGAAAAATCATTTAATGCGGTTGTGACTGTTCCTGCAAAATTCGGCGAGGACCAGATACGCCGTACTGCGTCTGCACTTAAGCGTGCGGGAATAGGACTTATCGAAATAATCAAAGAGCCGGTTGCGGCTGTTCTTGCATTTAATGATGACAGTTTCAGACCAGGAGACTCCGTTTATGTCATAGACTTCGGCGGAGGAACGGTTGATGCTGCCCTTGTTGAGCTTACAGGAACAGGCGGAGTAACCGGCTTTAATGTTATTGCGGCTGACGGAAACAGGCACCTGGGAGGAAAGAACCTTGACGAAGTAATAACAGGTATTCTTCTTGAACAGTTCAGGGAATGCTCCGGTCAGAATCTCCTTGATGAGAACACTACCTGGGGATCTGCCAGAAAGAAAACAAGAAGAATAATTACAGATGCAGCGCAGGAGCTTAAGAAAAGGCTGTTTGGCTGCAGTCGTGAAAAAGCCTGTGCGGAGCTGGGAAGTGTATGTGAGATATGCGGGAAAAAGGACAGCTGCTGCAGCGGTGAATGCTTTACTGCAGAGATTTCATTTGATGAATATCTTTCAGA
Source organism: Ruminococcus sp. UBA1780 (assembly GCA_002315235.1). Taxonomy (GTDB): domain Bacteria; phylum Bacillota; class Clostridia; order Oscillospirales; family Ruminococcaceae; genus HUN007. Next base: position 38,667 of record DCGK01000046.1, read on the forward strand.
GGCGGATGAGATTTATGAAAAGCTGAAAGAGCTTATAATGTCTGAGCAGGTCATGGATAAAAGGCCTGAACACGTTATTTTTGTGGGAGGAATGAGTGCTGACCCGTATCTCAGACAGTTTATCGCATCAACCTTTGATGGCAGCAGTGTTATATTTGCAGGTGACGTGTGCAGAGGGGACAGTTATCTCAGCGTAATTGCAAGAGGCGCTGCCATTAAAGCCTGCGATGAAAATATTCACATAGTAAACAAGCTGCTGAATTCCCTGGGACTGATCTGCAGAGGGAAAAACGGAATGTATATGGACCCGGTCATTTCAGCGGGAACAGACATAGATACTGATTTTGAAGAAAGACATGTATATACAAACAACGGCAGATTTGAAACGGAAATGAGATTTGAGGTTTATGAGTATAACGGAGATCCTGAGGACTTTGATAACCTTGAGTACAGAAAAATCGGTGAGTTTGTATTTAACGATATAAATCCTGCGGACACAGGAAAGCAGAAGATAGAAGCTGTTTTCAGATTTGACGAAAAGGGCGTGCTTACTGTCTGTGCTGAGGATCTGAACGATCATAACAGAAGTGTGGAAGTAAGCTTTGAGATATAGGTGGACATATGATAAAGGAAATTGCGGAAAAAATAAAAAGCGGAGAAGTTCCTGTTCAGTACAGGGATCCGCAGGAGTTCATGTTCGGTGAAAGCCGTACTGCTGAATCAGACGTTTATTCCTTCGGAATGTATATTTTCGGACAGATATCCGGACAGGACTATTTTAAATATGCCGGAATACCTGAAGATGAATGCTTTATGATGGCAGACCCTGATTCTGAAAAATCCGTTATAGATGAAAAATTTATTCCGGAAAACTTCGGATACCTGGCTGAGCTTCTGAAGAGAATGACTGTTTACAGAAAAGAACTGCGTATATCATCCGGCGAAGCTCTGAGGATGCTTGAGAAATTTGCGGAAACTGAAATGAATGAAACTGAACCTGCGGATACGGCTGAGGAAAAAAGTTCAGCTGAAGAATATTCTCAGGAGAAACCGGAAGCCGTTCCGGAATCTGAAATCGCAGATGCCTGTCATGAAGCGACTTCAGTATATGCAGAAAAATATACGGTAAAGCAGGATTATGACTACGGAATAATACTCAACAACAGGCGTTCGGGACGTATTGAATTCAGGCCGCTTCTTTTTCACGACGGAAGAACGGAGGCCTATACTGTGCCGGTTGAAAAGCAGGGGAAATTTGTGATTGCCGTATCGGAAAGGCACAGGGATTATGCACATATTTCAAATCCGTCGAGCGTGTACGGTGACAGTATTCTTCCGGTAGGACTCTGCTCTGCAGAAAATGTGAATTCCGCCAGACTGAGTATTTCTGCAGAAAATGAGTCCGGGGTTCTTAAAATTAATTTTGATGAAATTTCGGTTGCAGGAGAAAAAACAGGAAAGAGATATGATGTGAAACGGGGTTGAGGAAAATGCTTACAGACTACGAGAGTATAGTAATTATAGAGGGAGAAGCAGCAGAAAAAATTATTTCAGGAGAAGTGACAGCTGAGGTTGTTCAGAAATCTGCCGCATCAGGATTTACAGAAAACAGCTTTGTAAGGAACTGTGCTGTTATTTCATGTATCAGCCCTTCTGTAAATGATGAAGGGAAAAAGGTCAAGATTTCGGTTATGTACAGGGATGCGGCATCACTCAGGTTTGAATATGCTGCAGTATTGTTCAGCGCACCTTTGAGCGGACGTTTTGAGGTAAGATGTCAGAATGAAACACTGGGCGCAGAGGAACTTATCTGTAACGGAGTAAAGGTGTTTCCGGCAGCCGGGGAAGGAAAACTCAGACTTGAATTTTCTGAGCCGGAAGACGGTACAGCTGATGAGCTCCGTCAGGCTGTCAGCGGGATAAATGAGGAAAACGAAATCCAGGCTGAAAAACTCAGGGAGCTTGAACAGCAGCTTACCGATGCAGACGAAAGAAATCATGCACTTGAATCACAGAGAAATCTTGTTTCAGAGAAAATTCAGAAATTAACCGAAGAAAATGAAACAATGTGCAGAGATATGGACGAGCTTGAAAGACTTGAACAGAAAAATGCAGTGCTCTCCAGGAATATTGAGGACATCGGATTTAATTCAGAAAAGGTTCAGAATCTGAAAAATCAGCTTGGAGTATACAGTGATATCCTTGAATACTACAGATGCGAGGACGGATACATCACTGTAAAGGAGAAGCTTGAAAAAATAGCTTCAGAGATTCAGAATGCTGAGAATATTATTTCAGAGCTTGCACAGAAGCGTGCGGGAGAGCTGCAGTGAGTGCTCAGACTGTACTGCTTAACAGAAAACTTGAAAAGATGCGTGCACAGTATCGTGACAATGTGGTTTCCATGGAATCAATGAGAAGCGACTATGAAAAATCACTGTCGGAAAGACTTTCTGCTATGCAGCAGGAGATGAAGGAAAAGCTTTCGGAGCATGATGAGCAGCTGAGAACCGAACTGGAAAATGAGCTTGAAAAGTATTCGGCAGATCTCAGCGCAGAATTAAACAGAAGGATAGATGAAATAAATTCTGAGTATGCAAGGCTTAAGGCTGAAAATGATGAGATGCGTGCTCAGATGAAAAAAACTGAAAAGGAACTCAGTGATGAGCTTGCGGGAATGTCAGGCAGGCTCAGCTCCCGTGAGGAAAATATGAAAAGGGAAGCTCAGTGCCGGATGGAAAAGGTCTATGATGAATTTCAGAAATTCTCGGACAGATATCCTCATGAGTCGTTTGAACCGAATGCCGCTGATGCACTTCTTATGCAGATGGAGTCAGTAAAGGTTGATTTCAGTTCAGGCTTCTATGAGGCGTGCATGGCAAGCTCATCAGGAATCGGATTTCAGATAGCCATGATTGAGGACCGTGTCAGAAAGAGCATGGAGCAGTGGGTAAGGTATTTCGACCAGCTTGAGTCGTATACCGGGCTTGTAAATGAATTTATAGCTTCTGATGATTTTACTGTGATAAAAAACGAAAGGTTTGAGAAGGCCCTGTTACAGGAGTCATCACGTGAGGCGGATACCTTTGATTTCTGGTCTGATGGTCAGTATTCAGCAGCACTTGAGGATGTTCACAGGCATGCTGAATTTACTGCACAGATAAGAAATTCCGGAGGAAAAACACGTGAGGAAAAGATAACATCATTTCTGAAAAATCAGAAAAAAAACGGTACAGTTATAACCTTTGAGGAGCTTGCTGCAAGGATTGATGAGGTAACTGAGCTTCATAAAAAAATCTGTACCATGAGGGTGAATATCCATACAGGATTTACAGCTTCGTTTGAAAGGGCTGCTGACCTCTCAAAAAAGATTATTTCACTGATTGAAGGAGACAGATGCGGTGAAATAATTTCAAAGGGGTTCCGTGACAGCGACATCAGAAAGGAATATGTTATTGAAGCATCTGAACCGGGCAGGAAAATAACAGTTGAGATTTTTCCTGTATGTCCTGACAGAATGACAGTAGTGAATTCGATAGGCATTTATTTTGAACACAACGGTTCGGGAACTGTTGAAAATCTGAAGAAAACAGAGGAAAATTTTCTGAATGCACTTAAGCGGATTTCAGGAGATGCTGCTGTGATATCTGAAAGCAACTGTAGTGCTGATTTTTCAGCACCGGAAAAGGCGATGGAAAATATAAAAAACAGGGCGAATGAGAAAAGACGAAAGGAACTTTCACTCAGAAGGAGGGTAAGGTAAATGAGCGGTATCAGCAGAGGATCAATATTTTTTACTCCTGTGGTTATGGCACTTTCAGTGATGAATACAGCTGAGAATATTGCAAAGGTATGCGGAAGGGTTGCTTTTGCAGGAGTAATTGCAGTACATAAATACAATAAAAGTCAGGAAGAGAAAAAGGAAAAGAAGCTCAGTGATGATATGCAGAAGCTGGATGACGAGGTAAATGCATGCATGGCTGTGCAGCGTGAGGAACTTTATCAGAGCGTTGAAAAAATGCTTAAGGGTATTTCTGAAACCCATAAAATTGCCGCTGATGATATAGATGCTTCAGACGGTGAGGCTTTCAGAAAGCTTCTGCGCGATACAGGGAAAAATACGCTCGACAGTATTGACCGTATTCACGGACAGTTTCAGAAAAAGTATACTGAGGCTGTAAACAGGAGCAATTCACAGATTTCAACTGCACTGACAAGGCTTAAGGAAAATATCCTTTCTGAGATTTCTGAGATTGAGGCTGATATCGCAGAAAGGGACAGGCGTGCACTTGAAAGGGCGTCGGGACTTCTTGAGGATGCAAAGTCACTTGCAGGGGCATTCTCGTCTGAAGCCGGTGACAAATATATTGCAGAAGCTGAAAGTGATATCGGAAAGGGTAACTTTCAGTCGGCTGTCAGCCTTGCTTCCATGGCTGTAACTCAGATTTACATGGATATGTACAAGTCTGATGCCGAGGAAAAGGAAAGAGAATTCTACAGAAGCAGTCTTGTGTATCTCAGCGCACAGATAAAGGAACTTCTTGACTCCTTCAGGTCAGTTGAGTTTAAAACAGAAGCTGATTCTGACAGAATAATGACCGGTGACCTGACTCAGTTTATGAAATGTCAGTATGCGGATTTCTGCAGGATTTCTGAAGAAACGGACAAATATATTGAAAATATGTCAGACAGGGCTTCTTCATCCGAGCTTCGCCGTAAGACAGAGGAGCTGAGTGAGCTTGTTTCTGTAATATATGAAGAATCAGCGGATGCGTTTTATTTTATGAACTACAGCCTTAACAGGGTTGAGGTGGAAAAATCAATTTACGGAATTCTGAAGGAAAAGGGTTTCACGCTGACCGATACAAAGTATACTGACGGTGATCCTTCAAAAGCAGGCGAGAGAAAATATTCATGCGCACTTACAGGCGAAGAGCTGACAATTTCTCTTATTCCGTATTCAGATGAAAATGATGAACTGAAAACTGAACTGGTTCTTCTGAGTAACAAAAGTTCGGAGGAAAGCCGTGAACAGTACAGAAAGGATATTACTGAACGGCTGAAAAAAAGCTCTGCCGGCATAGAAGGTATTAATCTTAAATGCAGTGAGGAATCACGCAACAGGGATGCGGAGGAAATGGGAAAACAGTCCGTTATAGAAAATCCTCAGCCGGTACGAAAAGTACAGAGGTGATGTGCTTTGGAAAAATCAATTTTTGAATATTCAGCTCAGCGTATTTTCAGTATTTCAGGAAATATTACAGACTCATTCTGTACGCCTGATCTTCAGATATTAAGCTTTGAACAGTATCTGTGCGGATATCTTAAAAAGACAGGTTATGAGTGCGTTGTGTTTTATTCCGGCGGAGGTACAGGTCTGTATTTCCGTGACAGGGAAAGTGCTGAAAACTACGCTGTGTGCATAGACGGAAAGCCGGAGACGGAAAAGACGGCAGCTCCTGCCGGAGATGAGGATGATCTTTTCAATGTCTTCGGCATAGAGGAGAAAAATCCCGCACCGGCAAAGTTAAAGGAAGAGCCGGTGAAGGATGTCAGGATGCGTTATCCTATGGAAAACGATGCTGATTTTATTCACAAGGCTGAGGCTCTTATGAATAATAAAAACAAAAGGACGGTTATTGTATTTACAAGCTTTGATGACTTTGTAAACAGGACTGATTCTGTCAGCAGAAGAAACTATAACCGTCTTTTTGAAAGCTGGAAGTCCATGTCATCAGACAACAGAAATATATGCATATTTCTTTCAAAGGGTCTGGGAACAAGGGAAATCCAGCAGATGCTTTCAAACAACAGTGAGCTTTCACTTTCCTCTCTTTTTATTTCAGAGGATCACGAAGGCCGAAGAAAATTCAATTCAGATACGTGTCTCATAGTAAAGCATCCCGGCAGCGATGAGCTCCGTAACCTTTTGCTTTACTGGGCAGTCAGGGGATGCAGTACCGCTGACGTGGTGAAGAAGCTTCAGTTTGACTGGGATGAAAAAAATATCGGCGACATAGTTAATACCATGATGTTCTACTGTCACGAAGCTGAAAACGGACTTAATACATTCCGCGACAGAGTTGAGATTTTCATGCGTGATTCTGAAGGAGACAGAATACCGTTCTCTGCTGAAACAGTAAATAAAATCTATGAGAAGAAGGACGTAAGATATTCATCAGATGACCCTGAGGAGCTGCTTGAGAGCAGAAGAAACAGCGGATGGGAAAATGCGTGTGATGTTATAGGAAGAAACATTGATGAGTATGAGACGTTTGTAAAATACAGTGCATCTGAAGATAATAAGAAGCCTGAGGGAGTATATACTCTTGAAAGATTTGAAAGCCTTGCTGAGAGGAAAACGGATTTTAAAATTCCGAACTTTGTCATTCAGGGCAATCCGGGTGTCGGCAAGACTGAAATAGCACGTCTGATTGGACGTATTCTATACAAGCACGGCATTCTGAGTTCAGGACATACGGTTTGTGCTTCAAGGGATACGCTTGTCGGGCAGTACCTTGGAGCTTCAGCAATCAACACGGTAAATGCAGTTGAAAGGGCACAGGGCGGTGTGCTGTTCATTGATGAGGTTTACTCACTTGTAAATCTGGGGGACAGCTCATCCTCAGGCGGCGAAAATTACTGTGCCGAGGTTATAAACACTCTTGTTGCTGCCATGACTAATCCGAAATATCATTTCTGCGTTGTAGTTGCCGGATACAGGTCAAAGATGGCTGATTTCTTCAGAATGAATGAGGGGCTGCCTTCAAGATTCAGCACGAAAAATATTATTGACATTGAGGACTACAGACCCGATACTCTTGAAAAGATTTTCAGGGAATATATTTCAAAAAACAGACTTTCACTGTCAGAAGAAGCAGACAGCAGTCTTGGCTGCTATTTTGTAAATCTGTACAGGGAAAGAGACAGAAAGACCTTCGGAAATGCCCGTGACATAGTAACTCTTGCTAAGTCAGTTACCGGAAACGCTCAGATGCGTGCACGTCAGGCACAGCCGGTTATTGAAAAATGTGATTTCGGTGATTCTGTTCATCTCTTCGACGGCTTCGGTGCATCAACCAGGGAAGAAGCCTATGGTGAACTGAAAAAGTATATCGGTATGGATTTTCTTGAGCAGATGTTTGATGACCAGTGCAATCTTTATGACGAATGTACCGACAAGGGTATTCCTTATCCGGGACCTGAGCATATGATCTGGGTCGGAAATCCTGGTACAGGCAAGTCAACGGCGGCAAAGCTTCTTGCGCAGCTTTACTATGCGACCGGAATTCTTGGCGGAAGAAGTCCGGTTATAGTTGATGCTTCGTCACTTATCGGCACTCATGTTGGTGACTCACAGAAGCTTATAAATGAAAAAATGGATGAGGCCTCGCAGAACAATACCGTTCTTGTAATTGAGGAGGCATATCAGCTTTCAAAGGACAAAAACTACGGACATGCGGCTCTGAATTCCATGATGAACCGCATGGTTGACGAGAGAAAGAATTTCAACGTTGTTTTTATTGTTTACAGTACTGAGTATGAGGATTTCATTTCTTCAAATGCAGGTATTCTCTCGCGCTGTACAAGATATGATTTTGTGGATTATACGCCGGATCAGCTTACTGAAATTTTTCTGAAAATGTGCAGAGACGGAAAGGATTACTGCTCGGAAGAGGCACTTCAGAGAGTTCGTGAATATATGGAGCGGCTGTACAGCGAACGTACCGACATGACCGGAAATGCACGCGCGGTGGAGAGATTTCTTGCACTGATGAGAAAGAGGAGATATCCGCGCATACGTGATATGAAGGATGTTTCACCTGAGGTGAAGTATCGTTTTGAAGCGGATGATGTTCCTGAATACTCTCGGTAGTTTTCACCTCGCTGAGGTGAAAACTGCTATTGAAAAAACAACTGCACAGATTACTGTGCAGTTGTTTTGAAATCCGAATTGGTTTTGTTTATTTGTTTTATAGCAATGTTTGACAAACTTGTCTGGGTATGATAATATGAAGTGTGATGATTTTACAAAAAATCAATGAGTTAAGGCAAAAAAATAAAGCCTCAATGAGACTTTATAATTTTTTCACACACTGTGAATTCGTAAAACGATAAGTACGCTAAAAGCTTATTTGAACTTGTAATGTAATTTAAGATGGTAATCTTAACTGTCTTCATTATAACATGAAGAATAAGTAATGTCAAGGGAGATTTAGGAGGATAATAGCAAATGAAAAATAATGGTAATAATATAATAACAGGAGATTATTATCTCGGACTGGATATAGGCACTGATTCTATAGGATGGGCGGTAACTGATACTACTGAAAACTATAATATTTTAAAGTTCAGGGGGAATCTGATGCAGGGTATACGTCTTTTTGATGCGGCTTCAGACTGTAAGGACAGACGTTCAAAGCGAACAGACAGGAGAAGAAAAAACAGAACAAAACACAGGCTTGCGCTGCTTGAAATGCTGTTTACCGATGAGATTTCCCGAACAGATCCATTATTTTTTATCAGGCTCAAAAACAGTTTTCTATTTCCGGAAGATAAAGACAGTAAGGTTTCGGACTGTAAGTATACTCTTTTCAATGATCAGAATTTTAATGATATAAATTATATGAAGCAGTACCCGACTGTTTATCACCTCAGAAATGAGCTCGTTCATTCAAAGGAAAAACATGATGCACGTCTTGTTTTTCTGGCAATCCATCATATTCTCAAGAAAAGGGGGCATTTCCTTTTTGACGGAACCGGGGATGACAATATTACAGTATCAGCAGCACTTGATGAATTTATTTCATTTGTTGAGAGCAGATATGAAACATCAGTTGTTATTCCTAAGGAGGCAGAGGCTGTTCTCTGCGATTTTAAATCTGGCATTACTGTGAAAAAGAAACTGTTATGCGGAATGATAACGGCAGATACAGAAGAAAATCTGGATATCAGGAGTTTAGCAGAGATTCTGTCAGGAGGAAGTACGGATATTTCAAAACTCTTGAAGAACGAAACGTATTTCGGAACAAAAGTTAAGCTTTCTGATGATCTTGATGAGAAGTATGATGAGCTTCTGGAAGTTCTTGATGACGATACAGAACTTATTGTTCAGTTGAAAAAACTTTTTGATACTCTGAAACTTACATCTATTCTGGGTGAGAATGAATACATTTGTGAATCCAAGGTTAATCTTTTCAAAAAGAATAAAGCTGATTTGAAAAAACTCAAAGAATTTGTTTGCAGTGAATATCCGGAAAAATACAAGGAAATTTTTGTAAAAAAATCAGCTAAGCTTAATAACTATTCTGCTTACAGCGGAAAAGATGTGAAATATAAGTGTTCACAGGGAGATTTTTGCGCATATCTGAAAAAAGTATTACCTGCAATGAAGGATAATTCTGATTATTCAGATATGTGGCAGGATATAACCGATGGTATATTTCTTATGAAGCTTTCCAGCAAAGAAAACGGGCTGATTCCAAATCAGGTTCACAGAAGAGAACTGAAAAAAATACTTGAAAATGCTTCATGCTATCTTGATTTTCTTAACTGTGAAGATGAGTACGGAACAGTTGCAGATAAGATTCTTAGTATTTTTGATTATAAAATACCTTATTATATCGGTCCTCTTAATACAAAGTCTGATAAGTCATGGGTAGTAAGAAGTGAAGAAAAAATTTATCCATGGAATATGAACTCTGTCGTAAATGTGGATGAAAGTGCTCTTAAATTCATGGAAAATCTTATTGGAAGATGTGAATATACAGGAGATCCTGTACTTCCAAAAGATTCGCTTATTTATAGTGAATACATGCTTCTTAACGAACTTAATCCTTTAAAAATAAACGGCGAAAATATTTCATCAGATGTGAAAAATCGTATTGTACTTGATCTTTTTGTGAATTCAACATCTAAAGTTACAAAAAAATCAATAAAGAAGTATCTTGTAAACAACGGTCTTGCACAGGAAGAAGATGCGGTTTCCGGAGTGGATGATGTGATAAAGTCAAAACTGAAATCATATCATGACTTTTCAGATATTCTGAAAAAATATAAGGATACTCAGATGGTTGAGGAAATCATAAAGGGTATTCTTGTGTATGGTGAGGATAAAAGACTGCTCAGAAGCTGGCTTAAGAGAAATTTCAGTAAACTGGCAGCTGATGAAGTAAAGTATATTTGTCGTCTGAAGTACAGAGACTGGGGAAGACTTTCAGTTCATTTTCTTACAGGTATTCGCTGTCCTGATGAAAACGGAGAGATGCTTTCTGTTATTGAGATGCTAAGAAAGTCAAATAATAATTTAATGCAGCTGCTTTCTGATAATTATGATTATTCAGCAAAGGCAGAAGAATATAAAAATGAGAATTACGGTGGCTGTTATTCATTAAAGGAACAGCTTGACATGATGTATATTTCTCCTGGCACAAGGAGAGCAGTTTTACAGACTCTCAGAATAACAGATGAGATAGTAGATATAATGAAGTCAGCTCCGGAGAAAATTTTTATTGAAGTGGCAAGAGAACATCAGCCTGACAAGGGAAGAACAGAAACGAGAAAAAATATTCTTCTGAAAATGTATGAAGAATGCGGCGAAAAAAATTCTGATTTGTATGAGAGACTGCTGCATACGGAAGACAGTAAACTGAGAGACAATACTCTGTATCTTTATTTTATGCAGCTTGGAAAGTGCATGTATTCAGGTGAGCCTATCGATATTGACAAGCTTACTGATCAGAGTTTTTATGATATAGATCATATTTATCCGCGTTCAAGAATTCTTGATGACAGTCTTGACAATAAGGTTCTTGTAAAGAGTATTCTAAACAGAGAAAAGGGAAATATATATCCGATAAAGTCTGAAATCAGAAAACAAATGACACCGTTCTGGGCTGTGTTAAAGAAGAAAAAACTTATTTCTGAAAAGAAATATTCCAGACTTGTCAGACATGAACAGCTTGATGAAAGAGAGCTTTCTGCATTTGTAAATCGTCAGCTGGTAGAAACACAGCAGTCAACAAAAGCAGTAGCTTCACTTTTCAAAAATATATATGGTGATGCAGGTACAAAAATAGTTTATTCAAAGGCTGGAAATGTCAGCAGATTCAGACAGCAGTTTGATATTGTAAAATGCCGTGAGCTGAATGACCTTCATCATGCAAAGGATGCATATCTGAATATTGTTGTTGGTAATGTTTATGATACAAAGTTTACTGAACAGTTTTTTAAGAATATTCTTAACGAGAATTACAGTCTTAACAGAGTTTTTGACTACAATGTAAAGGGAGCGTGGAAAACAGAAAGTGATAGTAATTCTATTTCAAGTATTGCGTCGGTAAAGAAGAATCTTGCTAAGAATTCTGTAAGATTTACAAGAATGGTTAAGGAAGTTAAAGGGCAGATAAGCAAGGAAACCATATTATCGGCTGGTAGTGGTCAGCTTCCTGTTAAGAAGAATCTTGATATACAGAAATATGGTGGTTACGATAAGATTACCGGATCATATTTTACACTTGTGGAACATACTGTGAAAAATAAAAGGATTCGTTCACTTGAACCAGTGTATGTATACCTGAAAGATAAGTTTGAGAAAGATGCTGAAAGTTATTGTATAAATACACTTGGTCTTTCTGAACCTGAAGTTATTGTAAATAAGATTTATATAGAGTCAGTTATTGAAATCAATGGATTCAGGTATAATATAACAGGAAGGTCTAATGATGATATTATGCTTAAGCATATGTATCAGCTGGTTCTTGATAATCACTGGACAAGATATATCAAGGAAATTTATCAGTACATTGAAAAATGCAGAGAGTTAAATACCAGTCTTGATCCCCGTTTATTCAAATGTTCAGAAAAAAGTATTGAAATTAATAAAGAAAACAATACCGAACTTTATAAAGTTTTAAGTATTAAACTTTCAAATAACATTTACAGCAATGTGCTTCGTATAATTCATAACACGGTTAATTCTGATAGTTCATTCAGCTCACTTGAAATAATTGATCAGTGTAAAGTAATTATTGAATTACTCAAGGCTTTTAGCTGCGACAGTCAAAAATCAGATTTAACTTTAATTGGTGGAGCTTCGAAATCGGGTACATTAAAGTTTAATAAAAAGCTTACAAATTTTGAAAGTGTAACTCTTGTGCATCAGTCGACAACAGGTCTTTTTGAATACAAAGTAGATTTGTTAAAGTAATATGAGCTGGAGAGTAGTAGCTATTACCAGCTGTGCTAAACTTGACTACAAGATGAATTATCTTGTAGTCAGAACAGCTGATGAGACTAAGAGAATCAGTCTGACTGAGATATCCACACTTATTATTGAATCTACCGGAGTATCTTTTACTGCATATCTCATGAGTGAGCTGCTTAAAAGAAAAATAAATGTGATAATGTGTGATGAAAAAAGGTATCCACAAGGTGTTTTATTACCTCTTTCAGGCAGTTTTGATACAAGTTATAAAATTCGTCAGCAAATTGCATGGAAAGAAGATACCAAGAAATCAGTATGGCAGGAAATTGTTAAGAAGAAAATTTGCGGACAGGCTGCTGTTCTTGATTCTTTAAATTCAGAAAATAAGAAAAGAGGAAATTTGTTAAGAAGTTATATTTCTGAAGTCGAACCAGGTGATATTACTAACAGAGAAGGACATGCAGCCAAAGTTTACTTTAACGATTTATTTGGTAAGGAGTTTTCAAGAGATAAAGAGTGTACAGAGAATACAGCGCTTAATTATGGATATGGGATACTTCTTTCAGCTTTTGCCAGAGAGATTGCATGTTCAGGTTATATAACTCAGATTGGAATATTTCATAATAATGTTCACAACTCATTGAATCTTGCCTGTGATTTGATGGAGCCATTCAGACCTTTTGTTGATAAGCTCGTAATCGATGCAAGATTTGAAGAATTCGGACATGATGAAAAGGTTAAGGTTGTACAGATATTAAATCAGATTGTTTCTATTGAGAATAATAATAATTACCTGATAAATGCTATTAAAATTTATTCGAGGAGTGTGTTGGATTCATTGTCTGAGGATAATGTTTTACTGTTAAAATTTCCGGATTATGAATTATAGATATATGAGGATATTGGTCTTTTTCGATCTTCCTACCGAAACGAATGAAGACAGAAGAAATTATCGGATGTTCAGAAAACATCTGATACTTAACGGATATATAATGCTGCAGGAGTCAGTGTATGTCAAGCTGGCACTTAATAAAACAGTTGTAGATTCGTGTTTAAAAGCACTGAGAAATATTAAGCCGCCGGCAGGTGATATTCAGGTTTTGACAATAACCGAAAAACAGTTTTCAAAAATTGAGTATATACTTGGTGAGAAACATACTGACATAATTGATTCTGATGAGAGGTATATAGAGTTATGATGATAAGCAGTTATTATCTTGAAAGTCCTGTGTACTTTGAAGAAAACACTGTTAATGTTATAGTTGTTGAAAATTCAGTACAGTTCAGGTCGTTTTCAGAGAGAATTATTAACGGAATAAATGGTTTTGATACTGATTTCATATTATCCGATAAAAAATTCCAGTCGATGGAATTATCAAAATATGCTGAATTTGTCATCAATCCTTTTGCTGTTGACTGCAGTAGTAAAAGGATTTTATCAAAACTTGCTGAAGAGATGACCAGCATAAGCGAACAGTATACGGATGAGTTACACGATATTATGTTTAGACTGAATAAAATAGGTGGCTTGATGTCAGTTCAGTCACAATTTGAATCAACTTTTTCGGAAGTCAATGATATTTCCAAAATAATAAAGTTGCTTGATTTTAGTATTGATTTTGAAGGAATGGATACCTTAGAAAAAGTAATTGAGTACATGAAGATTTGTCGTCAGTATCTTGGAAAAAAACTGTTTATCTTTTTGAATCTGAAGTGCTTTTTTAGTACAGATGAGCTTGCTGAATTCTACAAAGCAGTCTTTTATGAAAAAATAGATATTTTACTATTGGAAAGAATGTGTTATAATGATGGTATAGAATGTGAAAAAGTAAGAATAATAGATTCAGATTTATGCGAAATCTATTGATTTACTAATTGTTTGATTATCACTGTTACCTTCTATTGTAATGGGAAGAACTCTATTCACTCAAATTAGCTTTTTTATTTGAGGTTTGAGGTTTGAGAGTAGTGTAATTTAAGATGGTAATCAAAC
>DCGK01000008.1 GCA_002315235.1 Ruminococcus sp. UBA1780
TTTTTCTATAATTTCATCTGAAAGATCACATGTACAGTCAGCTGTTATTGTTAGTCTTTTTTTCATATAATCCCCCGCGTCAGTTAATTCCGTTCATAAAACTAAAAATGATGCTGCCGGCCTGGTCATATTCAAAATCATCGGACAGTTTTCTGACATTTTCGAATGTGTTTCTGAGGTTCTCGCCTCTGTATGAATATCCGCATACTTCACTGCAGAGTTCTGATACAGCCTCCGCGTCAAAATTACTGCACGCGGCCGTCATCCTGATAAGAATTTCGGAAAGCTTTTCCCTGCTTATTTCCGGCATAGCCTCTGATGCAGGTTCCTGCTTTTTTGTTTCTGCCTCATCTGAGATTTCGATGCCCCTGAGCGCAAGATAGTTTTTGCCCTCGGAGTAAACATCCCTGCAGTAACTGAGAAATACCGGTGTACCAGTGATAATTCTGTCGTAATCACCTGCTCTTCCCGCACTTTCCATTTCCTTTGCAGCTTCAGAAAGAGCTGAGCTTCCGACGGACTGTGAGGAACTCTTCAGAGCATGCACTTCGATAGTATAGTTCTTCCAGTCCTTTTCCTCAAGAAGCTTTTCTATGCGCTTCATTTTTTCCGGAAGCTTTGAGATAAACATCTGAAGAATTTCAAGATACGCCTCTTCATTTCCGCCTGTGTAGCTGAGTCCGTTATGTACAGATATCAGTCTTCCCCTTGCAGCAGTACCTGCCTCACGGTCACTCTTTCTTCTTCCCCCGGCCATTACAGTTCTTACAGGCGGACAGATAAGCTCATCCGGAAGACATTTTCTCAGAACCTTGTCAAGTGTGCTGAGCTCAATAGGCTTTGCTATAAAATCATTGAAGCCTGATCTGATGAATGAATTTCTTGCACCGTTTACAGCATTTGCTGTAAGAGCGATAACCGGAAGATTTTTATAGTACTCATCCGTTTCTCCCATCTGACGAATAATTCCTGTAGCCTCAACGCCGTCCATTTCAGGCATCATATGATCCATAAACACAAGATCTACTTCCTTGTTTCTCAGCACTGCGAGAGCTTCCCTTGCACTGCTTACGGTGATGAACTGCATGTGATACGGTCTCATAAGCCCTACAGCAACCTTAAGATTTACTTCATTGTCGTCAACAATCATTATGCGGGCCTTCGGTGCTGAGAACGTAATCTGTGAATTTCTTCTTTCATTAAGATTAAGTGCCTTGTTTTCGTTATTGAAAACCGATGCAACGGAAAGTGTGTAAAAAGGCTTGTAAATGCATTTTATATTTCCGCCCGGCTGAATTGAATTTACGATATCCTGAATAATTACAACCTGAACCCTGCCTGATACTGAAGCAATATATTCCCTGTTTTCGAGATACTCCTCCTTGCCGACAAAAAGATGAGTAATTCTGCTGTTTTCGGCTGATACAGCTTCCTTTACCTTCTCAATATCTGCTGCACTGTCTACTCTTACCTTCAGACGAGCTGAAATATCGGACAGAAGTTCCTTGTATTTTCCCCTTACAACCTCATGGGTAAATTTTTCTGTTTTTATAAATGCAAGAGCGGTAATTTTGTCAGCATCCCTGACAATTATAAACGGTTTTTCATCAGACACGCGAAGCGGAATTACAACACTGAAAAGAGAACCCTCACCGTATCTGCTCTTTACACTGATAAATCCGCCCATCCTTGTTACAAGGCGCCTTGAAATTGCAAGTCCAAGTCCTGTTCCTTCAACAGCACGGTTTTTCTTGGTATCAACCTGCTGAAAGCTTGTAAAAAGCTTCTCGATGTTTTCCTCAGTAATTCCTATGCCTGTATCCTCTACGGAAAATTTCAGGTTAATTCCGTAGTCATGACGGGTATGGCTTATTCTGAGTATTACGGCACCTTCACTGGTGTACTTTACTGCATTTGTCATAATGTTAATCATGACCTGACGGATACGAATCTCATCGCCGATGAGTCCTGACGGAATATCCGGATCTGCAATTACTATTATCTCTATCTTCTTGTCACTTTTTCTTGTGACTGTCATGTTTATTACGTCATTAAGAGTAGATGCGATATTGAATTCAGATTCGATAATCTCCATTTTACCGGATTCTATCTTTGAAAAATCAAGTATGTCATTGATAATAAAAAGAAGATTGCGTCCTGAGCTCTGAATTGAAAAGCAGTTCCCGCGGACATTTTCAGAAATCTCCGGTTCGCGGAGAATGAGCTCGCACATGCCTACAATTGCATTCATAGGGGTTCTGATTTCGTGGCTCATGTTTGCAAGGAAATCACTCTTTGCTCTGCTGGCATTTTCAGCAAGCTCGGTCATTTCCGTCAGTGTTTCACTTCGTTTTACAAGAGCCTTAACAGTCACACTGCTTATTATCCCGAAAAAGAACACAAGGATAAGTGCCGCTGCGGCTTCAGGAACAGCCTCAATACCGAGCACAGGATCATTTTTTATTCTGGAAATGGCCGGAGCCAGACCTAATATGCTCATGACAGTTGCAAAGTGAGTAAGCTTTACATCTTCATAAAGAAGAGTGACTGAAACCGGAAACAGAAATGCCATCAGCGATGCTGAAATATTGTAATGGAAAAAGCTGAAATTAACTGCGATAAGCAGAAACGGAATTACAAGCAGATACTTACTGGATTTTTCGTCCGGATCATTAGCATTAATCCTGTTTACAGTCAGCATCTCCGCTGAAATAATCACTGCGTTGATCATTGTCGGAATGAGCACAAGGCCGCCGATATTTCCGAGTATACTGTTATAGGTATTGGTAATCTGTTCCCCGGAAGTTACAATGCTGTACAGATTGATAATCTCAAAGAGAAGCTGAAAAACAGCAAACATAATCTGCATTATTATCATTGTACGTTTTCTTATACCGAATACCGAACTGTAATCCCTGTCCATAAAATCCACCCCGTATTTTTCTCATCTCAGAAATGATTGACCTGACCGGAATCCATCCGGTCATCATCCAAAAAACTATATAACTATTATATAATTTACAGTGTAAATTGTCAATCATCCGTAGCATTATCATCAAAAATTCACACTGAAATTCTTCAAAAATTCTGTTCATATATTTTTTTATTGCCAAAAACAATTCAGTCTGCTATAATGGATATATTGTATTACATCACGAAATGAGGTTAATTAAATGGAAAAAAAGAGTGGCTTCTCAAGCCGTCTGGGATTTGTACTGGCAGCTGCCGGGTCTGCAGTCGGTCTCGGAAACATCTGGAGATTTCCTTATCTCGCAGCCAAATACGGCGGAGGTATATTTCTCCTTGTATATCTTGTTCTTGCTGTAACATTCGGCTTTGCTCTTATGATAACTGAGACAGCAATCGGCCGCCGTACCGGAAAAAGTGTTATCGGCGCATATAAAATGATAAACGGAAAATTTTCTTTTCTCGGATACCTTGCTGCGCTTGTTCCTGTTATCATTTTCCCGTACTACTGTGTTATCGGCGGATGGGTCGTAAAATTTCTCAGCGTGTATATCAGAAATCAGGGACATGAAGCAACATCTCCTGATTATTTCGGCGGGTTCATAGGCAGTACATCCGGTCCTATCATCTGCATGGCTGTATTTCTGATAGTAACTTCCCTTGTAGTTCTTCTCGGTGTTGAAAAGGGCATCGAACAGGTAAGCAAATTCCTTATGCCTGTTCTCATCTGCATGTCACTCGGCACAGCAGTATACAGTCTTACACTTGAAGGGGCTGCCGACGGACTTGTTTACTACATAAAGCCGAACTTCAGTCTTTTCTCAATCAAGACCGTTGTTGCAGCTATGGGACAGCTTTTCTACTCAATGTCACTTGCTATGGGTATCATGGTAACTTACGGCTCATACATGAAAAAGGATGACGACCTTGAAAAATCAGTAAGAAACATTGAGATTTTTGATACAGGTATCGCATTTCTCTCCGGTCTTATGATAATTCCTGCTGTGTTTGCTTTCTCCGGCGGAGATCCTGAAGCACTTCAGAAGGGTCCTACACTTATGTTCGTGACACTTCCGAATGTATTTGACACAATGAACGGAGGTCACATCTTCGGTCTGATATTTTTTATTCTCGTTTTCTTTGCAGCCCTCACGTCAGCAATCTCACTTATGGAGACAATAGTTTCCATTATCATGGACAGATTTCATATAAAGCGTTCAGTTACCTGCCTTGCAGTAATGATTTTGGCATTTCTCATCGCAATCCCTTCGTCACTCGGCTACGGCGTGCTTGGAAATGTTACAATCTTCAGAATGCAGATTCTTGATTTCTGTGACTTTATCAGCAACAACATAATGATGCCTGTAGTTGCTCTTATCACTGCGGTTCTTGTCGGGTTTGTCGTTAAGCCCCAGTATGTATCTGAAGAAGTCGAATCATCAGGCAGATTCAAATCGAAGGCGCTTTACAATGTGATGATCAAGTTTATCGTACCGGTATGTATGCTGATAATTCTTGTTTCATCCGTTGCTGGTTATGTATAAAAAACAGGACAGAAAAAAACATCCCCGGAAATGCACTGACATTTCCGGGGTATTTTGCTGTTCAGAAAAACAGCTGACATCTGTCTGATTCAGACCTGTCACATTTTTATTCAGGTTTAACAGAATTATCAAAAGATAAAAGTTCGAGTTCATCCGTCTTTGTACATGTTTCCATATCAGCTGCCATAAGTCTTCCCTGTGAAATCATATACACATAGTCGCCGATATAAACTGCCCTGTTAAACTGATTAAGATAATCATTATTGCTGCCGGCATAGGAAACTACATTTTTCAGTGTGAATTCTCCGTCATCATATGAAAGGAAACAGTATCCGAAACCGCCGTAATAATTACCGTTTTTTCTGGATGCGTAACCTGTAAGCGGGAATCCTATAAGATTTTTCTCCGGAGCAATCAGAAGCTGCTTTCTGTCATAAACACCGCCACTGCTGAGATAAACACTGTCAAAATCAAATTCATTGTTTTCAGGTTTTCCCACAAGTTTTTCAGCGAGTTCACTATCGCGGTAAAGGAAGCTGAAAATTCCGGCTTCCTTCAGGTTTTCAGGGTCGGAATTGTCGAACATAACAGCTTTGTATCCGGTTTCTCTTCCATCCTTGTCAGCACTCTTTCCGAATCCGATAAGATGTCCGTCGTCCCATTTCTGCATATATGTACTGTAGCCTTCGATCTTGTATTCATCAAGAATTACAGGAGCTGAAGGGTCTGAAAAATCAACTGCAAAAAGCGGATCAGTCTGTACATAGGTTACAACATATCCTGTTTTACCGTCAAAGCTTACTGATTTTACTGATTCATCTTTGGCAAAATGAGTAATCTCACCGACTTTTTTCAGATTAAGATCAAGAACATATACGTTGTTTGATCTTTCTCTGCTGTGTCCTGTAACTTTGCCGTCTTTCTTTTCCGGAATACGATAGTTTGCTGTTGTTACAATTCTGAAGTATCCGTCATATTCACTCATTGAGAACTGATTTAAAACATATCCCGGAACCTCACCTGAAGCATCAGGTACAATCCTTCCCCCGGAAAGGGCAACTTTAGTTATTTCAGTTACATCGTATGACATTTCATCATCATTCCCGTCAGTTCCGTTATAGAAGTATCTGTAGCTGTAACGTTCATGTGTAAAATACATATTGTTTTCGCTGCAGTACATTTCACCCGTATAACCTGAAATAACACTGGTATCCGAGACGGAAATACTTCCTGTTTTATTAAGATTAATACCGCTTACAACAGTATAGCCGCAGCTGTAGGTATCGTCAGTATCGCACGGAACATATATATGATCAGTCGGAACAGGTACTACGTTTCCGCTCATACCTGTAAGTGGAACAGTCTTTTTCACTGCCTCTTCATTATATTCAGATTTTTTGTCATCCTTATCCGC
Organism: Ruminococcus sp. UBA1780; assembly: GCA_002315235.1. Classification (GTDB taxonomy): domain Bacteria; phylum Bacillota; class Clostridia; order Oscillospirales; family Ruminococcaceae; genus HUN007. Next base: position 5,926 of record DCGK01000008.1, read on the forward strand.
CTGTACAGATACTTCCGGAATCATATCAAGATAATACCTGTAATCTCTGAATCCACCGTTAGTAACCACGTACATATAGCCTTCAGGTGTGATTCTTACATCTTTATATGCGCCCTCCTGGAAATATGTATCAATCAGTTCAGGTTCTTTTTCAGCATTTCCTTTTTTGTATGCCGAAACAAAGGTAAATGACTTTGAATTTCTGTAATACCATCTGTTTATAATGTTATCAGCAGGCTCTGTTTCAGGATTGCTTATCTGGACATTTCCGATTACAATAATCATGTCATTGTAGAGATACATATCCCTTAATGTGACTCCGTTCACCCTGCCCGGACCGCACTCACCGGGATCAGCCTTTATTTTCTGAACCTTTTCAAATTTACCGTTGTCCGGATATACAATGCTCAGGGAAGGAACACGGCTTCCTGATTCAGTAAATGTAAATGAATAAATACCCTTGCCGTCCGTTTTCACAATATCTGCCTCAAGAACATTTTCCTCCTGATTCCAGGTTTCTGAATAATTTCTGTCAGCTGCCGCAGAACCCGGAGCCTGAGTTGCCGAAGTTGTCGGTACAGATTCAGCAGGTTTAACAACTGCGTCAGGCACAGCATTTATCATATCTTCAGAAAGATAATAATCATCGTTCTCAATCAGCGTGAATATATCCTCATAGGTTTCTGCCTTTTTCAGTTTAAGCGATGTTTCTTCCTGCGGACCAAGCTTTGTAACCTGTCTTGTCAGAAATCTTTTCATATGAGCCAGGTCCCTCAGATCAACCTCTGTGTCACCGTCTGTATCTGCGGCTTTCAGCTTTGCACCCTCAAGTGTGATATCCTTAAGCAGATACTGTCCCAGCATCGAAAGGTCCGTGATATCCGGTGTTCCGTCCCCGTTAATGTCTCCGTAAATGATTTCATTCTTTGCATCATTTTCCGCTGCACCGGCAGCTCCCGCCGGAAACATCTGCAGTACCATACAAAGCGCTGCAGCAAATGCAGTTATTTTTTTACTTTTCATAGTGTTCATCCTCCTGTAATATATTTTTTCATGGGGGATTTCATCCCCTTGTATATATAATACTTTACAGGAGGCCGAAATGCTACAGAAATTAAAAAAAATTAAAAAAAATTTTTATCTGTTCAGGATATAACGATATAAAATGATTTTTAAATAAGCATTCCCGGAAAAACCTGCAGTGGTTACTGATTTAAACCTCACTTCATATCTTTCATTAACAGTTTCTATTCACTTGTTATTTTCCTTCAGCTGCCACTATCTGTTCCTCCGGTATTCCATATCTGCGTGCCAGTTCAGCGAGACTGTCAGCTCTGGTTTTTTCTGCATCACGTGCAGCTTCAGCCTCATCAGCTTTCTTTTTGAACCTCTCCAGTTCTATCTTATGAAGCTCGTCCACATATTCCTGCGTATACTCTTCAAGACACATGCTTACCACCTCCGATCTGTTGTTTC
>DCGK01000048.1:0-3860 GCA_002315235.1 Ruminococcus sp. UBA1780
CTGAACCGAGTTCATTTGAATACACTGTCTGGTATCTTTCCTTGTCCTCAAGCTTTGCTGTAATGTAAGGAGGGAGCGGCATCTGTCCGATTTCCTCAAGTGCTGTGAAAATGTTTCCCTCGCACTCAAACTGAACCACACGGTTTCCGTCTTCCTTAACCTCAAGGACAGTAGCCTTAAGTCTTCCGTTTCCGAATGTGAACTGAGCACCTTCTCTTGCCTTTTTGCCCGGACGGCAGATGATTTCCCACTTCTTGTCGCCCTTCTGTTCAAGCAGGAGAAATTCGATTGCTGAACCGGTTCCGTTTTTTTCGCCGTAAAGTCTTGCCGGGAGGACTCTTGAATCGTTCAGAATCAGAAGGTCACCTTTTTTCAGATAGTCCTTAAGATCATAGAAATGCCTGTGTTCTATAGTTCCGTTCTCCTTTGAAAGTGCCATCAGACGTGAACTGTTACGTGGTTCGGCAGGGGTCTGGGCAATAAGCTCCTCAGGTAGATCGTAGTAAAAATCAGATGTACTCATCTTATTTTCCATTTGAACAGTTTCCTTTCGTATACCGGTAATAATACATTTTGCTGTAAACGCATTTAATAAATACATTCAACGTATTTGTACAGGGCGTCAAAGCCCGTTGTTCTGCGGTTAGATAAAGAAATTATAGCATACTTTAAGGTTTTAATCAATGGAAAAAATAACTATTGAAATATGTATGATGAACATGATATAATATTCATAAAAATACACTTAGGATATGGGAGATTTTATATGAAATACAGCATTGAAGAAATACAGAAAAAAATATTTGACACGGTTGATGTTATATATGTCTCTGACATTACTGAAGACAAATATACGGCACTCAGAACAGACAGCTTTTTCAGTTCGCTGCTGGGTGAAGAAGGTTCATATCAGGATATGATGAATACTTTCATGGAGCGAAGTATAGATAAAAAGGTTGCTGCCAGCAATGAGTATTCCGTATTTTTTAAGGAAGCTGGAAATTTCGCAGGAAGATTTTCGAAAAAATGCAGATTTTCCATGAACGGTACTGACAGGACGGTTCATATTACAAATATTCCTTTTGAGGAAACAATGAGTGCTATTCTCATTAACTATGTTGAAGAGGAGGCATATATTTCCGAATCACGTGCTGATGAAAAGGTTAATACCATAAAAAGTGCATATCTGTTTTCCATGTGCTGTGATCTTGTAAAGGACACATGCTCAAACATGGATATGTCTGAGGTTGATGACAATCCTGTAAATGAACTGAATATTTCATTTACACAGTGGCGCGGAACTATCGTAAATATGATCTGGCCGGATGACCAGCAGGCATTTAATGAGTTTACAGATCCGGAATTCCTTAAGGCGAATCTTGACTATCACCGTTCAAGATCAATTGACTGTCAGATGATAAATCTCGAGGGTCAGTATATCTGGGTTAAGCTTATTTTCAACCGTATTGAAACGGGGGATGACAGTGATTTCAGAGTTGTTTTTGTTGTTGAGGATATTCATGAGAGTCATCAGCGCCTTGTAAAGGATCTGAAAAAATATGAAACAATGGCTATGAAGGATTCACTTACAGGACTGCTGAATCACGGACATATTGAGTCTGCTCTGACTGAAAGCCTTGAAAAATGCCGCGGTGAAAACAAGCCGGTTTCACTCATACTGCTTGATATCGATCACTTCAAGAGAGTAAATGACACATACGGCCATGCGACAGGTGACGCTGTTCTGAAAAAGTTTTCTGCTCTTTCAAGGGATCATCTTAAACAGTACGGTGTGCAGCTCGGCAGATGGGGAGGAGAGGAATTCCTCGGAATCTTTGAAAATACTGACGGTGACATGACAGAGAAAATTGCTGAAGAGCTCCGCAGCAAAACTGAACAGTCTGAATTTGAAACAGTCGGTAAAATAACATGCAGTATCGGCGTTATTCAGGTAAATGAGGACGAAGCACCTGAATCTGCATTTGTCAGACTTGACAGTGCCCTGTACATGGCTAAGGAAAACGGAAGAAACAGAGTTGTCAGAGGATGATAAAAGTCTGTTTTTTGAATTTTTACTATTGACAACTGAGATATAAAGTGATATCATAGTTAAAAGATAGAGGTGCGGCAAAGATAAGTAGTGTCCGTGAGGGAAACCGTTCCGGTGACCGGATACGAAAGGCGATGCTGCCGAAGGAATCATCCCGGTAAGATGATTTCTGGGTATATGCTGAATAAGCATGTAACTGTCATCATTCAGTGTGATGGAGAGCTATCGGTACGTTAATTTTAATATCATAACAGATTGCGTATCAGTATTTTTCTGATTATATTGACTGATGAACCGGTTACAGATTTTTATAATTTGTGCCGGTTTTTTGTGCATTAACAAAGTTTTTATGGAGGTTTTACGACAATGAAGAATTACAACGTAGGTATTATCGGCGCAACAGGTATGGTAGGCCAGAGATTTGCAACATTACTCGACGGTCACCCATGGTTCACAGTAAAGGTTCTTGCAGCTTCACCACGCTCAAAGGGCAAGACATATGAGGAAGCAGCAGGCAGCAGATGGGCTATGACAACACCAATGCCTGAATCAATGAAGAATATGGTTCTCATGGATGCTACAGCTGATATCGAAGAAATCGCTTCACAGGTTGACTTCGTATTCTGTGCAGTTGATATGAAGAAGGACGAAATCAAGGCTCTTGAAGAAGCTTACGCAAAGGCTGAATGTCCTGTAGTATCAAACAACTCAGCTCACAGATTTACAGATGACGTACCAATGGTAGTACCTGAAATCAACCCTGACCACATCGAAATCATCAAAGCTCAGAGAGAAAGACTCGGCACAAAGAGGGGATTTATCGCAGTTAAGTCAAACTGCTCGATCCAGAGCTACGTTCCTGCTCTTCACCCTCTCAGAAAGTTCGGTATCAAAAACGTTCTCGCATGTACATACCAGGCTATCTCAGGCGCAGGCAAGACTTTTGAAACATGGCCTGAAATGGTGGACAACCTTATTCCGTTCATCGGCGGCGAAGAAGAAAAGTCAGAACAGGAACCACTCAAGGTATGGGGTACAATTGAAGGAAATAAGATTGTTAAGGCTCAGTCACCTGCAATCACAACACAGTGTCTCCGTGTACCTGTTTCAAACGGCCACACAGCTGCTGTATTCGTAACATTTGAAAACAAGCCTTCAAAGGAAGAAATCCTTAAGTGCTGGAAGGAATTTGCAGGCGTTCCTCAGGAACTCGAACTTCCTCATGCTCCGAAGCAGTTCCTCAACTACTTCGAGGAAGACAACAGACCGCAGGCTAAGCTCGACAGAGATATGGAAGGCGGTATGGCTGTTTCTATCGGTCGTCTCAGAGAAGATACACAGTATGACTACAAGTTTGTATGTCTTTCACACAATACATTAAGAGGTGCTGCAGGCGGTGCAGTTCTTCTTGCTGAATTACTAGCAGCAAAGGGTTACTTTGACTGATTAACTGAATAATTTAGAGAAAGCGTCCGGTTCGTCAGGAAGTATATAATCGCCTCCGGAGCACGCAGACAGGATACAGTGCTCCTGCGGCGATTACACACTCCCTGACTGAACCTGAGGTTTACGGTTATGGTTTGCCTGATAATAAGGCGAACCGGTAAAAATACTACAGAAGGGACAAGATAATAATGAAGAACACAATATTTACCGGTGCTGGTGTTGCTATTGTAACACCAATGAACGAAGACGGTTCAATTAACTATGAACAGTTCGGAAAAAATATAGATTTCCAGATTGAAAACGGTACAGACGCTATTATCGTATGCGGAACAACAGGTGAATCATCAACAATGACTGATGAGGA
>DCGK01000048.1:3942-4808 GCA_002315235.1 Ruminococcus sp. UBA1780
GCTGGTACAGGAAGCAATGATACAAAGTATGCAATCGAACTTTCACAGAAGGCTGAGGAACTCGGCGCAGACGGACTTCTCATTGTTACTCCTTACTACAACAAGTCTTCACAGAGAGGCCTTGTTGCTCACTTTACAGCTATCGCTGATGCAGTAAACATTCCGATTATTCTTTACAACATTCCTGGCAGAACAGGTGTTAATATCGCAATCGACACATATAAGAAGCTCGGACAGCACAAAAACATCGTTGCTGTTAAGGAAGCAAGCGGCAACATCAGCTATGTTGCAAAGCTTATCGCTGAATGCGGCGACCTTCTTGATGTTTACAGCGGTAACGATGACCAGATTGTTCCGCTCATGTCACTCGGCGGTGTAGGCGTTATTTCAGTTCTTTCAAACTGCATGCCAAAGGAAACACACCAGATTGCACAGTACTGCCTCGACAACAACTGCGCAGAAGCAGCAAAGCTTCAGGCTAAGCTCCTTACATTTATCAACAACCTCTTTATTGAAGTTAATCCGATTCCTGTAAAGGAAGCTATGAACATGATGGGTATGAACTGCGGCCAGTGCCGTATGCCTCTCTATCCTATAGCTGAGGAAAATGCAAAGATCCTTAAGGATTCTATGATTGCTCTTGGCCTCGTAAAGTAAGTCCTATAATCCGTGAACAAGCAATATAGTCCACATAAATATGTCGTTTGAAAAATCTTTCAGGTGAAAAAATCTCATAAAAATCCGAAATTTCCGCTCACCTATCGGGTGAAAACTGTTTGCATTTTTTCTTGATATATGGTATGATATAATTAACCTAAAAAACAAAAGGAGTTAATTACATCATGAATTCAACAAAAAACATTTTT
>DCGK01000123.1 GCA_002315235.1 Ruminococcus sp. UBA1780
TGGCAGAGCATTCGATATGCCAGCCCGGTCTTCCGTGACCCCATGGTGATTCCCAGTACGGCTCGCCTGGCTTTGCAGCCTTCCATACAGCAAAATCAAGCGCATCCTCCTTCTGGTCACTTACGTCTATACGTGCGCCTGCCTTAAGTTCATCAATAGGCATTTTTGAAAGCTTGCCGTAGTCCTCAAACTTTGAAGTTCTGAAATAAACATCTCCGTTTGATTCATATGCATATCCCTTTTCAACAAGAGTCTTTACAATATCAATGATAATATCCATGCTTTCTGTAACCTTCGGATGTACATCCGCATCCATTACGTTAAGGCCATGTGCATCCTTTTTGTATTCGGCAATGTACTTTTCTGAGATTTCGATTGAAGGAACGCCTTCTTCGTTGGCCTTCTTTATAATCTTGTCATCAACGTCAGTAAAATTCTGAACATACTTAACCTTGTATCCTCTGTATGTAAGATATCTTCTGAGAACGTCAAATGAGCAGATTGGTCTTGCATTTCCTATATGAATGTAGTTGTAAACTGTAGGTCCGCATGCGTAAATGTTTACTACACCGTCAGTTATAGGCTTAAGCTCTTCCTTTTTTCTTGTCATGGTATTGTAGATAATCATATTAAATCTCTCCTGTTCTGAATTATTTACATAAAAAAGCCTCCTGCAGCAACGTAAAAGTCACTGCAGGAGGCGGTATTCCGCGGTTCCACTCCTGGTTTATTGCTTAAAATCCTTAACGCGGATTAAACGTGGACAGATACTGCAGTGTTCCCTGTCCCGGCTGGCAGCCGCACTTCACATCCCCGGAATATACCGATCCCAGCACCCGGTACTCTCTTTGATTCCTCAGGCAATACTACTTTTGCTGTTACGCCTTTGATTTTATGATGAAATGAGCTATAATTACAGTGTATGTATAGCGTTCACTATCTATTATAACCTATAAGGTGCAGGTTTACAAGCTTTTTTCAGTTCCGGAAAATTTTTTTATTATTTATGTAACCTTTATGGTGTCTGTACCGTTTTATTTCTGTAAGGACCTTACAAAAGGAGGAAAAGTCATTATGCAGAGTCAGGCTGAATTCGAACAGATACTGCGAAAATACGGCGACAGCATTTACCGTATCGCACTTGTTCATACTCAGAATGAAATGGATGCACAGGACATAGTGCAGGAAGTCTTTTTAAAATACGCGGGATCCCGGGATACATTCAGTTCAGATGAACATCTGAAGGCCTGGCTTATCAGAGTCACAATTAACAGATGTACTGACCTGAAACGATCAGCATGGAACAGAAAAACAACAGAACTTAAGGATGAGATTATTCCTGCCATGGAATTTATTCCTGATGAAAGCGGCGTTTACAGTGCTGTAATGAATCTCCCGGCAAAATACAGAGATGTAATTCATCTGTTTTACTACGAAGGATACAGCATCAGGGAAATAAGCAGTATCACCGGGCAGAAGGAAAATGCTGTTAAAACTCAGCTTTCACGCGGAAGATCAATTCTGAAAAATGCACTGAAGGGAGAATACGACCATGAGCTTTAATGATAAATACAGAAATGAAATGAACAGCCGAAAGCTCAGCGATGATTTCATAAAGAACCTGGCAGCCAGAATGGCTGAAGAAGCCGGAAAATCCGAATCTCAGAGCATGATCAAAGCAGAAAAAACCACAGAAGCAGATACGGTTTCATACAGAAAAACCAGCACCGTGAAAGGATTAAAAATAACAGCTGCCATTGCTGCAGCCGCTGCATTTGTTATTGTGTTCAGTTCAGTGCTGAACAGCCTTCCGGAGCACAGCGGAACCATCAGTGTCTCTCCGGCATCAACACAAACCTCCTTTGTAACGGAACCGGAAACCACGCTTAAACCTGGCGATTCCGGAAAAAGCGGAGAAAACACCGCAGCTGATACATCTGCTCCTTCTTCAGACAGCATACTGACTGTTACCCTGATATCTGAAACCGCTGACAGCAAAATCACAGCAGAAGAAACCACTGCGATTACGGTAAGTACAGCAAAATCTCCGGAAGAAGAACAGGATGACAGTATATATACGGAAAACGCATATGAGATATTTGAAGCATTCAATACAGCCGACAGCATGCGTGTCGGCTACGGCATTGAAACCAGCGAAAGCAGATCATTTTTGTATCATGAATCCGACAACGAGCCTGACTACACATACATTTCAGTTACAGACAGACGTTTCAGTTCGCTGTCTGACATTTCAGATTTTCTGAACAGATATTTTACCGAAAATGTAATCGAAAGCAGATTTGACCTTTTGACAACGCACAGATTTCGTGAACAGGACGGAGAGCTTTATGTCACACAGACTCCGACATCCTTCGGATATCAGTGGAGTTCAGATGAAATATCATACAGAGACAAAACCGATACGTCATTTACAATGAGCAGAACCTATTATGATTTCGGTTCCGAATCCGAGCTGGTTCTCCATATGGTAAAATCTGACTCATATCCGGGCTGGAAAGTAGACTCTGCCGAATTTCTTCCGGCTTACTGATCTGCATATCAGCCGTTACCGGCAGCCGGTTCATGAAACGCTGCTTCATACCACCTTTATGAATGAACCCCCTCCGTAATCCGGAAGGGGTTCATTTTTGTATAAATCGCAGATTTTTATTCGTCAGCACCTTCGCCTCTTGCCAGGGCTTCGGCCTGAATTTTCTGAATATCCTCATGCATTGATAGCATCGGTTCAGTCTTTTTATTTCTCATGTGTCTGTCAACATAGTTCTTTGTACATCTGTAAACCACAGGTGAAAGGGCAAGAACGCCTATCAGGTTAGGAATCATCATCAGTCCGTTGAATGTATCTGACAGATCCCATGCAAGATTTTCCTTCATAACTGCTCCGCCAAAGATTGCTGCAACAAATACAATCTTGTAGAATATTACGGATTTTTCGCCGCAGAGATATTCCATAGCCTTGCTTCCGTAATGGCTCCATCCGAGTGAAGTCGAAAAAGCAAACAGAAGAAGTGCAAGTGCTACAAACTTTGAGCCGACTGCACCGAATGAGTTTTCAAATGCAAGCGCAACAAGACCGCCTGTGTTTTCTATTCCGTCTGCAACCCTTCCGGTTTCAAGGTTTACAAGTCCTGATGAAAGAACTGCAAAAGATGTGAGTGTGCACACAACAATCGTATCCGTAAACACTTCAAATATGCCCCACATTCCCTGGTGTACAGGTTCCTTTACGTTCGAGTTTGAATGAACCATAACTGATGAACCCAGACCGGCTTCATTTGAGAAAACGCCTCTCTTCATACCCATCTGCACTGCCATCTTAACGCCTGAACCTACAATACCGCCGGCTGCCGCTCTCATTCCGAATGCGCCTTTGAAAACAGCGGAAAATACAGCCCCGAACTGATCAATGTGAATTACACAGATTGCAACTGTTCCGACAAGATATGCAAGTACCATTACAGGTACGATTTTTTCAGTTACTGCAGCAATACGCTTGATACCGCCTATAACAACCAGTCCGGCGATAATTACAAGAACTATGCCCGTGATATATTCCGGTATGCTGAATGATTCACGCATATTTGTTGCAATAGTATTTATCTGGGTCATGTTTCCTATACCAAAGGAAGCAAGCAGACAAAAGATACAGAACAGAACTGAAAGAACAGGTCCGATAACCTTTCCCCAGCTCTTTGAGCCTACACCGTACTTAAGGTAATACATGGCTCCGCCGCTCCACTCATCCTTGCTGTTCTTTACTCTGTAGAGAATACCAAGAACATTTTCCGAAAAGTTTGTCATCATTCCGAAAAAGGCAACTACCCACATCCAGAAAATCGAGCCCGGACCTCCGAGTGCAATTGCAGAAGCAACACCGGCGATATTTCCCGTGCCGACAGTTGCAGCAAGAGCAGTACAGAGACTCTGGAACTGCGAAATAGACTTGTCTTCCGTATGTTTTGTTATATGTTTATCCTTAAAAATAGCACCTATCGTGGCACCCATCCATTTTTTAAAATGTAACACCTGATAAAAATTTGTCAGCACCGTCATAAGAACACCGGTAAAGCAAAGAAGTATCAGTGCCGGCCAGCCCCAAACAATACTATTTACTGCATCGTTGACAGATGCTACTGTTTCCATAATATTTTCCATTGGAATAAAACTCTCCTGTCAGTATTTTAAGCCGTCAGCCGCACTTAAGCGAGACAATATTGATTATAACATAAAGCCGCCCTGTTAATCAAGGCGGCTTTGTGATGTTCTAATAAAATAAATAAATATCAGACCGGTGGTTTGTGCGTTTCCACAATAAATTACTTGTCAGTATCTATATACTTCCAGTAACCCTTAAGATATACACCACCTGAAATGATTGTCAGACCAGTTGAAATCCAGATGAGAATATCTGACACAAGCCGGAACTTCTCTTCAATTCCGAAGCAGCAGAACAGAAGAATAATAACTATTGCAGCCATTGTGAACGCTGTTTTAAGCTTTCCCCATATTCCGGCAGCAACAACAACGCCTTCGTTTGCTGTTACAAGTCTCAGGCCCGAAACCATAAACTCTCTTGAGATTATGATGATAAGCGGAACAGCTGACATAAGTCCTCTGTCCGTAAAGCAGCAGAGCGCAGCCGCTACAAGAACCTTGTCTGCCAGCGGATCAAGAAATTTTCCGAAGGTTGTAACCAGATGGTTTTTACGTGCTATATGTCCGTCAAGGGCATCGGTAACCGATGCTGCGACAAAAATAAGAAAAGCGATTATGAAATTTCCCGGAACTGCTTCCAGATAGAAAAACAGTATAAAAAACGGAACAAGTATAACTCTTAAAAGAGTAAGTTTATTCGGCAGATTCATCTGTAATTACCTCTCCTATCAGGTCATAGTCAAGTGTTTCGTTTACAAGCACCTTTACGTACTGGCCCACAGCAAGCTTTTCCTCACTGTCAAAGAATATCTTGCCGTCGATATCAGGTGCATCACTCTGTGTTCTTCCGAACCAGCATTCACCCCACTGATCATAGCCTTCAACAACTGCTTCAACAGTTTTACCCATCATGCGCATATTTTTCTGCTCACTGATAAGCTGCTGCTGTTCCATGATAATTTCCGCACGGTGAGCACGAACCTCCTCGTCAACCTGATCAGGCAGCTGAGCAGCCTTTGTGCCTTCCTCTTCAGAATAAGGGAAACAGCCAAGCTTGTCAAATTCAGTTTCCTTGATAAATTCGGCCATTGAATTGAACTGCTCCTCAGTTTCTCCCGGGAATCCCGTAATGAGAGTTGTTCTTATTGTGAGTCCTTCAATTCTTTCCCTGAGTTTTCTGAACAATGCACGAAGCTCAGCCTCTGAGCCGCCTCTTCCCATTGTCTTGAGAATCTTCTCATCACTGTGCTGTATAGGAATATCCATATATTTTACAATCTTTGGTTCAGAAGCAATTACATCGATAAGTTCATCAGTAATTCTTTCAGGATAACAGTAAAGAACACGAATCCATTTGAATCCGTCAATTTTACAAAGCTCCCTCAGAAGCTCAGGAAGTCTTGACTTTCCGTAAAGATCCTCACCGTAGCGTGTTGAATCCTGGGCAACAACAGCTATCTCTGTAATACCGTTTTCAGCAAGCCACTTTGCTTCCTCAAGAACATTTTCCATAGGAACGCTGCGGTATTTTCCTCGTATCATCGGAATTGCGCAGTATGTACAGCAGTTGCTGCAGCCCTCTGCAATCTTGAGATATGTGAAGAAAGGCAGTGTTGAAATAATTCTCTTTCCTGTAAGCTCAAGATCAAGCTTATCCTTAAACTCAACCACGTGCTGGTTTGCAAGAACCCTGTCAATAATGTCAATAATATCATTGTCTCCGCTGATACCTGTAACGGCATCAACTTCATTTTTGAATTCCTCCGCAAGCTCCTCTTTATAGCGCTGTGCAAGGCATCCTGTTACAATGAGTTTCCTGACCGTTCCCTCTTCCTTGAGCTTTGCAAGCTCGAGAATAGTCTCTATAGCCTCTTCCTTTGCAGACTGGATAAATCCGCATGTATTGATTACAACAACATTTGCCTTTGCGGGATCAGTTACAATTTCATATCCGCGTTCACGGATTTTGTAAAGCATTCTTTCACTGTCAACAAGGTTTTTGGAACATCCAAGTGACACCATACCGATTTTAACAGGCATCTGAAACAACCACCTTCTGTATTTTATTCAAATTCATCGTCATCAGCACATTCCATCATACGAACGGCTGTATTTATATCCTCAAAGCTGTATCCCTGGCGAACAAGCGCATTTTTCATCTTACGTACCTTGTCCCTGTCATCCAGGTACCCGCTGTACTTTTTTCTTATGATTTCACATATACGTTCAGCAGTGTCTTCCTCATATGCAGCAAGAACCTCGTTTACAAGCTCCCTGTCCAGGCCTTTTCTGTACATTTCGTTTGAAGCACGGTAAAATCCGTACTTTTTGACTTCAACGTATTTTCTTGCGAGATTTTCAGCGTACCGCCTGTCATTTATTATACCGAGTGAAGCAAGCCTGTCCGTTACATAGTAGCAGATGTCCTCATCGTAATTTTCAAGGAGCTTCCTGAAAAGCTCCCTGTATGAATAATCACGGTAGTCAATCAGATACAGCGCGCGTTCAGTAGCTCTGCGTCTGTCAGATGCCAGCATCATCTCTGCATATTTTTCATCACTGATTTCCTTCATGGGCGCAAGGCCGAAATCAGCTACAATCTCCCTGTGAAGATATACCCTGCTGCCGTCAATTACAGCCTCATATGTTGTACCCTTGTATTTTGCAACCGAGTTTATTATCACTCTTCTTCACCGGCAGGAGCAAATTCCTCAAAATCATCGTCCGCGCTTACTGTAACATCTGCTGAAGCTGAGTTTGCAGCTGCATTTTTTACTGCTTCGGAAAGCTTTGAATCATTTTTGCTTTTTGCTGAAGCCATTACAAGCTTACGTGCATTTTCCTTAATCTGTTCTTCAAGTTCGAGCATAAGAGCAGGATCGTTCTTGAGAAGCTCCTTAACATTGTCACGTCCCTGACCGAGCTTTGTTTCATTGTAGCTGAACCACGCGCCGCCCTTTTTGACGATTTCGAGTTCAACTGCAAGGTCAAGCACTTCACCGACTCTTGAAATACCCTGACCGTACATTATGTCAAATTCACATTCCTTGAACGGAGGTGCAACCTTGTTCTTTACAACCTTGCACTTTGTACGTGCGCCGATTACGTCAGTGCCGCTCTTGAGAGTTTCTCCCTTTCTTACTTCAATACGTACTGAAGAATAGAACTTAAGCGCACGTCCGCCCGGTGTTGTTTCAGGATTTCCGTACATAACACCGATCTTTTCACGAACCTGATTGATAAATATTGCCACACAGTTTGATTTTGAGATAACTGAAGTAAGCTTTCTCATAGCCTGTGACATAAGTCTTGCAAGCTGACCTACATGAAGGTCACCCATTTCTCCGTCAATTTCAGCCTTTGTAGTCATAGCTGCAACTGAGTCAAGAACAAGTATATCGATAGCACCTGAACGAACGAGTGCTTCAGCAATTTCGAGAGCCTGTTCACCGCTGTCCGGCTGTGAAACAAGAAGGTTGTCAATATCTACACCAAGTGCACTTGCATATACAGGATCAAGAGCATGTTCAACGTCTATAAAAGCAGCATTTCCGCCCATTTTCTGTGCTTCAGCTACAACGTGAAGAGCAACTGTTGTCTTACCTGAACTTTCAGGGCCGTAAATCTCAACGATACGTCCTCTCGGCACGCCGCCTATTCCGAGCGCCATGTCAAGTGTCATTGAACCTGTAGGAATTGCTTCGACATCAAGACTTTTTGTCTGACCGAGACGCATTACAGCACCGGCACCGTATGTCTTTTCAATCTGGGCAATCGCCATCTCAAGAGCCTTCTGCTTTTCATCATTTCCAACCGGAGCCTGAAGTGTTTTTTTCTTAATTTCTTTCGCCATGTTTTCCTCCATAATATTACAGTGAGCAAAAACGCTTTTGCTTACTATATTTATATTGTTTTATTATTATATCACATAAATGGAAAAATTTCCAGTGTTTTTCAAAAAAATCCTGGAACAAATTTTAAGACAGGACAAATATTTCTGCCCTGTCTTGAATAAACCACAAAACCCTATTGATTACTTGCTGTTTTTCTCAGCTTCCTCTGCTGCAGCTTCGTCAGCGGCATCTTCTTCGTCGAGAAGCTCATCAATATCCTTACCCTCTTCGAAATCGTCGATATCGCATTCATCTTCGCATGAAAAATCTTCGTCATAATCGAATTCGTCGAATTCGCAGTCATCATAATCACAGCCGTCATCATCAAAATCACAGTCGTAATCATAATCCTCATCGGCATTCTTTTTCTTTTCCGTATAATTTCTGATTGCTACAACGGCAATAATAGCTGCTGTTACTGATACTGCAGCTGCAATAATTCCAAGTAAAGTGTGTTTCATAAGCTTTTCTCCATTCTCTGCAGATAAAGTATTTTCTGAGACGAAGCTCTGCAGGCCACCGTCCGGTTTCTATAGTTTACAGATTACCTGTAAGAAACATTGTTATCGAAACAGCCGCAAGCGGAGCTGTTTCACATCTTAAAATTCTGTCTCCGAGCCATATACGCTTAATTCCGGCTTCATCAGCCTTCTGTACCTCTGACTCGTCAAATCCGCCTTCACTTCCTATAAGCAGCGACACCGTTCCGGTATTTTTAAGTCCGGCCTCAGAAAAATGAATTCCGCCCTGTTCGTAAAGCATCAGTGCACAGTCGGTCTTCTTCATCTGATCAAGAGCCTCACCGAAGCTTATAACAGGCATAACCTCAGGAATAATCCCTCTGCCTGACTGCTTTGCCGCTTCAAGCGCTATACGCTGATAACGCTGAAGTTTCTTTGCAAAATCCTTCTCCGACGGTCTTGAAACACAGCGTCGTGTCAGAACAGGCACTATCCTGTTCACTCCAAGCTCAACGGACTTCTGAATAATCATCTCAAGCTTGTCCAGTTTCGGAACCGCCTGATAAAGAGTAAGATCTATACTTGGTTCTGATTTGCACTTGTCGTAAAAAAGCACCTCAAGTGAAACCAGATCATCTGAAATATCCTTTATAACACAGGAATAATCAATACCGCCGCAGGATACAGTAAGTGCGTCTTCCTTCTTCATACGCAGTGATCTGCTGATATGACGGGCATCCTCACCGGTAATGCATGTATATTTTTCATCTGTGATACTGTCCACAAAAAATCGCGGCATAATACGGGCTCTCCATATAAATATGATTTACTTTTGTCATTCACTATATATTATTATAACTCATTTACGCTTTTTTTGCAATAGATTGAAACAGATATTTGTCAGTGAAACAGACATCAATCTCCTACGGAAGCACTGTTTCCTTAACGTATGTCAACTGAAAATCCCAGCGAATCAACACCCTTTGCAGTAAGCCTGTTTACAGTATAGCTGTCGCAGACAACGGTTTCAATATCACCTGTTGTTTTGTTTTTCTGCTTCTTTGTAAGCTGAAGTGTAACTTCATTTCCCGGCATTTCAAAGGCATTTATCACGAGCACGTCAGCAACTTTCGGATTAGCCGCGCCTTTTCTGTAGTATTCCCTGGCACGTTCGGCTATTTCCTTGTTTGTATAAAACCAGAATTCGTTGTACTGCTCATCAGAAACGTATTCAAGCTGTTCATAGTATGTTCCGTTAATTTCAAAATTTACATGGTCACTGTCCAGATACTCAACGTTAATACTGGTGTTATCATCTTCCTTGTCAAAATGGAAAAGATAGTATTTTTCTCTCTTTTCATATTTGAAAGCAGACGTAACTCCGTCTTCAACGCTTATCTTTACGCCGGAATCAGAGTTTTTGCCCGGATAAAAACAGTAATAGCTTGAACCTGTCTCACTGTATGCATACCACATACCGCTGCGAAGCCCGGTTTCCTTAGTCATGAGATGTTCCGGAACAACAACTCCGGTTCCTTCCGGTTCTTCTTCAGTGACAGGAGCCGGTGCCGGAGTACCGACCTCAGCAGCTACCGGCGGAGGGAGCTCAGGAAGTTCATCGTCTATCAGAACTGTTTTTCTGCCGCATGAGAAAAGCAGAACTGAAATCAGTATCATACCGGTCACAGCAAATATGCGATTAATAGTTTTTTTCATTTTTTCACCGTCTTAAATTTTATATTTTCATTATGATATAAAAAATGCAGGACAAACGGTGTCCTGCAAAGATAAAAAGAGATAAATAAATATGTGTAGAACAAAAGAAAGGAGACAACAAAACGAGTGTTAATTTTAATAACAAATATTAACTTAACACTGTTATTATTATAGCGGATATTTTCCTTTAAGTCAAGTCATCAGATTATATTTGTATAATTTTACAACTGACTTCAATCCGTTTTGTTCATTGTATATATTTGTGTACAATCAGGTATATACCAGCTGTTGATTTTCTACACCCTGTATACGTAGATATAGATTTTTCCGAATGTAAATGACAGAGGAACAATAAGCTTGTCCTTGTCTGTACCGATCATCTCATCCTGGGCATAGTCAAGCTTTCCGAGAGAAAGCCTTGAGCTGTCCGACGCAAATGCATTGGCCGCATATAGTCCGTTCTGAAGATTAAGGAAATCAGCAACGTCACGGTTGGTGCAGTCAAGAGCATCCTTGCCTGCACATCTTGCAGCAAACGCATTAAACGCCTTCTGGCTTCCGCATATAGCCGTCCGGAGCGAGCTGTTCCCCTTGATATCCTGTATAATCATGCACTCCTGCTCTGTATCCTTAACAGGATTAAAGCCTGTGAACGCAAAGTCATCTCCGACAAATCTGATTGAATTTCTGACAAAAAGAGATGCATAGTCAGCGTAAGTATCTGAATTTTCCTTATCTTCAAGCCCGTATATTGAGATGATATCCCTCTTGAGATTGTTCTGGTCACTGAGATCACTTGTAAGTCCCAGCTCCTGTCTGTACGCCTTGAGCAGATTGTCGTGCTCAGCCGGCGTAATGTAGCCCTTGCTTACAAGTGCTTCCGCAAGCGCCATATCCCCGCCGTTCTGCTTCTCAAGGAGCTCTTCCATCTGCGCCCTTGTAAGAAATCCGAGAAATACGGCAAGGTCCCCCATGTTTTTATCAAATTTTCTCTGTTCACGGTGAACATACTCGACCTGTTCCGGTGTCATGTATCCTGATTCCATAAACAGTGAGCCCAGACGAGCCTTGTAGATATTCTTGTTCACAAGTGCTTCATTGAGCTGTTCAGTTGAAATAATATTCTTGTCAAGAAGATAATACCCGAATAACTGTGCAAACATGCATTTTCACATCCCTGTAATAGTAATAATAAGATATACACTCTAATTATATCTTATCATCGCAAAAATTTCAATGCTTTTACAGCAGAAAAAATTCAGATTAACATCCGGACTCACCCTGACAGGCTGCACCCCTATGACTCACGTATTTACCGCACTGAGCAGAAATTTCATCATTAAATTTCCTTTGACAAACATACGATAATAGAGTATAATTATTATCAGACTATTTTTATGGAGGAGATTTTATGTCCAAAAAACCATTTTACATTACTACTCCTATATATTATCCGTCAGGAAATCCACATATAGGACACTGTTACACGACAGTAGCATGCGACTCAATTGCGCGTTACAAGAGAATGCAGGGCTACGATGTAATGTTCCTCACAGGAACAGATGAACACGGTCTCAAAATAGAACAGAAGGCTGCGGAAAAAGGCATAACACCTCAGGAATATGTAGATGATATCGTAAAGATTTTCAAAAATCTCTGGAGCTACATGAATATCAGCTATGACAGATATATCCGTACAACAGACGATTACCACATCGAATCAGTTCAGAAAATCTTCAGAGATCTCTACGACAAGGGTTATATCTACAAGGGCGAGTACTCAGGCAAGTACTGCACACCATGCGAAAGCTTCTGGACAGACTCACAGCT
Organism: Ruminococcus sp. UBA1780; assembly: GCA_002315235.1. GTDB lineage: Bacteria > Bacillota > Clostridia > Oscillospirales > Ruminococcaceae > HUN007. The sequence continues at coordinate 12,077 of DCGK01000123.1, forward strand.
CGTTGACGGCAAATGCCCTGAATGCGGCCGTGAAGTAATCGAAGCAAAGGAAGAAGCATACTTCTTCAAAATGTCTCCTTTTGCAGAAAGAATCGAAAAACTTCTCACTGAAACTGACTACCTCAGACCAAAGACAAGAGCTACAGAGCTTGTAAACAACTTCATCAAGCCGGGCCTCGAGGATCTCTGTGTTTCAAGAACAACATTCAAGTGGGGTATTCCGGTTACATTTGACGACAAGCATGTCGTATATGTATGGATTGACGCCCTTTCAAACTATATTTCAGCTCTCGGATATGCAAACGGCAGATATACTGACTATGACAAATTCTGGCCTGCAGATGTTCACATGGTTGCAAAGGACATCATGAGATTCCACGCAATCATCTGGCCGGCAATGCTCATGGCTCTCGATCTCCCTCTTCCGAAGCATCTCGCTGTTCACGGCTGGATTACATTCAACGGACAGAAGATGAGCAAGTCACTCGGCAATGTAGTTGATCCGTTTGTACTCGGCGAAAGATACGGCGCCGACTCAATCAGATACCATATTCTCCGTGAAATGGCACTCGGCGCTGACAGCTCATTCTCAAACGAAATAATGATAAATCGTATAAACTCTGACCTTGCAAACGGACTTGGCAACCTGGTTTCAAGAACAGTTGCAATGGTTGACAAGTACTTCGGAGGTACTCTTCCTGCTGATAAAACTGCAGGTGAATTCGACGACGAACTTATCAGCATGGCTTCAGGCCTGAGAGCAAAGGTTGATGAATTTGTTGAAAACACTCAGCTCAACAATGCACTTGCTGAGATTTTCACTGTTGTGTCACGCGCAAACAAATACATCGACGAAACCGCTCCGTGGGTGCTCGCAAAGGATGAGGCAAACAAGCCAAGACTTGCATGCGTTCTTTACAACCTTCTCGAAGCAATCCGAATCTGCTCATCACTCCTCAGTGCATTCATGCCTACAACAATGCCGAAGGTATGGGAACAGATAGGCGCATCAGAAAGCGACGTTTCATATGAAAACGCTGCTGTATTCGGTGTTCTTCCTGCAGACGTAACAGTAAGAAAGGGTGAAGTACTCTTCCCTAGAATCGACGTTGACAAGGAAATCGAAGAACTTAACGCATTAATTCAGCAGAACGCTCCTGCAGCTGAGCCTGAAATTGAGGTTGAACCTCTTGAACCTGAAATTTCAATTGACGACTTCTTTAAAGCTGATCTCAGGGTTGCAAAGATTGTAAAATGCGAAAAGGTTAAGAAATCGAAGAAGCTTCTCTGCTCACAGCTTG
>DCGK01000126.1:0-22145 GCA_002315235.1 Ruminococcus sp. UBA1780
GGGATATCCTCTGTGTTGTTATATGAGAGACTTTTTTTAACGGCCTCATTTGTTAATCGCTGTACTGTGAGCTAAGTCCGAAATACTCCTCAAGACATAATCCGCTGTTATAAATATCTTCGGAAAGTTCCTTTCCGACATATCTGATATGCCATGACTCATATTTGTATCCGGTCTGAGCTTCCTTGTCAGCAGGGTATCTGAGAATAAATCCGTATTTCCAGCAGTTTTCCGCAATCCATGCGGCTTCAGGTGTATTGTTGAAGGATGAGGAAGGATAGTTCACATCCAGTGCATATCCGGTATGATGCTCCGAATATCCCGGTCTGGCTGAATATCTGTCTGCCGCTTCCTTTCCGTCTGATGCTGCATAATTGTTATACAGTCTCTTCTGGGTAGCATAGCTTCTGAACGCCGACTGACACCAGAGATAATATCCGTCTCCGTCAGCTGCATCGCACAGTTCCCTGAATGCATCACTCACCTCCGGAAGAAGATAATCCGTTCCGTCAATGGAACGGTATGAAATCACCATTCCGTCAGGTCGGTAATCCTCCGGCACAGGATATGACTTATTTACAACAAGAATTCCGTTTACATACTTCAGCTCAGGAGAAGCAGTTGCCTGAACCGGTGCTTCCGTTGCTTCAGTCTGTGTCTTTGCTTCGGTAACCTGTACAGGCACACTGGTTTCCTCCGGTTTACGGGTTTCTTCCTTTTTCTGTTCCTCCTTCTCCTCCTGCCTGTTTTCAGCAGGAGAACTGCCTGCGCTGTTCTGATTGTTTACAGTATTGTTTTCGTGGTTCTGAACTGAACTGCTGTGACTGGAATTACTGTTATTTTTATTGTCCTGCGAATTTTCCACACCTTTCTTTTCTGAAATAACACGAGCCTGCGCAGTAACAGCAGGTGCTGTTTCCGCCCTGAGCGTTTCCGGATTTTCGGATGCAGAAGTAACCTCAGAGGTTTCATATACTCCGGTCCCGGAAACCGGTTCAGTAATTTTTTTCTGCAGTATCCCGTCACTCGGACGAACATCAATTTCCGCTGCAGGTCCGCATGAATACAATGCAGCAGCCGCAGCAATCATCAGCATAAAAATAACAGTTTTTCTGTTCATTCTCTCTTATTCCCCAATACCTAATAATATTTTTTCCTTTGATAAATACTGTTTCAGAAGAGCCGCATCTGAAATGTCAACGGTTCCGTCTCTCTGAACATCAGCATTGTCCAGAGCCTGTTCATCAGTAATTTCCAAATCTCCGATTGTATGAAGTCCGAGAACAGCAAGATCGCTGAGGTCAACAATGCCGTCTCCGTTTATATCTCCCGGATTTCTGTTTTCTTCAATCCAGACTGCATCAAACACCATAAACTCACCGGTTTCCCTGATTCTGGCCTGAACCGGTGCACCCGGAAGGTAATAGTCATCATCATGCTTCCAGCCTGCAAGCTTATATCCTTCCCTGGTATACTCGCATTTCTTAATCTCAGTCCAGCTGTCGAATTCGGCAATCTGATTAGTCATCCTGCCGCTTCCTCCGTTTGCTGTGAACTTCATACTGACTTTAACCGGAGTCCAGTCTGCAAGATATGTTTTATTTGCTTCAGGTGTAATATATGAATCCGCAAAGGTATATTTCTGACCGTCATCCGGATCAATCCAGCCTGTAAGCTTGTAGCCGAGTCTTACAAGTCTCTCACCGTTTGAAAAATCCATAGGATATCCCGGAAACGCCTTCACGATATAATGAGGATTTGTGATAAGTCCCTCAACATCTCCCGCAAAATAATCAATCTCAACAGGTTCAAGCCAGTAAATCTCAACCTTTGTATCCTGTTCCGGCATTATAAACGAAGAATTTCCAGGATAGAACTTCCCGTTTACAAGCCATCCCTCAAACTGCGCATCACCGTTGTGCATAGGAAGATTCAGAAGTTTTATTTCCGTACCTGGTGATACTGTTCCGTCCTGATACGGTGAATCATATCCGTACGGTTCAAGCTTCTCGTATGTTATTGAGTAAACAGGTTTCCATATTGGTCTGAGAACCATATTTCTTCTCGGCATCGAAATAGTTACGCCTCTCTTGTAATTATTGACGCCGTCTGTCCATCCGGTATGTGAATATCCGTCTTTTCTGAGTGCCCACAGAGAAAGTGTAACAACATCACCAACATGGAACGGACCCTCAGGGCTTTCGATTTTTCCTGTTCCTCCGTCATAAAGATATGTGATGCTGAACTCTGCGTCATTTGATAAGGCACTGTCTGAAGCTGAAGTATCAGCTGCTTCAGACTCATCTGCATACATAACGGCAGCAGACAACGAGCCTGCTGATATAAGACATGCACACAGAAGTGATAATAATCTGTATTTTTTCATTACTAATCCTCTCTCCTGATTTATACAGGGAACTGACTTTTGCCTTCTATCTTCTTATCAAGAACCAGTGGGATATCACGGTCTACTATTACCTGACCGTAAATATCTGTTGCTCTGAAAGTAAACGGTCCCGGACCAAGATCTCTGCTTTCGAAATAATTGTACGGTCTGCGTTTAATCTCAGTAAATTCCCCTTCACTGTTGAGATACTCAAGTTTCGCTATCGGATAACGATGATCAAGCAGCTGAACACCAGCCCAGAACTCTGAGCTTCCCTCCTTGAACCTGTAGCTGACATTAACCTTGTCAGCAATATCAAGAGGCACTATCTTCCAGCTTACAGGAACACGGCCTTTTTCTACCGGAGCTATAAGAGGAAAAGCGTCTGTATAAAGATCAAGATCACCTTTCTTTCCTTCCGGAAGCAGGTCAGTAACAAGCATATTAATTGTTCCGAGCTCTCCTGTTACCTCAAGGTAGGCACCTGCAAGCCGGGCATCAGCATAATCCTCAAGATTCATGGCAACAATCCAGTAATCTCTTGAAACAGGATCAAGCATCGCACATCCGCCTTCATAGCCTCCGCCGTAAAATGTTCCGTCTCCTGTATGTACAGTCCCCTTCGGCTCGAGTATGCATGATTCATCAATCGGGTACTCCCCGGAAGGCTCCTGAACTGTCCCTTCAGAATCCTTCGTGTCAAGTATGATGTCTCTCAGTGTTATCAGATCACCTGTATTAACTGTTCCGTCTCCGTTTACATCTGCAGCTTCAGTATTCAATTCCTCACTTTCATTTCCTGAAATGAAGATTTTCTTCAGATAAATAAAATCGACCACATTTATCTGACCGTCTCCGTTTAAATCTCCGGCTGCAGCCGCACTGAGCTGTCCGGCAGGAAAAGCTGAAAAAGCGGCAAACAGAACACAGAAAATACCTGCTCTGATTAAATTCCCTGTCTTCATATTCACACCATTCCTTAATTTCATACTAAAGGAAACAAACCCTCTGTTTCCGCAAATTTACACCAGATTAATTATATCATATTTTTTTAAGTGAGTAAATATGCGAATTATCAAAAAAGGAAGCCGCATTTTCATACGACTTCCTTTTATTGTATTTTTGCTGTTTACATTAATATGTGTTTTACAGGTATCACTGTTCCGCAGGGAACTTTGTGATTACCTTTGAAACGTACTGCTTAAGTGTAGCAAGGTCTGTAAGACCAACTTCCTTGTCAGCGTCTACGTCAGAATTTGTGAATGCCTGACCTTCAGGGAGCTTCTTGTCAAGGATAGCAAGTGAAAGAACAGAGATGTCCGTAATATCAACCTTGCCGTTGAGGTCTACGTCACCGAGAACCATCTTTGTACTGGAATCCACAGGTGCAGTTGTTGGCTTTGATGAAGCTGTCGGGTTCACCCCGGAAGTATCGGAAGGCTTAACTGTTGCAACCGGTTTTGCTGTTTCTGAAGGCTTTGCAGTAGCAGAAGGCTTAGCTGTTGCTGTCGGCTTTGGAGCAGCTGCAGGAGTTGTTCCGTCAGGTTCAACACCACCTACGAGAACGCCGTCATCGTATACACAGATATGATCTGTTTCCTTTTCATTGCCGTTTCCGAAGAAAGCATCATCTTCCTTATAAATTGTAAGTCCGTCATAGCTCCAGTCATTCTTCGGATCCCACTTGTCACCGTAGTAAAGACCAACTATGAACTGATACTTCTTGCCTGAATTTGCAATCATGTATCCGTCCCATGCGATATCAACATAATATGTATCAGGTGTTTTATCATACTTGAAAGGACCTGTAATAACACCGTCTGCTGTTTCAACCTCAGCTGAAGACTGGTCATAGAGTTCCTTGGCTGTATTTACTGCATCAATACCGCCTGAAATTTCCTTTGTATTGAAGAAGTAACGTACTGAAATCTTGTCTGAAGGCTTGCTTGAGCCTGTCATAACCTTGAACGAAACCTTTGTTACGCCAGCGCCTTCAGCATTAATGTCATCAATACCGCATGCTTCTACCCAGTAACCGTTTGATGTCGGATCATCAGGGTCTGAACCGCCGCCAGGTCTCTTTTCATCAGCCGGAGGGAAATCAGGTGTTATCGCCATGTCATCAGTACCGAAGAATTCATAAAGGCCTGCGCATGCGCCTACGAAAGCGGCATTGTAGTCGATAGTAACTTCGTTTCCTACCCAGTCAGCTGTGATATCTGTATGTTTGTCATCTCCGCCCGGACCGCCTGCAAGAGCGCCCCAGAGAATGTGTCTGTGTTCACGTGTATCTTCAGCCTCGAGAAGTCCTGAAGCGGCTCTGTGATGAGGATACTTTACTGAATCATCATTGTAGCCTACGATGTAGCATCTCTTCATCGGATTGTCACCCATGATGTACTGCATCTGCTTCTGAGCCCATTCACTGCGCTCGCCAGGCTTTCCGTCATTTGTGTACTTATCATAAAGGAGCATGAGGAGCTGCATCGCTGTGTTGTATCGTGCAGAACCCCAGATCTGGAGGAATGCATATCCGCCAGGTGTTTCAAGCTGTTTGTATGTCTTGAAGCACTTTCCGAGACAGTCATCATCGAAGAAGTCATCATATACGTATTCGTTCTTGCCCTGAGCATCTCTGATCATCTGTACGAGCTTAAGATCAGGATGGTCCTTGTTGATAACAGCCCAGAGAAGTGAAGCACCTGCCCATACATCGTTCCAGCAGTATGCCCAGCCTGATGCTGCATAGTAGTCAAAGTATTCAACAGCAAGTTCAAGAGGCTTACTGTCACCTGTAGCGAGATACATCCATGCTGCAGCCCAGCAGTAGTCATCCTCCCACTTGCTTGAAGCATAGTACTGCTTAGGACCGTCACCGTTATCTGAGATTTCCTTTTCGTGTTCATTTGCAAAATCCCAGAGTGCCTGAGCATACTTCAGAGATTTCTTTGCGTAGTCAGGATCTGTATCCTTAAAGTTAAGATAGTTAATAGCAAGTGATGCACATGCTGATACCACATAGTCTGTCTGCGGCTTTTCAGCAGTAAGGAAAAATGCGGGTCTTGCCATGCTGTCAACTTCAGGAGCTTCCCAGTAAGCGTGGTCAATGTCACCGTCACCAACCTGATAGCAGTGAGCAACAACCTTTCCGTCGTCATCAAGGAATGTACACTTCATAAGATAATCGTTGAAGTAACGGAGAAGTGTTTCTATATGATCATCCTGCTTTGTCTTCTTGTATGAATCACGGAATTCGTAATATCCCCATCCAAGTGTTGCTGCTGCATAGTTTTCCGGCATACCGAATTCAACGTGGTCACCGGCATCATGGAAACCGCCTGCAACGTCAACGCATCCGTCTCCGTCCGGATCAAGATACGGCTTAAGCTTCTCTATCTGAGCTGCTGAAAGGTTGATACCGTTGTTCTTTGCATCAATCGGCTGAAGAGGCACCTTTGCATCATATGTATGGCAGTTTCCTCTCCATGCAAGACGGTTATTGTCTTCCACTTCTGTACCGCACATGTTGGCATCGTAGAAATACATTGAGTACTGAAGCGCACGTGCATAGTCATACTCAGCATCAGAATATTTTACAACCTCACTGATTGGTGCAGCCTTCTGTTCTGTCTTCTCGGCAGCCATTGCAGCAGAAGGAATGATGCATGATGCAAGAAGTACTGCACTGATTCCCGCAGCCTTGATTCTGTTAAATGTTTTTTTCTGTTCCATTTTTGTTCCTTTCGTATCAAGATGTATTTTTGTTCCCGTATAATCTCCATCAGCTCCTGAAAAGGCGCACATGTTCAGATTTATTCTATCATAATTATAATAAAATGTAAATCAGAAATACTACTCATTTTCAGCTGAGTTTTATGTACAAATTTTAAAAAACAGTATTTTTATTTGTATGTATCAGTTACACTTCTGTCAGGAAAATGATGTAATTACCTTTGAAACAAACTGTTTAATCGAGGCAAGGTCAGTAAGTCCGACTTCCCCGTCAAGGTCAACATCGGAATTTCTGAACGCCATGTCTTTCGGAAGCTTCTTTTCAAGAATCGCCAGTGAAAGCACTGATATATCAGTTATATCAACCTTCCGGTCAAGATTAACATCGCCCGGAATATAAATCACTGCATCACCGGCTGAGGAATCCGGTCCCTTTTCAGGTAACACGGAAGGCGACGGCTTCACGGACGGTGACGGTTTAACTTCCGGAGAAGAAGGAGCTGTACCGGCTGAAGGAGTAGTGCCGTCAGGTTCGGTTCCGCCAACAAGAACACCGTCATCATAAACACATATATATTCACATTTTTCCGGAGTTCCCTTGAAAGCATCGTCAAACTGTACAAGGTCCTGATGACTCCAGTCATCATCCGGATTCCATGAATTTCCCCATGCATACGTTCCGAGAATAAACTGGTATTTTTTATTTGAATTTGAAATAGCATAGTCTTCCCATGATACTTCAACATAGTAGATATTGTCCTTGTATTTTACCGGACCTGAAAGTTTTGCCGGATGATCAGCTTCTATCTCAGCCTGGTCATAGTTCTTTCTCAGTGTCAGATCCTTTTCGCTGATGGAATTCATACCTGTAGTATCAAAATAGTATCTTACAGAAAGATTTTTTGAAGGCTTTGATGCAGTTGAGCGGACATAAAGCGTGATTTCACTTGCTCTCGGACCGTCATCCTGAACGATGTCAACGCTGAACGCATCACACCAGTATTTTCCTGTAGGACTCTGGAGCGCAGGATCGTCAGGGTCCTCCTCCTTTTCAACCGGCGGAGGCGGGAAGTCAGGAGTAACATTCATGGACTCATCACCAAAGTAATGATAAAGTCCGGCACACGCACCTACAAAAGCTGCGTTATAGTCAATTGTTACCTCGTTGTATATGTAGTCAGCTGTTACGTCCACGTGATTATCCTTGTCATCAGGTCCGCCTACAAGAGCTCCGTAAAGCACGAATCTCTGTTCATCAGTATCCTCACACTTTGAAAGTCCTGAAGAAGCTCTGTGATGAGGGAAACGCGCTGATGTTTCATTGAAGCCTACGACATAGCAGCGGTTAAGCGGATTATCACCCAGAAGATAATCCATCTGTCCCTTTGCCCACTTACCGTACTCTGAAGGCTCATCTCCGTGATACTTGTCATACACAAGAGCAAGGAACTGAGTTGCTGTATTGTATCTTGCAGAACCCCACTGACTGAGGAATGAGTATCCTTCCGGACTGAGCTTCGGAGTGTTTCCCGTCATCCAGTTGTCTATGAGCTTGGCAACCTGACTCCACCAGTCAACCTCTTCAAACACAGTCTTGCCCTGAAGCTCCTTGTACTTTTCAATCCACTTTGTACTGTAAATCTCATTGTCATAGGATTTTATTGTTATCTTCTCTCCGTACATATCATCTGCCTGGGCAAGCATGGTAAGAACTGCAGCCCACGTATCATTCCAGCAGTATGTCCAGCATGACGGTGCATAGTAGTCAACAAGCTCAAGCACGGTGTCAAGGTACTTTTCCTCTTTTGTTGCGTGGTAAAGACTTATGGCAGCATAGCAGTAGTCATCCTCCCACTTGGTTGAGGTGTAGTATCCTTTTCCGCCTTCTTCTGCAGGACATACCGACTTCTTTTCAGCACGTTCCGCAAATTCGTAGAGAGCTTTTGCATACTTAAGGGATTTTTCCGCATACTCAGGATCCGTATCCTTAAAGTTCAGATAGTTCATTGTGAGAGAAGCGGAAGTAATCGAAAGAATATCCGTTGAAACCAGCTCGTCGGTTGCGAACCATCCCTTTCTTTCCATCTCATCAAGTTCAGGTGCATTCCAGTACTGGTGGTCAATATCACCGTCACCCACCTGATAGCAGAAAGCAACTGCTTTTCCGTCATCATCAAGGAACGTACATTTCATATAGTAGTCATTGAAATAACGCAGAATTGTTTCAGCGTGCTTATCCTGACCTGTTGCCTTGTATGCATCTCTGAATTCGTAATATCCCCAGCCTACTGCAGCACCTGAATAGCCTTCAGGCATACCGAATTTAACATGGTCACCGGCATCATGATAACCGCCGGCAACATCTATGAATCCGTCCCCGTCAGGATCAAGTATGCTGCTGTTTTTCTTTATAAATGATTCTGACATATTTGTCGCTTTATCGTTAAGCGGCATCTTTGCATCATAAACATGGCAGTCATCTCTCCATGTATATTCCGTGTTTTCGCCAACCTCTGTTCCGCACATGTTGGCATCATAAAAATACATTGAATACTGAAGAGCCTTGGCATAATTTTTTTCTGCTTCTGCCGCTTCAGCCTTTTCCACTGTTCCGTCGTACGGCAGAAATGCAGCGGTCTGTCCCAGAAGAACAAGACTCATAACCGCAGCTTTTATTCTTCCGGTGTTTTTTCTGCTGTCCATTTGTATCAATCATTCCTTTCGATATTCTACTGTGCCGTCTGCATGTGATTTCCTGAGGCCCGCACATAGTAATCATCAGCGGCAGATACGCTGAAGAAATCTCTGCATTCAGGCTTACAGGAAGTATATTTTCCGTTAACCATTACACACTATAATTTTAACATACGAATGAAAAAATGTAAATTAATAATAATGCCAAATACAGCACAATCTTATGCATAATCAGTACATGGTTGTATAAAAAAACAGACACAGCTTTTACAAAATGCCGTGTCCGTCTGAATTATGACGCATTTTCAGGAAACACTTCAGTTTCATAAAAATGCTTTTTATTTCATTTTTTCCATCAGTTCCTTATAATAAAGGAGCATGCCGTTTTCAATTACTTTCTTTGATACAGTTGATTCTGCATACTTTCCGTTTTCAACTATCTGAAGCTGCTCCGGATCATCCTTCATCGCGTAAAGCTCAACCACATAGTCATCGCCTTCCTTAAGCTTGTATGTGATTTTTACTGCAGGCTCTTTGCTGAGAGTATTAAAGTGGTCATCTTCACATATATTATCAAAGGAAAGTCCTGTTACAGCGTTAATAAGATTGTTGAAGGTCATAAGAATATCTTCGTCCTCACGGTTTACAGTTTTACCGTTCAGAGTATATGACGTCTCAAGACCATTTCCGACATTGTAGTTATACTCAATGTTTATTTCGGTACCGAGAACATTCATTCTGAATTCCTTTATGTTGTCAAAATCCTCATAATGCAGTCTCTTGTAGAGAATATCCTCTGTTTTTGTTCCGATAAAACCCAGTGAAGCTTTATCAAAAATATAAATCTGATCAATCGATTTGTCATACGCATATATATATTGCTGAGCTTCGTCATAGAAATTTCCGAAAATAACATTTGTGCTGAGTTTATCGCTGGAAATTTCTATCTGATATGAAGGAGTGTCAAATCCGAACTTTGAAAGATCAGTAAGGTCTTCATCAATAAATGTTACACACTGTGCTCTGATAATAAGCGAGGTTATGTTTGTTACAAGAGCTTCATTTACCTCACCCTGCGGGAATGGTGAAGCAAGTCTGAAAACACCGTTTTCATCTCTTGCAATATCATATATAACATTTCCGTGATCAACATACTTAAGTTTGTTTATATCTCCGGTTGATGATATATTGAAAAGAAACTTTTCCTTCAGGTCAGATAATTCAGCACTTAATTTCTGGTAATCATCCTCAGATACTATATAAATAGTATCCCTGTCTTCATCCTTTGCATAGTATGCTGCATCTCCCGGAACCTTTGAACCGATATCAAGTGTTCTTACTGTTCCGTCCTTAAATGTAAAGCCAACCTTCATAGGTTTATCGAGACCATAGTCTGAAAGTCTGTCCGGAAGCTCCTCTGTAAGAATTCTTGAAGCTGTGAGTTCACTCATGGCTGTTGCTGTTTCAACGATTCTGTCAGCACTCAGATTAAAGGCTTCGCCTTTAATAAATTCCCATCCGGAATTTGTAAGCTTCATCATATAGTCACCGGAACTGTTTGTAACATTAAATCCGGTAATATCCATCGGATCGAAGCTGTAGACAACTTTCTTCTTTTCTTCCTCAACAGCCTTTCTGTGCTGTCCGTTTCTTGCTATCAGCACACCGGCATAAGCACCTATGGCAATAATCGCTGCAATAACAAGTCCGATAAATATTCTTTTGTAACCCATTATCATGCGTTGCGCCTCCTAGCCCATACAATCACACCTGAACCGGCAATAAGTACAGGCAGAGCAATCATTAAAACAAGAATTATGTTTCCTGTTTTTCTGTCAGGAATTGTAATGTAGTCTGTAGCTGATACCCTTGTAGGGAAAAGTGAATCACTGTTTACCTTGTCCATCCAGCTTATTGTTGAAAGAAACAGATAAGGTGCAAGTGATGCTGTACCGGTCTTGTCCATTATCTCAAGAATTGATTCATCTTCTATAAACTCGAATGAACCGGAAACGAAAAGCTTGCTTCCGTTTCTTGCACTGTCCTCAGCCTTTGCTGCGAGATAAAGGACACCGCCAGGTCCGTTCCTGTCTGTTCTGTTTCCTCCGTAAACATCACTGAGTGATGTACACTGCTGTGCTGCATTAAGCTCTTCGTTAAGAAAAGTCTGAACCAGTCTTTCCTGTGTAACTGTACTTTTCTCTTCATCATCTGCAAGACTGTAAAAACTTCTTGTCTCCGGCATGTAAAGTGTTGAACTTCCCTGCGCCTGAATAATAGGCTTGTTGAAATCAGTATCAACATACTGACAGAGAACAGCATACTTGTCATCACCAGCATATCTTTCGGAGCTTGTTTCAAATACTCTGTTATAGTCCATAGCGAGCTCGTATGTTGCAAGAACAGCATCAATATTGGTGAAATTGCCCTTTACAGCCTGAGGCGCAAGAAGCATGGTAAGATTTCCGCCGTCTCTGGTGTAATCAATAATAATATCCTTTTCCTCAGCAGTAAGATCCCTGGCAGGAGCAGCCATTACTAATGTTACTGCATCTTCAGGAATCTTCTTTTCAAGTCCGATATTAAGTGTTTTAACATCGTAGTTCTGGCCTTCAAGTATATGAACAAGACTTTCACACTTGTCATTACTCTTCTCACCATGTCCTTCAGTAAAGTAAACTGTAGGTGTAATGCCGCTCTCAAGGTAGCCTATTGCACCGAGGATTGAATTTTCACCGTAAAATTCAACGCTTCCTGTTTCTGCATTTGTTGTAAAAAGTGATCTTAATGAAATATCTCTCATTTTACCGTTACACTCGAGAAGAAGATCACCAGCTGCAAGATTCATAAGGTTTTCAGGATCCTTTTCGGTCACAAATCCCGGATTCTTTTCTATATTTATTTCCTTAAGGTTTATCTTGTCGAACTTTGCCATCTGACGAAGTGTTGTTACGTACATATCAGCAATCATGTACGCTTCCTCGCCAGGCTCTGAATCATCGTAGAAACGGTCGAGCTCATAAAGAACCGTAATATCAACCGGTTTTTCAAGTGAGGAAAGAGCCTGTTCAGCAGACTCACTGAGAGAGTATGCACCGAACGGTGTAACGTCAATGCTTTTGTCAAGCTTTGAGAAAATCAGGTTTACCGGAACTGCAACAGCAAGTACAACAGCGGCTGCCGCCCAGGCAACTGTATTTATTTTCATTCCTTTTTTCATAGTCATTACCCCCTGCTCCAGCGTCTTTTTTCAACTGAAATCATTGTCCAGCAGAGAAAAACAGCTATGAATGTTACATAGAAAACAACGTCTGATACTCTGAACACTCCTGTCGCAAAGCCTTCAAATCTTGACTTCGGAGAAACTGCTGAAAGAAGTGATGAAAGAACAGGCTTGCTTCTCATCCATTCGATGTCATTGAACTTATCCATAAACCAGAGGATAAGCATGGCAGCCTCACCGAAAATAGCAGCTATAATCTGATTTTCGGTAAAAGATGAAACGAGCATACCGACTGCAACACAGCCCATACCCCAGAGGAAAAATCCGAGATAGCCGCAGACAAGGCTTCCCCATCTTACCTCACCGTACACTGCTGTAATTATCGGATAAAGGAATGTAAGCGCCATAATCATGGCAAACACAACACCGATTGCAAGGAACTTGCCCATAACTATCTTGAAAACGTTAAGCGGGGTTGACATAAGAAGTACTTCCGTATTCATTCTGCGTTCCTCGGCAAAGGTCTTCATTGTAAGCATAGGCACAAGGAAGATGAAGTAGAAAAACTGATTGTAGAAAATAGCTGCAAATGAAAACTGAAGATTGAGCTTTGTAAGTGAAGTAATCCACTGTATAAAGCTGAGCGAGTAAATAAGCACAAAGAGAGCACTTATTACGTAAGCCAGCGGAGAATAGAAGTACGACTGTACTTCCTTTTTAAATAATGAAAACATACTGTTCAAAAATCCTTTCTGTTAATCCTTGTCGCTGTTTTCTGAGGAAGCGAGACCGGAGTATGATTTTCCTCGTGTTACACTTGCGAATACTTCTTCAAGTGACATGGAAATCTTTTTGATTTCAACAATTGAGAAGTCATTTTCAATCATTTTTGAAACGAGAGTCTTTCTGACATCCTCACTTTCAAGTTCGAGCTTGAATTCGCTTGTGTTTTCATCGACGAAGCTGATATCCATGATATTTTTTATGCCGTCAGTTTCCTTAAGAAGCTTTTCGACATCAGCACATACGCCTTCGATACGAAGAACATAAACGATACCGTCGGATGATGTACCGGTAAGGTTATCCTTGGTATCAACAGCCTTAATCTCCCCCTTGTCGATGATAACGATACGGTCACAGACCGCACTTACTTCTCCGAGAATATGTGAGCTGAAGATAATTGTATGATCCTTCCGGAGCATGTTTATAAGATTTCTTACCTCCATGGTCTGGTTAGGGTCAAGGCCAACCGTAGGCTCGTCAAGAATGAGAACCTGAGGATCCCCGATAAGAGCCTGTGCAAATCCGACACGCTGTCTGTAACCTTTGGAAAGATTCTTGATAACGCGGTTCTTCATATCAGTAATCTTTAGTCTGGAAAGAGCTCTTGCAACCTGATGCTCGCGGTCCGCCTTCGGAACTTCCTTGATACCGGCAACGAATCTGAGATATTCGATTACCTTCATATCGAGATAGAGCGGTGGAAGCTCAGGAAGATAGCCTATCTTCTTCTTGACCTCCCTCGGATTGTCATTCATGCTCATTCCGTCAATGAGAATCTCGCCTGAAGTAGGAGGGAGATAACCTACAATCATGTTCATTGTAGTTGACTTTCCGGCACCGTTAGGGCCGAGAAATCCGAGAACCTCATTTTTGTTTGCAGTAAAGCTGATGCCTTTTACTGCTTCAATCTGACCGTAGTTCTTGGTCAGGTTTTTGATTTCGATCATGTTTAAATGCTCACGCCTTTCTATCAGATAAATGTATCTGTATTATCATATAAAAACCATAAAGGCACTGTGGTCTGAAATCCGCAGTACATTTCTATATTATACTATATAATTGTGTATAATATGTGTACAAACAGAGTTTTGCCGTGAAAAAATTATTTAAAAACAACAAATGAATTTTCCGTTTCTGTGCAGGTATTCCGGACGCATTTACAAACAAATAAACGGATTAAAATCCACTAATGCGCAGAATGCTTTAATCGAAAGATTATTTTTGACATATCCGACAAAAATATATTCCACATCGTTGAATTTAAAATACAATATTATACTTAGTAGATAAAATAAAATTTTAAAGTTTGTACATTTATCGGGGGTTGACAAACAAAAATTTGTGTATTACAATAATACTATAAAGGATTATGATAAGTACGTGTATATTTTTACACGTTTTCACCAATCCTTGAAGTACGCATTATTTTATAATAATTCAAAATTTTTTTGAGAGGAGAATTATGAAAATGGTTCTTAAGAAGACAAAAAAAGCAGTTGCTTTCGCGCTTTCACTTTCAATGCTCGCAGCAGTAGCTTCACCGCTCACAGCTTCAGCTAAGGTAAACGGCAAAGAAGGCAGAACACTCCCTGAAAAGTTCGGTGATGACACATATAAGAATATGTTCGATTCACTCTACGATGATGTTGTAACAAACGGTACAAAGAACGGCTACCTTTCAAAGGAAGGCATTCCTTACCATGCAGTTGAAACACTTATCGTTGAAGCTCCTGACTACGGTCACGAAACAACTTCAGAAGCTATGTCATACCTCGTATGGATTGCTGCTATGAAGGATAACCTTTCCAAGAAGTCAGGCGAGCTCGCCAAGGCATGGAAAACAATGGAAACAATGATTCCTACAGTTCAGACAGGCTTCATGGCTGCTGCAGCTCCGTCAGCTACATACTCTGACGAATGGGAACAGCCTGAAAAGTATCCTACAGACATGCTCACAGGCAACAACGGTCTCAATCCGATCCACAAGAACTTTATAAGCGCATACGGTTCAGACAAGGGTCTCTACCTCATGCACTGGCTCGCTGACGTTGATGACTGGTATGGTTTCGGCGGCGGCAGCGGCGGATTCACATTCATCAACACATTCCAGCGTGGTGAAGAAGAATCATGCTTTGAAACAGTTCCTCAGGGATGTATTGAAAAGCTTGAATACGGTATGAAGGGCACAAGAGGTATCAAGGGTATCTTCACAACAGAAGACAAGGTTGCAGAACAGTGGTCATACACAAATGCTCCTGACGCTGAAGGCCGTGCTATCCAGGGTGTTTACTGGGCTAGCAGATGGGGTGTAGGCGATTCTTCAGTTGAAGCTCTTGCCGGTAAGATGAACGACGAACTCCGTAACGACATGTTCGACAAGTACTACAAGAAGATTGACGAAAAGACAACAAAGACAGATACATCAGCTGGTTACGACGGTGCGCACTACCTCATGGCATGGTACACATCATGGGGCGGAGCTATCGACGGTATGTGGACATGGCAGATCGGCTGCTCACACTGCCACCAGTTCTATCAGAACGCTCTTCAGGCTTATGCTGCTAATGACACAAAGCACGCAGCTATCAGCGGCAACATGAAGTCAGAAGGTGCTGCAAAGGACTGGAAGCAGTCATTTGACAGACAGATGGAATTCTATGAATGGCTCCAGTCAAAGGAAGGTCCATTCGCTGGCGGTGCTACAAACAGCTGGAAGGGCAGATACGAAACATATCCTTCAGGCATTTCAACATTCTACGGAATGGCTTACGTTCCACATCCTGTATATGCTGACCCTGGTTCAAACGGCTGGATCGGTAACCAGGTATGGTCAACACAGCGTATTGCTGAACTTTACTATGCTGCCAAGGAAGACGGAGATACAAAGACAGCTGAAAGATGTAAAGCAATGCTCGACAAGTGGGTTGGCTGGTTCGAAGAAAACATGAAGTGGAACAAGGCTGACGAAGACGGCAACCAGGTTCCTTTCCAGATGCCTTCAACACTCGTATGGGGCGACAACGCTCAGCCTGATACATGGGCTGGCAGCAAGCCTGCAAACAACAACCTCACATTCACAATCGGCGGATACGGCTACTCAGACGTTGGATGCTTAAGCTCACTCTCAAACACACTTCTCTGGTATGCTGCAGCTGAAGGCGTTGAATACGGCACAGACAAGGGCGGCGAAAAGGCTATCCTCGCATTCAACATCGCTCAGACACTTATCGACGCTATGTGGGATATGTACCGTGATGACATCGGTGTATCACACCCAGAAGAAAACGGCTCACTCAAGAGAGTATTTGAACAGAAGGTTCATATTCCTGACGGTTACAAGGGCACAATGCCTGACGGTTCACCACTTGAACCAGGCGCTACATTCATCAGCATCAGAAAGACTTATGAAGATGACGCTACATTCAAGGAACTCAAGGCTTACTACGATACAAACAAGAAGACAGAAGGTTTCGAACTTAACTACCACAGATTCTGGCACATCGGTGACTACCTCATGGCTGCCGGAACAATGGCTACACTCTTCCCTGATGCAACACCTAGAAAGGGTTACAGCATGGATGCAGAAATCCCTGTTCCATCAGGCGACAAGGCTGGTACAGTAGCTCCTGCAGGTTCTCCAGTAAATGATCCTACAGAAGCTCCTGCTGATCCTACTAAGACTCCGGATGATCCTACTAAGGCTCCTGTTGATCCTACTAAGACACCAGATGACCCTACTAAGGCTCCTGTTGATCCTACTAAGACACCAGATGATCCAACTAAGGCTCCTTCCGGCAAGACACTTCTCGGTGACGTAGACCTTAACGGCAACGTTGATATCACAGATATTTCTGTTCTTTCACTTGCTATCCTTGACAAGAAGCTCCCTACAGGTCAGGCATTCACAAATGCTGACGTAGACGCTGACAAGGAAGTTGGTCTTACAGACCTTGCTTCACTCAAGCAGTACGTTTCAAAGGTTATTACAAAGTTCCCGGCTGAACAGTAATTTCACTGAAACTGATTACTATTAACTAACATAACGCTGTATCTGATTTTTTCAGATACAGCGTTTATTTTATCCACAGGCTGCTTCCGTCATCCGGCACAAAAACTCCCTGACATACGCCCGAAGGAAGTGCCCCTGGGATGTGACAGTATATCTGCGTCGTTTTTATAAAGTCTGACGAAAAATCTGGCCGAGCATCATGCAAGTCAGACCTAATCAGTGCTTCCCTAGTAAATTGCACCAAAAAATATGTAGTATATATGTCATTATCGGAAATCAGAAAATCGATAGTGACTTTTTTTTAATAATATGATATAATTAAATAGAATGGGCTTACAGTAAAACAGTTACTGCGGGCTGATGTACAGATACAGCAAATTCAGTGAATATTTCACTTTAATAATATGGAGGTTTATGATGTCCGGTAGCAGTTCCAACAATTCAAGACCAGTTGCAAGAAGAGTACACAAAGGCAGAGTCGGAGGATGCCTGGCTGTTTTTGTTATCATATTTATCTTAATGGTTACACTTATCAACGGGTGCACCAAAAAACATCAGAAAAACAAGAATAAGCCTGATACTGAAAGCACTTCCGTTTCCAGTCAGACTGAGCCGGAAAAGCAGAAAGCTCCTGAGAAAACCGAATACATCATCTGTATCGATCCGGGACACGGCGGTGACGATATCGGAAGCTCAAACGGTGACAGACTTGAAAAGGTTGACAACCTCAGATATGCTACCGAAGTATATGAACAGCTCCAGAACCGCGAACACGTTAAGGCTATCATCACACGTACATCAAATGACACGGATATGGACAACAGAGAACGTGCAGAGTTTGCAAACAATGCAGGTGCCGATCTCTATCTTGCACTTCACAGAAACCAGCTTGAAGATCACACAGCCAACGGTGTTGAAATCTGGATTCAGGATGAAGCAAACGTTGTTGACGAGGTGCTCGGCTACAAGCTTCTGAATGCGCTTGAAAGTGCCGGCATCCAGAACAAGCGAGGCGTAAGATCCGGATATACAAACGACTCACAGAATAACTTCCAGATAATCGAATACACCAATATGCCTGCATGTATTGTTGAACTCGGATTTATTTCAAACGACGAGGACAACAGACTTTTCGATGCACACTACAAGGATTATGCCGCAGCAATCGCTGACGTTGTAATGCAGATGATTGAAGAAGGATACCTTAATCAGGTAGCAGCGAACGAATAATCACAGACATTTAAGGAGGCAGAGTGGAAGAATATATCAAGAAATACAGAAAGCAGCTTTGCGTTCTTGTATTCACTGCAGTATTTACGATAATCGGCATGATTGCAGGACTGATATTTACCAGACCGGTATTCACCTCATCGGCATCCTATATTGTTGCTGACACGTCAGGTTTCCGCAACGAAATCATTCCGCCGGATGAGATACGTGAATTTTTCAGACATGATTACTACACTGATCATCTTTACGAAAAAACAGCCGGTAAATTTTCAGCTTCAGACATAAAAAAAATGGTGAAAATTAAGCCTAACAGGCACTCTCCGCACTTCAGAGTCACTGTAACCTGCAAATCAGCTACCGATGTATATTTTTTACAGAAAACTATTGAAACATCAAACAGAAGTCTGACACGTGAAATGTCAGACGAATATTTTCTCGTTATACAGGTTAAGGAAGCGCCGTTTCCGGAAAATCCGGTACGTCCGGGTTTCGGAATTATTGTTTCAGTATTTGCCGTACTCGGCGCAGCAGCTTCTGTAGTATTTATTAAACACAGACAGGAGCTTTTTACAGTAAAAAACACCACGGAATCACTGCTTCGCTTTCAGGTTCCGGTTATTGCACGAATTCCGGTTTACCGCAGAAACAGCTTTCCGGCAGGTAAACAGAATTCCGAATTCACAAGAGTTTTTCTCCGTAATTCAGGAATAAGCTCAGCACCAGAAGAACCGGATGATATCTCCGGATATAATCCGGACCGAAACACAATCATGATTGGTCCACAGACATCCATCGAGTTTTTTGATGCATTCAGACAGTTCTACAGTACCGTCAGCAAAATTGACGAAGACGAGAAACATATCATACTTATTACCAGTGCTGATATAGGTGCAGGAAAGACAACAGCCGCACTTAATCTCGGCATTACGGCTGCAGCAGAAGGAAAATCAGTACTTCTTGTTGACTGCAATCTGAGAAACAGAAGACTTATGCGCGCCTTCAATATTGAACAGGACTCCCCGGGACTTTACAACATGATTTTCGAACGTCTTCCGGCAAGAGATGCAATTCTGTTCACAGAATACCATTCCCTCTGCGTTCTCCCTCAGGGAAACACCAGAGGCATAAATCCTCTCACCCTCCTCACAAACCCTGAGATGCGCAGGAAGCTGCTTGAAATCAGAGAGATGTTTGATTATGTAATCATAGATTCTCCGCCTGTAAATGCCTTTCCTGATGCCCTGGCACTTGCCGGAGTCGCTGATCTGGTATTTCTGACTGTCAGAAACAAAATTACGTCTGATGATGAATGCGAAAAAGCACTCAAAAGTCTTGAACTGTCAGAAATTGATGCTGCAGGGTTCATACTCAATGAAGCAGAGCTTTATACTGACACTCCGGCTGCTCCGTCTCCGAATATCCAGACTGTCAGCAGAAACAGATTCATATCAGGCTTCGGCCTGTAAAAAAACCGGTTCACTGTGAAACCGGTTTTTTTATGTATATTTTTTCTTATTATAGTAAACGCAATTTATAGTAAACGCATTAAATAAATGCGTTTACTATAAGTACTGCGCACGGAGTGTGCATGACAGTAAAACCAAAACGCCTCAAAGCTTACGTAAACCCGCGGCTCTGAGGCGTTTCTGAATCATTCTGAATACTGAATAAACAGTACTTTCCTGATTATTTTTCTGTCATGAGTTCGCAGATAAGGTCTGAAAATTCAACAGGATTTTCTATTGTGAGGCCTTCAACAAGAAGTGACTGTGTGTAGAGGAGCTGTGCATACTTCTTAAGCTTGTCTCTGTCACCTGTGTAAAGCTCCTGAAGCTTTGTGAAAATGCTGTGGTCAGGATTGATTTCAAGTACTCTTTCAGCCTTCACCTTGTTGTCTGTAGGCATTGAGTTAAGAACCTTTTCCATTTCGAGTGAAAGCTCGCCTTCGCTTGTAAGACAGAAAGGATGTGACTTAAGTCTCTGTGAAAGTCTTACTTCCTTAACCTTGTCGCCGAGAGCTTCCTTCATGAAAGCAAACATTTCCTTGTTTTCTTCAGCCTTTGCCTTGATTTCTTCCTTTTCCTCAGGTGTATCAATATCAAGGTCACCTGCAGATACAGACTTGAATTCCTTATCCTTGTAGTTCATGAGCATCTTTACAGCAAACTCATCAACGTTTTCTGTGAGGTAAAGAATTTCGTAGCCCTTGTCGAGAACCATCTCTGTCTGAGGAAGGTTTTTGATTCGCTGAATGCTCTCGCCTGAAGCATAGTAAATGTACTTCTGGTCTTCTCTCATACGTGAAACATATTCGTCAAGAGTTGTGAGCTTTTCTTCGTTTGATGACCAGAACATGAGGAGGTCAACAAGAGTATCCTTATTCATACCGTATGACTGGTAAACACCTGCCTTGAGCTGGAGGCCGAATGCCTTGTAGAATTCCTCGTACTTTTCACGTTCGTTCTTAAGCATCTTTGTGAGTTCATTTTTGATTGTCTTTTCGATGCTCTTCGCAATAAGCTTGAGCTGTCTGTCATGCTGAAGCATTTCTCTTGAAATGTTAAGTGAAAGGTCTTCAGAGTCAACAAGACCCTTTACAAAGCTGAAGTAGTCAGGAAGAAGATCAGCACACTTGTCCATTATGAGAACGCCGTTTGCATAAAGCTGGAGACCCTTTTCAAACTCTCTTGTGTAATAGTCAAAAGGAGCCTTTGCAGGAACGTAAAGAAGTGCATTGTATGTTGCTGTACCTTCTGTCTTGACATGGGCATACTTAACAGGGTCTGTGTAGTCAAAGAACTTTTCCTTATAGAAGCTGTTGTAGTCTTCATCCTTAAGCTCGCTCTTGTTCTTTTTCCAGATAGGAATCATACTGTTGATTGTTTCTCTCTCGATGAACTGCTCGTACTCGTTTTCAGTTCCTTCCTTCTTGCGTGAATGTTCAACATCCATCTTAACAGGGAATCTGATATAGTCAGAGTACTTTCTGATAATTGACTGAAGTCTGAACTGTTCAAGGTACTCGCTGTACTTTTCATCTTCTGTATCTTCCTTGATATGAAGAACAATCTCTGTACCGCACTTGTCTCTGTCGCATTCGTCAATTGTGTATCCTTCAACGCCTTCTGACTGCCACTGGTAAGCCTGGTCAGAACCATAGGCCTTAGTCTTTACAGTTACATTGTCGGCTACCATGAAAGCTGAGTAGAAGCCTACACCGAACTGACCGATAATAGCAACATCCTCGCCAAGTTCATTGTTTGACTTGAAATCAAGTGAGCCGCTCTTTGCAATAGTACCGAGATTGTTTTCAAGGTCTTCCTTTGTCATACCGATACCGTTGTCTGTGATTGTGATTGTTCTTGCATCCTTGTCTGTTCTGATAAGGATTTCGAAGTCGTCTTTATTCAGGCCTACTCCGTCGTCTGTAAGTGACTTGAAATAGAGCTTATCAATAGCGTCGCTTGCATTTGAGATCAGTTCTCTTAAAAATATCTCCTTATGAGTATATATAGAGTTGATCATCATCTCAAGAAGTTTTTTGGATTCGGCTTTAAACTGTTTTGTTTCCATTTGTCATTCACTCCATATTCCATAAAATCAAAATTAGCACTCAGACACCCCGAGTGCTAATTATTAGTATAGTACATTTTTTCGAAAAAATCAAGTCCAAAACAATATTTTTTTGACTATTCCTCAAGAGCCTTAAGAGCCTTGATTTCATCCTTGTTGACTCTGATTACGGAATCCTTGATAATCTTAACTTCACTTCTGTCAATAATAACAGGAACCGCACTGTCAGTCTCAGGTCTTACCTTAAGCTTGCCGGTGATTGTATTTGCCTCCTCAACGACGCCCTTAACATCGTTAGGCATAAGAACAACCGCACCAACCTTTGGAGTAATCTTGAGGAATTCCTCGTATGTGTTCTGCTCATACTTCAGACAGCACATAAGTCTTCCGCATGTTCCGGAAATCTTTGTAGGATTAAGTGAAAGTCCCTGTTCCTTGGCCATCTTGATTGATACAGGCTGGAACTCACCAATGCATCCCTTGCAGCAGAATTCCCTTCCGCAGATACCAAGTCC